>JAAAOG010000001.1 GCA_009909005.1 Alphaproteobacteria bacterium | reverse complement strand
GCACCGACGCGCCGGCCCGCCCCGCCGAGGTCGGCCATACGGGGGCCGGCCGGACCGGGGCCCGCGCCGGACAGGGAGGCGGAGCATGATGCGGCCGGCCGTCCTCATCTGGCTGGTGCTGATCGCCGCGGCGAGCGCCTTCGTCTATGTCACCGGCCGCCAGGTCGATGCGCTGGAGGCGCAGCTGGAGCGCGTCAACCGGCAGATCGTCGCCGAGTCGGAGGCCATCCGGGTGCTGCGCAGCGAGTGGAGCTATCTCAACCGCCCGGAGCGGCTGCGCAGCCTGGTCCGCGAGCTGACGGCACTGGAGCCGGCCGGCGTCGGCCATATCGCCGAGGGCCCGGCCGCCATCCCCTATCCGCTGCCGGAACCCGGCGACGTGGTCAGCCTGGCGGCGACCCGCATCCCGGGCTTTTCCCAGCTGCCCGTGCCAACCCGGCACCCCGAAGCCGGCCCGCCGCCCCCGCCACCCGCCGCCGCACCGTCCGCCACGACACCGGCCGCTGAGGTTGCGACGGCCCCGGTCGCCGGGCCGGGCGAGCCGGTCCGCGAACAACCGGCTGAGCCGCCGCGGACGTCGCGCCCCGTGTCGCCGGCAGACCGCGACGACCCGATCGGCGCCCTGCTCGCCAGCCTCGATCCCACCGGCACCGGCGCCGCCGGGCCCGGCGGAGGACCCCGCCCATGACTCCGCCCATGACTCCGCCTGTCGGCCCGCCCATCGCCCGGACACCCGCGCCGATCGATCCGCACCCGCTGCCCCGGGCCGAAGCGCGCTACCGTTTCCGCGGCCGCGCCGCGCAGGCCCTGGAGATGGGGCGCTCGCGGCTGATGGTGACCGGGCTGGTCTTTGCGCTGGCCTTTCTTGCCATTGGCGGGCGGCTGGTCGACCTGGTGCTGTTCGAAGGCGGCCGCGAGCCGCACACCGCCCGGGCGGCGGAGCGCGAGCGTCCGGTGCGGGCCGACATCGTCGACCGCAACGGCGTGCTGCTGGCCACCAGCCTGCCCACCGCCTCGCTCTATGCCGATGCCACCCAGGTGCCCGACCCGGCAGCGGCGACGCGGCAGCTGGCCGGGGTGCTCGACGGCCTGGACCGGGCCCGCACCGAGGAGCGGCTGGCCAGCGACCGGCGCTTCGTCTGGCTGGAGCGCCATCTGACGCCGCGCCAGCAGGCCGCCATCAACCGGCTGGGCATCCCCGGCCTCGGCTTCGAGCGGGAGGAACGCCGCGCCTATCCGCTCGGCAGCCTGACCGCCCACATTGTCGGCTTCACCGATATCGACGGCCACGGCCTGGCCGGCATCGAGGCTTCGCTGGACGATCGGCTGGAGGACGGCGCCGGGCCCGTCGCCCTGTCGATCGACACCCGCCTGCAGTCGATCCTGCGCGAGGAGCTGTCCGCTGCGATCGCCGAATACAGCGCCATCGGCGGCGCCGGGCTGATCATGGACGCCCGCACCGGCGAGCTGCTGGCCATGGTCTCGCTGCCCGACTTCAACCCCGTCCAGGCCGGCCGCGTCGACGACGACGCCCGCTTCAACCGCACGACGCTCGGGCTCTACGAGATGGGCTCGACCTTCAAGATCTTCACCACGGCCATGGCCCTGGACAGCGGCACCGTCCGGCTGACCGACGCCTTCGATGCCCGCCATCCCATCCGCATCGGCCGCCACACCATCAGCGATTTCCATGCCGAGGCGCGCTGGCTGACGGTGCCGGAGATCTTCCGCCATTCCTCGAATATCGGCGCGGTGCGCATGGCGCTGGCGGTCGGCACCCCGGGGCAGCAGGATTATCTCCGCCGGCTCGGCCTGCTGGAGCCGGCCGCCGTCGAGCTGCCCGAGGTCGGCCACCCGCAGGTCCCGTCGCCCTGGCGGGAGATCAACACCATGACGATCTCCTTCGGCCACGGCCTGTCGGTCACCCCGGTCAACCTGGCCACCGCGGTCAGCGCCGTGGTCAATGGCGGCGTGCGCCACGAGGCGACGCTCTTGCTGCGCGAACCGGGCGCGCCGGCGTCCGGCACCCAGGTGCTGGCACCCTCGACCTCCGACACCATGCGCCGGCTGCTGCGTCTGGTGGTCGAGGAGGGCACCGGGCGCCGCGCCGACGCGCCGGGCTACCTGGTCGGCGGCAAGACCGGGACGGCGGAGAAATCGGCCGGCGGCGGCTATTCCCGGCGCCGGCTGCTCTCCTCCTTCATCGCTGCCTTTCCCATGACAAACCCCGATTATGTGGTGTTCGCCATGCTCGACGAACCGCAGGGCACGGCGGAGACCTATGGCTATGCCACGGGTGGCTGGGTCGCCGCGCCGGTCGTGCGCCGCGTCGTCGCGCGCATGGGCCCGCTGATGGGGATGGCGCCCTTCGACCCCGAGGCGCCGGAGATCCGCGAGGCGATGCATCTCAACATCGGGCCCGCGGACAATCAGTTTGCGGAAGTATCGCTGCCATGATCGATGCCATGACACGGGACTGCGATGTCCGGGACATTCTGAACGGCGAGACCCGGCTTGCCGGCCTGACGGCCGATTCCCGGGAGGTGAAGCCGGGCTGGCTGTTCGCCGCCCTGCCCGGCAGCCGCGCGGACGGCCGCGCCTTCATCCCCGAGGCGGTGCGGCACGGCGCCACGGTCATCCTGGCGCCCCTGGGCACGGCCCTGCCGGCCGGCTGCCGGGGCGTGCGCCTGATCACCGATGCCGAGCCGCGGCGCCTGTTCGCCCGGATCGCCGCCGCCTTTTTCGGGCTGCAGCCGGCGACCACGGTGGCGGTGACCGGCACCAACGGCAAGACCTCGGTCGTCGCCTTCACCCGCCAGATCTGGCAGCGGCTGGGCTGCCGTGCGGCCAGCCTCGGGACGCTGGGAGTTGTCGCTCCGGGCCTGGAGGAGCCGGGCAGCCTGACCACCCCGGATCCGGTCGCCCTGCATGCCAGGCTCGCCGAACTGGCCGCCTCCGGCGTCACCCATCTGGCGCTGGAAGCCTCCTCGCATGGGCTGGCCCAGTTCCGGCTGGACGGACTGGCCCTGGTCGCCGCCGGCTTCACCAATCTCGGCCGCGACCATCTCGACTATCACGGCAGCCGGGCCGCCTACTTCAAGGCCAAGGCGCGGCTGTTCCGCGAGCTGCTGGGGACTCACGGCGTCGTCGTGGTGAACCGCGACGACGAGAGCGGCGCGGTGATCGCCGAGATGTGCGCCGGCCGCGGCCAGCGGGTGGTCAGCTATGGCAGCCCCGGCCATGCCGAGCCCTGCGACATCGAGATCGTCGCGGTCCGGCCGATGCCCGATGCCCTCGACCTGTCGATCCGCCTTGAGGGCAAGCCCTATCGCCTGACCCTGCCGCTGGTCGGCCGCTTTCAGGCCGAGAACGCGCTGTGCGCCCTGGGGCTGGTGCTGGCGACCGGCGGCGAGCCGCTGGCCGCTCTCGGGGCGCTGGAGAGCCTGAAGCCGGTGCGCGGCCGGCTGGAGCTGGCCGGGCGTCATCCGTCGGGCGCACCGGTCTTCGTCGACTATGCCCATACCCCCGATGCGCTCGCCGCCGCGCTCGACGCGCTGCGCCCGCATGCGGCCGGCCGGCTGGCCGTGGTCTTCGGCTGCGGCGGCGACCGCGACACCGGCAAGCGGCCGCTGATGGGCGGGATCGCCGCCCGCCTGGCCGACCGGGTGATCGTCACCGACGACAATCCGCGGTCCGAGCCGCCGGCCGCCATTCGCGCGGCCATCCTTGCCGCCAGCCCGGGAGCCACGGAGATCGGCGACCGGGGCGAGGCCATCTGCGCCGGCGTCGACGCCCTGGGTCCCGGCGACGTGCTGCTGATCGCCGGCAAGGGCCATGAGCAGGGCCAGACCATCGGCGAGCATGTCCGCCCCTTCGACGATGCCACGGTGGCGCGGGCCGCTCTCGCCGCCCTCGAGGGAGAGCCCGGATGATGGCCATCACCCGCCCGCCCGTGCTCTGGACCGCCGCAGAGGCCGCCGCTGCCACCGACGGCCTGGCGGCCGGCGAGTGGGCGGCGACCGGCGTCTCCATCGACAGCCGCACGGTCAAGCCGGGCGATCTCTTCGTGGCGCTGGTCGGCCCGAACCACGACGCGCACCGCTTCGTCGCGGATGCCCTGGCGGCCGGCGCCGCCGCCGCCATGGTCCACCGCACCGCGGACATCGTCCCGGCCGGGGCGCCGCTGCTGGTGGTCGACGATACGACGCGGGCGCTGCAGGCCCTGGCCGCCTTTGCCCGGCTGCGGACCCGGGCGAAAATCGTCGCCATCACCGGGTCCGTCGGCAAGACCGGCACCAAGGAGGCCCTGGCCTTCGCCCTGGCCGGGCAGGGGGCGACCCATGCCACGGCCGGCAATCTCAACAATGAGTTCGGCGTGCCGCTCAGCCTCGCCCGCCTGCCCGCCGGCGCCGCCTATGGGGTGTTCGAGGCCGGCATGAATCATGCCGGCGAGCTGGAGCGCCTGTCCCGGTTGCTGAAACCGGACGCCGCGATCATTACCACGGTGGCCGCCGCGCACCTGGAGAACTTCCCCAGCGAGTCGGCGATCGCCGACGCCAAGGCTGAAATCCTGCGCGGCATGGACAATCGCGGCACGGCCATTCTCAACCGCGACAACAAGTACTTCCCGACGCTGGTGGCGCATGCCCGCACCCAGGGCCTGAACAGCATCTGGAGTTTCGGCAGCACAGCCGAGGCCGATGCCCGGCTGATCGACTGCCGGCTGGCAAGCGAGTCGAGCGCAGTCCGGGCGGCGGTACGCGGCCGGCTCTTCGACTACCGGCTCTCCGTCCCCGGCCGGCATGCCGTGATGAACAGCCTGGCGGTGCTGCTGGCGGTCGAGGCCGTCGGCGCCGAGGTCGGCGCGGCGGCGGCGCGGCTGTCGCAGCTGGTGCCGGTCTCCGGACGCGGCGACCGCTTCCCCATCCGGCTGTCGCCGGTGCCCGAGGACCCGGCCGTGACGGTCATCGACGAGAGCTACAACGCCAACCCGGCCTCGATGGAAGCCGCCATTGCCGTGCTGGCCGGCACCGCGGTCGGGCCGGGCGGCCGGCGCATCGCGGTGCTCGGCGACATGCTGGAGCTGGGGCCGCAGGGGCGGGCCATGCATGCGGCGCTGGCGGACCCCCTGGAGACGGCCGGGATCGACCTCGTCTTTCTATCCGGACCGCTGATGCACGCGCTCTACGAGGCCCTGCCGGCAACCCGCCGGGCCGGCTATGCCCCGGCCGCGGCCGAGCTGGCGGAGCAGCTGCTGCCGGTCCTGCGGCCCGGCGACGCGGTCATGGTCAAGGGCTCGCTGGGCAGCCGGATGGCGACGGTGGTGACGGCGCTGAGGGAGCGCGGCGCCCGGACGAGCGGCGACGCTGAACCGCCGGCGCAGGCCCGGCATTCGGCTCAGGGCGGTTAGGAGGCGCGGATGCTTTTCCATCTCCTCTTCCCGCTGGCCGATGAGTTCATCGTCTTCAACCTGTTCCGGTACATCACCTTCCGGACCGGCGGCGCGGTGATCACGGCCCTGGTCCTCGCCTTCGTCATCGGCCCGACGCTGATCCAGCGCCTGCGCGCCCGCCAGCGGCTGGGACAGCCGATCCGGGCGGACGGGCCGGAAGGACATTTCGGCAAGCGCGGCACCCCGACCATGGGCGGCCTGCTGATCCTCATCGCCATCGCCGTGTCGACGCTGCTCTGGGCCGACCTGACCAACCAGTATGTCTGGATCGTCCTTCTGGTCACCGTCGGCTTCGGGCTGATCGGCTTCGCCGACGACTATCTGAAGCTGACCAGGCGCAATCCCCGCGGGCTGTCCGGGCGGCTGAAGCTGCTCTTCCAGGTGCTGATCGCCGGGGGCGCCGGCCTCTGGTTCGTCTCAATCACGCCGGGGCCGCTCGATACGGGCCTGGCCATCCCGTTCTTCAAGGACGTGCTGCTGCCGCTCGGCATCCTGTTCATCCCCTTCGCCATGCTGGTCATGGTCGGTGCGTCCAACGCCGTCAACCTGACCGACGGGCTCGACGGGCTGGCCATCGTGCCGGTGATGATCGCCGCCGGCTGCTTCGGGCTGATCAGCTATCTCGTCGGCAATGTCATCTTCGCCGACTATCTGCAGATCAACCATGTCGCCGGCGCCGGCGAACTGGCGGTGTTCTGCGGCGGCCTGATCGGGGCCGGCCTCGGCTTTCTCTGGTTCAACGCGCCGCCGGCCATGGTGTTCATGGGCGATACCGGCTCGCTGTCGATCGGCGGGGCGCTGGGCGCCACCAGCGTGGTGACCAAGCACGAGCTGGTGCTGCTGATCGTCGGCGGCCTGTTCGTGCTGGAGACGGTCTCGGTCATCGTCCAGGTGGCCTCGTTCAAGCTGACCGGCCGGCGCGTCTTCCGCATGGCGCCGCTCCACCATCATTTCGAGAAAAAGGGCTGGGCCGAGCCGACCATCGTCATTCGCTTCTGGATCATCGCCGTGGTGCTGGCGCTGATCGGCCTGTCCACCCTGAAGCTGCGATGAAGGGGGCGGATGCGATGATCGATCTCGGCTTCCTCTCCGGCGAACGCGTGGCGGTGCTCGGCCTCGGCAAATCGGGCCTGGCGGCGGCCCGGGCCCTGCACGAGGCCGGCGCGGCGGTGCGGGCCTGGGACGACAAGGCGGCCGCGCGCACGGCGGCCGAGGCGGCCGGCATCCCGCTGGCGCGGCTGCCGGGCGAGGGGCTCGACGGTGCGGCGATGCTGGTGCTCAGTCCCGGCATTCCGCGCGCCCATCCCGCCCCGCACAAGGCGGTGGCGGCGGCCGAGGCGGCCGGCGTGCCGGTGGTGATCGATGCCGACCTGCTGGCCCGGGCGCAGCCCGAGGCGAAGGTCCTCGGCATCACCGGCACCAACGGCAAGTCGACGACCACGGCGCTGGTCGGCCATATCCTTGACCGCGCCGGCGTCCCCGCTTCGGTCGGCGGCAATCTCGGGCCGCCCTGCCTCGGCCTGGAGCCGCCCGGCCCGGAGGGCTGGTATGTGCTGGAACTCAGCTCCTACCAGCTGGAGACCGTCTCGGCGCTCGCCTGCCGGATCGGCGTGCTGCTGAATTTCTCCGCCGACCATCTCGACCGCTATCCCGACATGGAAGCCTATGTGGCGGCCAAGCGCCGGCTGTTCGAGACGGCCGCGGCGGGGTCGACCGCGATCATCGGCATCGATGACCGGCACAGCCGGCAGGTCTATACCGAATTGCAGGCGGTCGCCCGCACGCCCGGCACCGGGCCGGACCGGATCATCCCGATCTCGGCCGCTGGGCGCATCGCCGGCGGGGTCTATGTCGACCGGGGACGGCTGGTCGACGCCATGCACGGCGTGCCGCAGACGGTGCTTGACCTCGCCGAGGCGCCGGCTCTGCCCGGTCAGCACAATGCCCAGAACGCCGCAGCCGCCTATGCCGCCGCCCGCGCCGCCGGCCTGGAGCGCACGGCGATCGCCGCGGCGATGCGCGACTTCCCCGGCCTTGCCCACCGCCAGGAACCGGTGGCGGAGATCGGCGGCATCCGCTTCGTCAACGACAGCAAGGCGACGAATGCCGAGGCGGCGCTCAAGGCCCTGGTCTGCTACGCCCCGATCTACTGGATCGCCGGCGGCCGGCCGAAGCCCGGCGGCCTGGCCGGGATCGAGCCGGGCCTCGCCAATGTCGCCGAGGCCTTTCTGATCGGCGAGGCCGAGGCCGATTTCACCGATTTCCTGGTGGCCCATGGCGGCGTGCCGACGACGCGGTGCGGCGAGCTCGGCACCGCCACCCGCGCCGCCTTCGAGGCCGCCCGCCGCGACGGCCGGGAGGATGCGGTGGTGTTGCTGTCGCCGGCCTGCGCCTCTTTCGACCAGTTCGCCAATTTCGAGGAACGCGGTGCCGCCTTCGCCGAGACCGTGCGCGGGCTGGTCGCGCAGATGGCCGGCGACGCGGCGGGAGGGGCGGCATGACCGGCGTCGCCCGCACCGATCCGACGATTCTCGGCCGCTGGTGGTGGACCGTCGACCGCTGGAGCGTCGGCGCCCTGCTGATCCTTATCACCTTCGGGGCGATCCTGATCGCCGCCGCCAGCCCGGCGGTGGCCGGCCGGCTGAGCCTGCCGGAGTTCCATTTCGTCTACCGCCACCTGCTGTGGCTGGTGCCGGCGATCGGCATCCTGTTCGTCACCTCGCTGCTGACGCCGGTGATGGTGCGGCGCCTGTCGGTGGCGGTGTTCACCCTCGGTCTGGCCGGGGTCGTCGCCACACTGCTGGTCGGTGCCGAGATCAAGGGATCCACCCGCTGGCTGCACCTGGCCGGCCAGTCGCTGCAGCCTTCGGAATTCGTCAAGCCGGCCTTCGCCGTGGTCGCCGCCTGGCTGTTCGCGCAGCAGCGCCTGCGCGACGACTTCCCCGGCAACGCCATCTCCATCCTGCTCTTCGGCCTGGTCATCGCGCTGTTGCTGATGCAGCCGGACCTCGGCATGGCGGTGGTGGTGGCGGCGATCTGGGGCGTGCAGTTCTTTTTGTCGGGCCTGTCGCTGGGGCTGGTGCTGCTGCTGGCGGCGGCGGCGATCGGCAGCATGGTCGCCTCCTATCACGCCTTCGACCACGTCGCGAGCCGCATCGACCGCTTTCTCGACCCGGAAAGCGGCGACACCTACCAGGTGCAGCGCGCCATGGAAGCGTTCAGCCATGGCGGGGTGTGGGGCACCGGGCCGGGCGAGGGCACGGTGAAGGACCATGTGCCGGACGCCCATGCCGACTTCATCTTCGCCGTCGCCGGCGAAGAGTTCGGCCTGGTCTGGTGCCTGGTGCTGGTCGGGCTGTTTGCCTTCATCGTCCTGCGCGGCTTTTACCGGATCGCCGCCGACAGCGACATGTTCGTGGTGCTTGCCGCTTCCGGCCTGCTGGCGCTGTTCGGCGTGCAGGCGCTCGTCAATATGGGCTCGGCCCTGCACCTGATCCCGACCAAGGGAATGACGCTGCCCTTCGTCAGCTATGGCGGCTCGTCCCTGCTCGCCCTGGCCTATGGCATGGGCATGATGCTCGCCCTGACGCGGCGCCGGCCTGGCGCAGGAGGATTGCGATGACGACAGCGGACACCCCGGCCCGGCCGATCGTTCTGGCCGCCGGCGGCACCGGCGGGCACATGTTTCCGGCGGCGGCTTTGGCGCGGGCGCTGCTGGCCGCCGGCGAGCGGGTGGTGCTGGTCACCGACCGGCGGGCGCAGGCCTTCAGCGGCGACCTGACCGGCATTCCCATCCACCGGGTCGCCGCCGGCATGCCCGGCCGCGGCCTGTTCCGCCGCCTGCGCGCCACGGCCGAGCTGGCGGTCGGCGCGGTGCAGGCGCTGCGGCTGCTGAAGCGGCTGCAGCCGGCGGCGGTGGTCGGCTTCGGCGGCTACCCCAGCGTCCCTGCGCTCTGGGCGGCATCACGGCTCGGCCTGCCGATCGTCCTGCAGGAGCAGAACGCCCTGGCCGGCCGGGCCAACCGCCTCTTCGCACCCAGGGCCCGGGCGATCGCCGCCGCGGTGCCGCGGCTCGACGGCCTGCGCGAGGCCGACCAGGCGAAGATCGTCGTCACCGGCAATCCGGTCCGCCCGGCCATCGCCGCACTGGCGCAAAGCGGCTATCGCCCGCCACAGCCGGACGAGACCGCGGCGCTGCTGGTCATCGGCGGCAGCCAGGGCGCCCATATCTTCGCCGAGCTGGTGCCGGCGGCGCTGGCGCTGCTGCCGGAGTCGGAGCGCGCCCGCCTCGCTGTCGTCCAGCAATGCCGGCCGGAGGATCTGCGCGAGGTCGGCCGGGCCTATGAGGCGGCCGGCATCGCCCATGAGCTGGCCGCCTTCTTCACCGACATGCCGGCTCGCCTGGCGGCGGCGCATCTGGTCATCGCCCGGGCCGGCGCCTCGACCATCGCCGAGCTGGCCGCCGCCGGCCGCCCGGCCATTCTTGTCCCCTATCCCTACGCCAAGGATGACCACCAGACGGTCAATGCCGCCGCCCTGGCCGATGCCGGCGGCGCCTGGCTGATGCCGCAGGACCAGGCGAGCCCCGAGCACCTCGCCACCATGATCGCGGCGCTGCTCGGCGCGCCCGGCACGCTCGCGCGGGCGGCCGAGGCGGCGCACGGCGTCGCCCGCCCCGACGCGGCGGAGCGGCTGGCCGGCCAGTCCAGAGTCGGGCTGGTGCAGGCGCCGGCGGAGGCGATTCCCATGCCCGACGGCGGCGTCGACCTGGTTACCTGCGTCTATCTCTATCACGAGCTGCCGCGCAAGATCCGCCGGCAGGCCGCGGCGGAGATGGCGCGGGTGCTGGCGCCCGGCGGCCGTCTGGTGTTCGTCGACAGCATTCAGCGCGGCGACCGGCCGGCCTTCGACAGCATCCTGGCCTATTTCCCGGATGCCTATTACGAGCCCTATTACGAGGACTACACCAAGGACGACCTGGTCTCGGTGTTC
>JAAAOG010000160.1 GCA_009909005.1 Alphaproteobacteria bacterium | reverse complement strand
GACTTGGCCCCGGCCAGCCTCGCCAGCGAGGTGATGGCGCGGCTCAAGGACTGGACCGGCCGGCGCTGGGTTGTCAGCGTGTCGAGCGCACCGGGCGAGCCGACGCTGCGGCAGCAGGAACGGGCGGACAGGGACCGCGCCCTCGAAGACGCCGCCGCGCACCCCCTGGTGCAGGCGATCCTGGCGACATTCCCGGGTGCGAAAGTCAAGGATATCCACCATATGCCGGACACGATGCCGTCCGAGGCCGCGGCCGGGGACGTGGCCGCCGGTCTCGACGGGCCGCCCCCGGCGGCCGACCCGGACGCGGTGACGGCGGATGAGTTCGGCCTCGACGACGGAGCCCCCGAAGACAGCGGAGACGAGTAGGCGCATGAAAAATCTCGGCAATATGATGAAGCAGGCGCAGGAAATGCAGGCCAAGATGGCCGAGATGCAGGAGCGCCTGGCCGACCTGGAGATTTCCGGCCAGTCCGGCGGCGGGCTGGTGACGGTCACCCTCAACGGCAAGGGCGAAGTCCGCTCGGTCAAGGTCGACAAGACCCTGGTCGATCCGGAAGACGTCGAGGTGATGGAGGACCTGCTCGTCGCGGCCTTCAACGACGCCAAGGCGAAGGTCGAAAGCACCGTCCAGGAAGAGACGCAGAAGCTGATGGGCGGGCTGAAGCTGCCGCCGGGGATGAAGCTGCCGTTCTGAGCCGGCCGCGCCCGTTCGATTCCGGCCGGGTGGACGTGCCGCGATGATCGGACCGCAGGTCGATGCCCTGGTGCGCCTGCTCGCGCGCCTGCCCGGGCTCGGGCCGCGCTCGGCCCGGCGGGCGGTGCTGCACATGCTGATGCGCCGCGACGAGGTGATGCGGCCGCTGGCAGCCGCGCTGCAGGCGGCGGCCGATGCCGTCCGCCAGTGCAGCCTTTGCGGCAATCTCGATGCCGATGATCCCTGCAGCATTTGCCGCGACCCCGAGCGGGACGCGGCCCTGATCTGCGTGGTGGAGCAGGTCGGCGATCTTTGGGCGCTGGAACGCTCGAAGAGCTTCAACGGCCGCTATCACGTGCTGGGCGGCACGCTGTCGGCGCTCGATGGCGTCGGGCCGGAGGATCTGGCGATCGGACCGCTGGTGCGGCGGGCGGGCGATCCGGCGGTGCGGGAGGTGATCCTCGCGCTCAACGCCACGGTTGAGGGCCAGACGACGGCGCATTACATCGCCGATCGGCTGGCCGCCTGCGACGTCACGGTGTCCCGGCCGGCGCATGGCATGCCGGTGGGCGGCGAACTCGACTATCTCGACGACGGCACCCTGACCGCGGCGCTGAAGGCGCGCCGGCCCCTGTAACGGCCGAGAGCTTTCAGCCGGCAGCTTCGTCTTCGGGCTTCAGCACCAGAGCCGCCGAATTCATGCAATAGCGCGCGCCGGTCGGGGCCGGGCCGTCCTCGAAAACGTGACCGAGATGGGCGCCGCATTTGCTGCAGACGACCTCGGTGCGGACCATGCCGTGACCGGCATCGCGGCGCGTCTCGACCCGGTCTTCGGCCAGCGGCTGCCAGAAGCTGGGCCAGCCGGTGCCCGAATCGTACTTCGTGTCGGATTCGAAGAGGTCCTGGCCGCAGCAGATGCAGGAATAGACGCCCGGCGTCTTGGCGTTCCAGTATTCGCCGGTAAAGGGCCGCTCGGTGCCCTGCCGGCGGGTGACGTCATATTGTTCGGGCGTCAGCTGCGCCCGCCATTCCGCATCGGACTTGACGACTTTGTCGGTCATGTCTGGTCCCGGTCTGTTCCTGTTCTCTGCGCCAGGGAGTGTGGTCGCGGCGCGGCCGGAGCCCCAGTCACATTGCCGTGAACCCGCCGGTCGCCAGGAGCTTTCGCGGCGGCGACCGGGGGCGGGTCGGGGCGCTTGACCCGGGCGCGGGAAACCCATATTTCCGGATTGGTCAAGGGAAACAAGAGATTTGGACTGCATCACCGACCATGGCGAAACTGTCGATTCGCATCGCGCCCGATCCCGTCCTGAAAGCCCGGGCCGAGCCCGTCGCCGGCGTCGATGCCCGCATCACCCGGCTGATGGACGATATGCTGGAGACCATGTACGAAGCGCCGGGGGTCGGCCTTGCGGCGCCGCAGGTGGGCGTGCTGGAACGGGTGATCGTCGTCGATATCGCCGGCAAGGACGAGCCGGCGCAGCCCCTGTGCCTGGCCAACCCGGAAGTCGTCTGGGTCTCGGACGAGAAGCACACCTATAACGAGGGCTGCCTGTCCTTCCCCGACCAGTATGCCGATGTCACCCGGCCGGCACAGTGCCGGGTGCGCTACCTCGATCGCAGCGGCGCGCCGCAGGAAGTCGAGGCCGCGGGCCTTCTGGCGACCTGCCTGCAGCACGAGATCGATCATCTCGACGGCATTCTCTTTACCGACCACATTTCGCCGCTCAAACGAAATATCATTATGCGCAAGCTGACGAAGTGGAAGAAGAGCCAGGCGGCCTGATATTGGTCCGTTTTGCTTGACGGCCTTGGCCGCCTTCTTTCAAAGGTGGTGCGTTCGTTGCGCACCGACTCTTTTGAGAGCAAACGAGAACTTCACAAAGCCGTCACGGTCCTGCACCTTTGATCTGCTTTGCTGCGCTGCGGTGACAGGCTCGCCCGGAGCTTCACCCCCAGGCATGCCGGGCAGGAGCGACAGACCATGACCGCAAATCTCAATCTGCCGGAAATGAGCGACCAGTTTTTGCGCCTCGCCGTTTCGCAGCCGCTGACCCATTGGCTGGCCGTCCAGGGCGAGGTCTATGCCCGCATGGGCGAAATGGCCGAAAGCTGGGGCCGCAATCGCGTCGAGGATGCGACCGCGGCGGAGAACGCCGTGCGCCGCCTGGCGGACGGTCCCGACCGCAATCAGGTCGCGGCCATTTATAGCGACCTGCTGCAGGGTGCCATGCACCGGGCGGCCAACGATGTCTCGCAGCTCGCCCTGCATGGCCAGGCGATTCTGGCCGCGGGCCTGTCCGGCGCCCGCCAGGTGACGGCGGTGACGGCGGATGCCGGCCGGGAGGCGACGGTGCCAGTGGCCAAAGCCGCGCAGTAAGGCGAAGAGGGTATCCCGGGCGGCGGCAGCCCGGCATTCGCCGCGCCTGCCGCCGCCTCGCGCCCGCGTCGTCATTAAAGGGAGCTTAACGTCGCACCCGATATGCAGGATCGGCGGACCCTGCAGGCCCGTCGGGCATGAAGGATTTCAAGGAGCGGCAAATGGACAGAGAGACCTCCCAGGCCACGGCCGATCTGGGCGACGGCGTGCCTGCCACAGAGACGGTGGCGGCGCGCGATCCGGCCGAGGTCTTTGAGAAGGGCCTGGCGCATTACCAGGAGAAATATTTCCGCACGGCGTTCATGATTGCGAAGAGCGCCGCCGGGCTCGCGGGCATCAACGACCAGATCCCTGAAATGGACGACCTGCAACGGACTCGCGCCTATTACGAGGAAGTCCGTCATGCCTATGAAGTTTTCCGGGCAGAAGGCACGGACGAGAAATGGCGCCGCCTCCTAAGGTAGCGGCTGCCGCAGGATCGCGAACGCCGGTCTCCGGCGCCTTGACAGGGGCGACGTTCTTCCACATCCTGCCGCGTCTTCCATCAGGCAGCAGGGATGTCAGCCATGACGGACGCCGTCCAGGACGTTTATGACAAGGCCGAGGCGTTCTACCAGAAGCATCAGGATCAGGAACTTTACGACTACCTGCTGACGCTGTCGACCCAGCTCGAACAGTATGAAATGCTGCGGCATCATTTCGGGTATTTCGTCATGCATGCCAAGGCCGTCTGCCCCTATGACGCCCGGCCTCGGCATTTTCAGGAAGCGCTGGAACGCGCCGAGAAGTTCCTCAAGTCCGGCGTATAGACGAAACGCCGGCTCGACCAGTAATTCCAGACGAAGGTCGCGCCGACCGCCGCGAGCTTGGCGGCCATGGCCGGCATCAACGGCGCCAGCGCCCAGATCGTGGCGTTCGACAGCCCGAGCCCGATCAGATTGAGGCCGACGAAAAGCGGCAGCTGGCGCGAGAGGCGGCCGTGACGTTGCGTCTCGCGGAACGTCCAGTATTTATTGCAGAAGAAACTATTGGTCACGCCGGCGCTGTAGGACAGCGTGTTGGCGGCCAGGAGCCCGACGCCGGCACCCAGGTGCAGCAGCGCGAAGAGGCTCATATCGATGGCCGTGTTCAGGACCCCGACCGTGGCAAACCGCAGCGGCCGGCGGGCCGCCCGGCCCAGATGCGCAAGCCGGCCGCCGGCCGGCGGCTGACCGGCGGAGTCCCGATCAGGCATTGTCGGCGCTCCGTCCGGGGTGAGGGGGCGGTGCCGGGTCGTCCGTATGGCCCGAGCCGGGCTCAGCATCGGCGCTGTGGCTGCCGGTGACGACGTCTTCGATGATGAACAGCGGCCGCCGCTTCGATTCCAGATAGAGGCGGCCGAGATACTCGCCGAGCACCCCGATCACCAGAAGCTGAACGCTCCCCATCAGCAGCACCACCGTCATCAGGCTGGCCCAGCCTTGCACGGTCTGGTCGATGATCCAGGCGATAAAGGTATAGACGAGACCGGCCATTCCCAGCACGCCGAAGCCGATGCCGAGCCAGGAGGCCAGGCGCAGCGGCCGCACCGAAAAACCGGTGATGCCGTCGAGCGCCAGCCGGACCATCTTTCTGATCGAATAGCCCGTCGTCCCGGCATGGCGGGCATCCCGCCTGTAGCGGATCGGCACCTGGCGGAAGCCGATCCAGGTGACCATGCCGCGGACGAAGCGATGGTGCTCCGGCATGGCATTCAGAACATTGAGCGCCCGGCGGCTCATCAGCCGGAAATCGCCGGTGTCCATGGGGATGTCGATATCCACCAGCCGCCGGAAGATCCGGTAGAACAGGGCCGCGGTCACGGTCTTGAATTTGCTCTCGCCCTGCCGGTCGCTGCGCTGGCCGTAGACGACATCGGCCTGCTGCCGCTCCATCAGCTGCAGCATCTCCCCCAGCAGCTCCGGCGGGTCCTGCAGGTCGGCATCGATGATCAGCACCCGATCGCCCCGGCACAGGGTCAGCCCGGCCGTGAGCGCCAGCTGATGACCGTGATTGCGCGACAGGTTCGCCCCGACGATGTGGCGGTCCTCTGCCGCCGCCGCCCGAATTGCGGTCCAGGTGCCGTCGCGCGACCCGTCATTCACCAGCACGATCTCGTAGTCGCTGCCGGCCACGGACCGGCAGACCCGCGTCAACCGCTCCAGCAGGGAGGGGAGGTTGCGTTCTTCGTTGAAGCACGGCGCGACCACCGACAGGTAGACCCGATCCGGGCCCGGCGCCCCCGACGGCTGCAGCTGACTGTCCATGATGACTCCCGCGGGGTCGGGCCGGCACCTGCGGCTCATCCGCGAACGGAAACCCGTCGTCGCACCCTGCGTCAAGGCTTTCGGTGCGCCGTCGTGTGGCGTACAGTTCAGGCTATGATGGAGAAATAAGTGCCGGATACCGGCTCGGCCCTTTGTGCAGTGGCCGATTGCTGCATCTGCACATGGTGCTCAAACAAAACGGGCGGCAGGACCAGCCGAAACCGCAAGAGCTGGAGTCGGAACAGGCGGGGGAATCGGGCCGCCAGATCGCGCTGACCGGATGAGACGATCCGGCAGCGGGACACCTGACCGTCCGGCCGCGGCGGAGCGGGGTCCGCGCCGCAGCCTTCCGCCGGCCATCATAGGGGGGATGCGCCGGTCCGTGCGAGCGCGGGGCAGCGCACAACAAATAAAGAGGTGCGCCATGAGCGGAGCGTGGTTGTCGATCGTCGGTATCGGCGGCGACGGACTGGCCGGGCTGGGCGAGACCGCCCGCGCCATGATTGCCCAGGCGGAGGTGCTGGTCGGCGATGCCCGCACCCTCGACCTGGTGAGCGGCAATGACCGGCTGCGGCTGACCCTGCCGGACCCGCCATCGGCCATTCTGCCGGACCTGGCGGCCCGACGCGGCACATCGGTCTGCGTCATTGCCCCGGGCGATCCGCTTCTTCACGGCATCGGCAGCCTGGTCGTCAATCAGTTCCCGCGGGCCGAGCTCAGGATCGTCCCCTCCCCCTCGGCCTATGCCCTGGCCTGCGCCCGGCTCGGCTGGCCGCGCGACCAGATCGAGTGCCTGAACTTCCATGGCCGCGATCCGGAGGGCATCAACGCCTATCTGTATCCGAAAGGCCGTTTCCTGGTGCTGACCTCGGACGGCTCGGCGGCCCGGCGCATCGCCCGGGCTCTGACCGAGCGCGGCTTCGGACCCAGCCGGATCACCGTTCTGGAGGATATGGGCGGGCCGAACGATCGGCAGATTACCGGCACGGCACTGAACTGGTCCGTCGACCGGACGTCCGAGTTCAACACCGTTGCCATCGAGTGCGTCGCCGGGCGCGACGCGCTCATCCTGTCGCGGGCGCCCGGCCTGCCGGACCAGGCCTATCGCCACGAGGGCTGGGTGATGCGGCGCGAGGTGCGGGCGGTATCGCTCGCCGCCCTGTCGCCGCTGCCGGGCCAGCTGCTCTGGGACCTGGGCTCGGGCGGCGGCTCGATCGCCATCGAATGGCTGCGGGTGGCACCGCGCGGCCGGGCCATCGCCGTCGAGCCCAACGCGGCGCGGGCCGATCTGATCGACAAGAACGCCATCGCCCTGGGGACGCCGGAACTGGAGGTGGTCGCCGAACCGCCGTCCCAGTGTCTGGCCCGCCTGGTCGACCGCAGCGGCATGCTGCCCAATGCGATCTTCATCGGTGGCGGCCTCGCCGATCCGGGTCTGGTCGAGGCTTGCTGGTCCTATCTCGCCGGCCGTGGCCGGCTGGTCGCGAATGCCGAGTCGGTCGAGGAGGAACGCGTGCTGCTCGACCAGCAGAACCGCCTCGGCGGCGACATCGTGCGCCTGACCGTCGCCCGTGCCGTGGCCGAGAATGGTCGGAGCGCCTGGCAGGCGCAGGTGCCGGTCACCCAGTGGGTCGCGGTGAAGCAATAGGCCGGGCCGGCCGGGTCGGCCCGGCCGGCTCTCAGAGCAGGATCCAGGCTGCCAGGCCGAGAAAGGCGAAAAAGCCGACGACGTCGGTGACGGTGGTGAGGAAGACGCCGGAGGCGACGGCCGGGTCGATCTTCAGCTTTTCCAGAGCCAGCGGAATGACGGAGCCCGACAGGCCGGCGACGATCAGCGTGACGACCATCGCCAGGCCGATGACGATGCCCAGGAAGGGATTTCCGAACCAGGCCACCGC
The DNA here is from genome assembly GCA_009909005.1 of Alphaproteobacteria bacterium. GTDB lineage: Bacteria > Pseudomonadota > Alphaproteobacteria > DSM-16000 > Inquilinaceae > JAAAOG01. Next base: position 3,187 of record JAAAOG010000160.1, on the reverse strand, counting down.
GACGCCGCCGGTGATCGCCGCGAACAGCAGGCCGTTCAGGCCGCCGACAAGCATTTCCTTCCAGACGACGCGCCGGGCGTTGCGGTCGTTGATTTCTTTCGTCGCGATGGCCCGCACCGCCACGGTCAGCGCCTGGGTGCCGGCATTGCCGCCCATCGAGGCGACGATCGGCATCAGCACGGCCAACGCCACCAGCTGTTCAATCGTGCCTTCGAAGATGGCGATGACGGCCGAGGCGAGGATGGCGGTCAGCAGGTTGACGCCCAGCCAGGAAAAGCGGGCACGGGTGGTTTCCAGCACGTCTCGATAAAGGTCGCCCTCCTGCACGCCGCCGAGCTTGAGGATGTCGTCCTCCGCCTCCTCGTTGATGACGTTGACGACGTCATCGACGGTGATGACGCCGATCAGCCGGCCGACATCGTCCACCACCGGGGCCGAAGTGAGGCCATATTGCCGGAACAGCCGGGCGACGTCCTCCTGGTCCATGGCGGCCGGCACCGTGTGCAGGTCCTCGATGATCAGATCGGCCAGACGGACGGACCGCTTGGAGCGGAGGATCTGCGAGATCCGGATGTCGCCCTGGGGCCGGTACATCGGGTCGATGACGAAGATGTCGTAGAATTCGTCCGGCAGGTTCTCGGCGACGCGCAGATAGTCGATGGTCTTGCCCACCGTCCAGAACATCGGCACCGCCAGGAACTCGCGCTGCATCAGTCGGCCGGCCGAGTATTCCGGCAGGGCCAACGCCTCTTCCGCCCAGCGCCGTTCGAGGGTCGGCAGCGCCGCCAGCACCCGGGTCCGCGTGTCCTCCTCGAGGTCTTCAATCAGGTCGAACGCGTCGTCGCTGTCCAGTTCGGTCAGCGCCCGGGCCAGCTGGGTCGGGTGGAAGAGCGCCAGGACCTCCTCCCGAACTTCCTCGTTCAGATAAGTCAGGACCTCCGGATCGCTCTGCAGATGCGGTTCGAGGAGACCGATCGTCCGCTGACGATCTTCCGGTTCAAGTCGTGCCAGCAGATTGGCGAGATCGGCCGAGTGAAGGGTCGCCAGCAACGCGACGACATCCTCCTCCGCATTCTCGGTCAGCAGCGTCTCGATGCGCTCCTGCAGGGCTTCCGGATTGTCGAAAGGCAGGTCGCCGGCGGCGCGCGTTTCGGCGCGCAGGCGGCCATCCCGGCTCTCGGACTCGCTGCCCTGATCCATTCCGCGACCTCCTCGCGTTCGGGGATTGAAAGCGCCCGCGCCGGTCCCGGTTCGGGCCCGCGGCGGACTGGTTATAGGCGCGGGACCGGACGGAAGAAAGAGCCGCTCGGAACCCGGCGAGGCGGGAGGGGCAGCCGGCGACGGCGCACGAAGAGACCGGTCTCGCATTTTGCCGGGCTGGCCCCCTTATGGTAGGTTCCCGGACCAATTCCGGTTTCATGGCCGCGTACCGGCCGGGACCGGGACTTGCGCGTCCCGGGTTTGGAAAGAGCGCGCGAGACTGCCGAGACAGAGGAGGAGCGAATGACCGAGACCCTGGCAGTGAAAATCGACGGCTGGGCGCATGGCGAGGCGATTCCGGAAAAGTTCGCCTTCGGCGTCCCGGCGCCCGATGCGCCGATGACCTTCGGCCCCAACCGGAATCCCCGGATCAGCTGGTCGGGCGCGCCCGCGGGCACCAAGTCCTTCGCCATCATCTGCAATGATCCGGACGTGCCGTCGGTCGCCGACGACGTCAACAAGGAAGGCGTCTCAATACCGGCCAGCCTGCCGCGCGTCGACTTCTACCACTGGGTCCTGGTGGATATTCCGGCGTCGATGACGGAGATTCCGGAAGGCGCGGATTCGGACGGCGTGACGGTCGGCGGCAAGCCGGCCGGCAAGACCGCTCACGGCGTCCGCGGGCTCAACACCTACACCATGTTCCTGGCCGGCAGTGACGACCTGAAGGGCAAATATGCCGGCTATGACGGCCCGTGTCCGCCCTGGAACGACACGCTGCTCCACCATTACCACTTTACCGTCTACGCGCTCGACGTGCCATCGCTGAACCTCGGCGACGAGTTCGGCGGCGAGGAGGCCCTGAAGGCGATGGAGGGCCATGTCCTGGCCCAGGGGGCCTGGATGGGCACCTATTCGTTGAACCCGGCCGTGCGCGGCGCATGACGGCCGGCGCGGCGCTGCCGGCCCTGCCGGTCGGGCGCGTGCATCTCGGCGAAAGCGAAGCCGGCACGCCGATCCTCGGTTATGGCTTTGCCGGATGTGGCGAGGACCGCGTGCTGGTCATCGCCGGAGTGCACGGCTCGGAGCGCTCGGGGGTCGAGGTGGCCGAACGCCTCGCCGGCCTTTTGCAGACGGGATACCGGCCGGTGCCCCACACCGTGGTGGTGCCGGCCCTGTTCCCGGACAATGTCGCCCAGGGCCTGCGGCAGGGCGAGGTGCCGACCAACCGGAACTTCCCCCGGCCGGGCGAGAGCCTGGAGGGGGCCAGGCGGCGCGGCCGGGGGACGCCGGTCGACAGCCTGGGCCTCGCTTTGCTGCCGGAAAACGTGATCCTGGTGGACTTGGTGGAGCGGTTTCGGCCCGTAACCCTCATTTCGGTCCATGCGACCGTTTATCCGGAGCGGGCCGGGATTTTCGCCGACCCGCACACCGTGCCGCCCGGCGTGCCGGGCGATGTCGCGGACCGGCTCGCGGAGGCGGTGCGGCGGGACACCGAACGCGATGCGGCGCTCGCCCTGCGCCTGGCGCGGGCGGCCGCCGCCCGCGGGGTGTCGCTTGCCGGCAACCGCCTGGAAGCGGAGCCGACAGTGCTGTGGAGCGGCGAGACGCCGGAGGGCACCTCGCTGGGCGGCTGGGCACCCTGCGCCGTGGCGGACGGCGGGCCGGGCGGCCGGCCGGCGGTCGGGGTTATCACGGTCGAGGTCAACGGTCTTCCGGCCTCGGCCGAGGCTGCTGACCCGGTCCTCCGCCGGGCCGAACTGACAGCCCTGGCGGAGACCATTCTCGACGAGGCGCTGGGCGCCACAAGCCCGGACTGATTCCCGGCCGTTGGTCGGGCCGGATGCCGGGTCATTGCGCGCACCAGCCGCCGTCCATGGAAATCGACGTCCCGGTGATCTGGGCGGCGGCACTGCTGCACAGGAAGATCAGCAGCTGGCCCAGATCGGCCGGATCGACGAACTGGCGGGAGGGCTGCTTGACCAGC
>JAAAOG010000188.1 GCA_009909005.1 Alphaproteobacteria bacterium | reverse complement strand
ACAGGCGCCGCCAGGGCCCCCAGCCATGTCTCGACGACCGGGTCATCGGCGCCGATCGCCGCGGCCAGGCTCGCCAGGCGCACCCCGGGCGGCAGGGCATCGAGGGCCGAAAGGTCGGGGCGGAAGCGGCCATTGACGAAGACCAGCCGGTGCACGGCATCGGCAAAGAAATCGAGGGTTTCCGCCACCACCGGCGCGCCGGACGGCTCCGGGGAGGGCGACACGAATTCAAGCCCGGCCAGCTTGCGTACATCGGTGTACTTCCAGTCCTCGACCTTGCGGCTGGGAATGCCGCGCGCCGCAAAGGCGGCGATGCCCGTGTCGCGCAACGTCTCCAGCCGCACCTGACCGGCACCCGGCAAGGCCGGGCGCTCCAGCTCGAACTGGGCCAGAAAGGGCGTCACGCCCGGTGCCGGGGCATCGCGTCCATCCACTGTCGTCACCTTTGCCTCAATCGCCTCGAGTATCTCCCTGCCTGCAGCGACCCCGCAGGCCGGCTCTTACGCCGCTGCCGGGACCAGCCCGGCATAGCCCTTGCTCTCGAGCTCCAGCGCCAGTTCCTTGCCGCCCGAGCGGACGATCCGGCCGCCGGCGAGGATATGGACATGGTCCGGAACCACATAGGTAAGCAGCCGCTGATAGTGCGTGATCAGCAGGAAGGAGCGGCCCGGATCGCGCAACACATTGATGCCGTCGGCCACCACCTTCAGCGCATCGATATCGAGCCCGGAATCGGTCTCGTCCATGACCGCCATGGTCGGCTCCAGGAGCGCCATTTGCAGCACTTCGTTGCGCTTCTTCTCGCCGCCCGAGAAGCCGACATTCACCGGCCGCTTCAGCATCGCCTCGCCGATGCCCAGGGCCTTGGTCTTCGTCCGCAGCAGCTTGACGAACTGCAAGGGGTCGAGTTCCGCCTCCCCCCGCGACTTCCGGTGCGCATTGACCGCCGTGCGCAGAAAGGTGCTCATGGTGACGCCGGCAATCTCGACGGGATATTGAAAGGCCAGGAACACCCCCGCCCGGGCCCGCTCCTCCGGCTCCATCCCGAAAATGTCCCGGCCGTCCATGGTGATCGACCCGCCGGTCACCTGATAGCCCTCGCGCCCGGCGATGACGTGTGACAGCGTGCTCTTGCCCGAGCCGTTCGGCCCCATGATCGCGTGCACTTCGCCGGGCCGGATGGCGAGGTCGAGCCCCTTGAGGCGATCGCGATCCTCGACGCAGACATGCAGGTCCCTGATCTCCAGCATTCCTCAATCCCTGTTGCGGGCGCCTCGGCCCCGCCGCATTGGTTCCTGTCGGTCGCCCGGCAAGGGGCGTGTCGTCAATCCGACCATGCCACAGTGCCCAGCAATCTCCGTACCAGTCTCAGCCGTTACCCGGCGCCGGCCCCGGCACCATGTCCTCGTCCAGCAGTGCGTCAAGCGCGTACGGGCACCGCTCCGGCAGCACGGCCGGGTCGCAATCACCGAAAACGGCGAATGCGCGGGCGGCCAAGGTGCGGCCGTCGCCGTAAACCTCGTCGAGGTCGACCCGCCGGGCCAGTGAGGGCGAGCGCCGCAGCCGTCGGCGGGCATTGACGCGGTGCGCGGTCAGCGAGACCAGCGAGCCCCGCCGCGGCTCGTCCCGCGGCGAATACTGCAGCTTGAGCAGAGGCTCGATGACCCGCACCAGTGCCCCTTCGAATGCCTCCAGCTGGGAGTCACCCATATCCTCGAGCGTCTCGATCAGCGGCTCCAGATCGACGGCCTCCCAGCGGCCACCTCGCAGCAGGTCGATCTGCGCGCGCAGCCATTCGCGCGCATCACGCTCAGGCTCGACCCGGGCATCGGGCGCGCGCTGGGAACGGACCGGGGCCTCGACCGCCATGATCAGCCGACGCTCCCCTCCAGGCTGATGCCGACCAGCTTCTGCGCCTCGACCGCGAACTCCATCGGCAGTTCCTGGAGCACCTGCCGGCAGAAGCCGTTGACGATCAGGCTCAGCGCCTCCTCCTGGTCGATGCCGCGCTGGCGGCAATAGAACAGCTGCTCGTCGCTGACCTTAGAGGTTGTCGCCTCGTGCTCGACCTGGGCCGTCTGGTTGCGGCTCTCGATATAGGGCACGGTGTGAGCGCCGCACTGTTCGCCGATCAGCAGGCTGTCGCACTGGGTATAGTTCCGGGCATTCTCCGCCCCGGGCAGCATGCGGACCAGGCCGCGATAGGTGTTGTTCGAGTGGCCGGCCGAAATGCCCTTGGAGATGATCCGGCTGCGGGTGTTCTTGCCGATATGAATCATCTTGGTGCCGGTATCGGCCTGCTGGTAGTTGTTGGTAATGGCGACCGAATAGAACTCCCCGACCGAATTGTCGCCCTGCAGGATACAGCTGGGATATTTCCAGGTCACGGCCGAGCCGGTCTCCACCTGGGTCCAGGAGATCTTGGAGTTGCGGCCGCGGCAGGCGCCGCGCTTGGTGACGAAATTGTAGATGCCGCCCTTGCCCTCTTCATCGCCCGGGTACCAGTTTTGCACGGTCGAGTATTTGATCTCGGCGTCGTCCAAAGCGATCAGCTCGACGACGGCGGCGTGCAACTGGTTCTCGTCGCGCATCGGCGCCGTGCAGCCTTCCAGGTAGCTGACATAGGAGCCGCGCTCGGCGATGATCAGCGTGCGCTCGAACTGGCCGGTCTTTTCCGCATTGATGCGGAAATAGGTCGACAGCTCCATCGGGCAGCGCACGCCTTCCGGCACGTAGACGAAGGAGCCGTCCGTGAACACGGCCGAGTTCAGGCAGGCATGCTTGTTGTCGGCATACGGAACGACCGAGCCGAGATATTTGCGCACCAGTTCGGGATGCTTCTCGACTGCTTCCGACAGCGAGCAGAAGATGACGCCGGCCTCGTGCAGCTTTTCCTTGAACGTGGTCGCGACGGACACGCTGTCGAACACCGCATCCACGGCGACGACGCCGGCCAGCACCTTTTGCTCCGACAACGGAATGCCGAGCTTCTCATAAGTGGCCAGCAGTTCCGGGTCGACCTCGTCGAGGCTCTGCGGGCCGTCCTTCTGCTTCGGCGCCGCGTAGTAATAGGCGTCCTGATAGTCGATCGGCGGGAAATTGACCTTCGACCAGTCCGGCTCGGGCATTTCCAGCCAGGCACGATAGGCCTTGAGCCGCCATTCCAGCAGCCATTCCGGCTCTTTCTTCTTGGCCGAAATGAAGCGGATGATGTCCTCGTTCAGACCCTTGGGCGCCATCTCCTGTTCGATATCGGTCACGAAGCCGTACTTGTAGCGCTCCAGCCCCGTCGCCTGTACATCGCGAATGGTCTGTTCCGCTGCGCCCATTTGCTGCTCCTCTCGACTCTCTCGCTTATGACCCGAACGGACCGCGCCCCAGCGCGTTCCCCTGCCAGCCTCAGGGCCCATGCCCTTGACGCCGCCTAAACCCGACCGCTCCGCTGTGGATTTCGACCAGAACCCCTGACCGGAACGGCGCGTGCGCATTCACTATCCAACCGTTTCACTTGCTATCCGACCATATAGGACACAATGGGATGACGTCCAGAATTTATTCTGCAGGGCAGCGAAGGAGCGTCACGCCATCCGTCCGGGGTTCGTCGTCACAGCTTTGCCCAAGGTTTTCAGGTGCTTGCCCCTGCTTCTGCTATGTCCGCCTTGCGACAATCGGAATCAAAGCCGCGTCGGCTTTCCGACAGCATCATTTGACCAAAACCAACCCCGCGGCGGACGATTGTAACAAGACAAAGTCAAGACACCACTATTTCCGTCTCTTCTCACGCCGTGCCGAGATGTCCGGCGATATTGATCTTGAGAGTCTTACCTCAGGACTTGCCAACATCGCCCACCAGAAGCCGCGGTCGGCGGCTGCCATGACGCCGGGAGTCTGACTTCTGCGCTCGGGTATTTCCTCACCCCATCATATTGTTGGTTCCGGCCGGGAGTTGCACCGTCAGCCCGTCCAGCTCCTCCGTCATCCGGATCTGACAGCCGAGCCGCGAGGTCCTGGTCAGACCGAAGGCCAGGTCGAGCATGTCCTCTTCGTCTTCCTGGATCGCCGGCAGCCTGTCGAACCAGGCCTTGTCGACGATGACATGGCAGGTCGAGCAGGCCAGCGAGCCCTCGCAGGCGCCTTCCAGGTCGATATCGTTGCGATGCGCGATCTCCAGCACCGACAGGCCGAGCGGAGCCTCGACCTCATGGCGGGTGCCGTCCGGATCGATAAACGTCATTCGTGGCATCACCCTTGCCCCATTCCTCACCTCACTCCGGCGGGCGCCGGTCGGGCAGCCGATTCCGTCGCCGGCGCTCCCCTGGACGGCCCGCCGCGGCGCTGCCACGTGCGGTCGTTTAGCGTTTTCCAAGCCCCGACGAAGGCGTCGACATCGGCGCTCGTGCTGTCCCAACCCAGGCTGACCCGAATCGCTTCCCCGGCCTGCGGCAAGGCGACCCCCATGGCCCGCAGCACCGGGCTCGCCTGAACCTTGCCGGACGAGCATGCCGCACCGGCACTCACCGCAATACCGGCCAGATCGAAATGCATCACCTGGGTCTCCGAAGAAACCCCATTCATACCCAGGCATGCCGTATTGCCGACCCGCGGCGCGCCGGCGCCATAAATGGCGACATCGGCATCCACAGCCCGGAGCGTCGCTTCCAGGTGGTCGCGCAAAGCCGCCACTCGCGCCGATTCGCCCGGGTCGTCCAGGACCGAACGGCAGGCCGCCCCGAATCCGGCGATGCCGATCAGGTTTTCCGTGCCGGCCCGGCGCCGCTGCTCCTGCCCGCCCCCGGCCAGCAAAGGCGGCACCGGCACCGTCTCACGCACGACCAGCGCACCGCATCCCGGCGGGCCGCCGATCTTGTGGGCGGACAGCGTCAGGGTGTCCGCCGCGGCAACGAAACTGTCCAAGGCGATTCGCCCCGGTGCCTGGACAGCATCGCAATGGAGGAGGGCGCCGTGCCGGCGTGCCAGGGACGCCGCCTCGGCGACAGGCTGGATGACGCCGGTCTCGTTGTTGACGGCCATCACGGCCACCAGCGCCGGACGCGGATCCTCGCTCAGGAGGCGGTCGAGGGCATCGAGGTCGATACGCCCGTCTGCGTTGACCGGGACGGTTTCGGCTCCTCTCGCCACCCGCACCGAATCATGTTCGACCGCAGAGACGAGAATGCGCCGACCGTCCGCCAGACCGCGCAACACGGTTGCGTTCGCCTCGGTTCCGCCGCTGGTGAACACGATTTGTGTCGGACGTATCCCACAAAGGGTTGCGACAGATGCCCGAGCCTCCTCAACGAGCCGGCGCGCCGCCCGCCCATCCCGGTGAACGGAGGACGGGTTGCCCGACAGCTCGACTGCGGCCGTCATCGCCGCGCGCGCCGAGGCACGCAACGGCGCGCGAGCATTGTAATCGAGATAGACGCCGCCCGGCATTGCCATGATCGCCCCGGCCCCTTGCCTCGGGGCCGGCGTCCGCCCTTACTCCGCCGCCAATTGGCCCTCGGCACGCTGGCGTGCCTGGTTGGCTGCGATCATGCGCGCTGTCCCGAGAACCCGGCGGTTGACCACATCGTCCAGGGTCACCGAGCTCAGATAGAGATGGATCTGGTTGCCCAGCTCCTCCCACAGATCGTGGGTCAGGCAGCGGCTCTTGTCGGTATGACAGCCGCTCGACGAGCCGGGGGTGCAGCGCGTCGCCTTGATCGGCTCGTCGACCGCCAGGATGATGTCGGAGATGCGCGTCCCCTCCATGGCGCGGGCCAGCAAATAGCCGCCGCCGGGCCCGCGGACGCTCTTCACCAGTCCGCCGCGGCGCAGCTTTGCGAAAAGCTGCTCCAGATAGGAGAGGGATATTTCCTGGCGATCGGCGATTTCCGCCAGGGAAACGGGGTTCCCGTTGCTGTGCCGGGCCAGATCGACCATAGCCATGACGGCATACCGCCCCTTGGTGCTCAGTCTCACGTCCGTGTCTCCAACCTGTCCGGTGTCCTGGCGGCTTATCCGCCCTTCCCGATATCTCAGACTTCGCGCCGTTCTTCCCGGTCCGCGGCGGTTGATCCCGCCTTATCCGGACGCTGTCTCCTCCTCAACTGCGGCCGTCCAGGCTTGGAACGACCCGCATTCCGGGGAAGCGTTTCTTTGCCTGAGGGCCACCCCGTTCCTATCTATACGGGGTCAAAGTCCGCCGCCAGAACCGCTTCCGGAGAGCCACTGCCCAAGCAACCGCGAGCGTTCCAAAGGCCGCCCGGGCGAATTCGCTTGGTCTGCAGAGGCACCGTCATGCTACATATTGCGCCTTCGCATGCCGCAGCCGCGCCCTGCAAGCGCGTCGCGAATGTCTCATCCGATCCGAGAGGGATATAGAAAGCCCAGTACACAGGTCAAGAAATTCATCGCAGGTTTTTGCGCTGCGGGGCCGGGAGACCCACCGGTCCCGTCAAGTAACCTGCCGCGATGTCGGGTTTTGAAGCTGGAGAACGGATCGCCCTATGCCGGAGGTCATCATCAGCGGGCCGGAGGGCCGGCTGGAAGGACGTTACCACCATTCCAAGCGCGCCAATGCGCCGGTCGCCGTCGTCCTGCACGGCCACCCCGAGCATGGCGGCACGATGAACAACAAGGTGGTATATACGCTTTATCAGGCCTTTCTCAGCCACGGTTTCTCGACCCTGCGCTTCAATTTTCGCGGCGTCGGACGCAGTCAGGGGCGCTTTGATCGCGGAGAAGGCGAGCTTTCCGACGCGGCCGCGGCGCTCGACTGGCTGCAGACCTACAATCCCAATGCCTCGGCCTGCTGGGTGGCGGGGTTCGGCTTCGGGGCCTGGATCGCCATGCAGCTGCTGATGCGCCGGCCGGAGATCGAGAGCTTCATTGCCGTGGCGCCGCCGGCCCACCAGCACGATTTCAGCTTTCTTGCCCCCTGCCCCTCCTCCGGCCTGCTGCTGCAGGGCGACCAGGACAAGGTGGTGCCGTCCGAGGCCGTCGCCCGGCTGGCGCAGAAGCTCTCGCAGCAGCGCGACATCACCATCGAACATCAGCTGGTGCCGGGCGCCAATCATTTTTTTCATCACAAGACCGAGGCGCTGGCCGCCGCGGTCGAAGCCTATGTCACCGAGACCATCCGGCGCCGCGTCCCCCAGGTGGCCGAGTAAGCCGGAACGACACGGAACAGCCCGATCGCCATGGCGCCCTACTCGTCACAATTGCTGCAGAGCTTCGATGCGCGCGGCTATATCAACCAATGCACCGACCCGGAGGGGCTGGATCGCCTGGCCGCCGGGCCGGAGCCGGTCGTCGCCTATGTCGGCTATGACGCCACCGCCGACAGCCTGCATGTCGGCCATCTCGTCTCGATCATGATGCTGCGCTGCCTGCAGCGCGCCGGCCACCGGCCGATCGTGCTGATGGGCGGCGGCACCACCAAGGTCGGCGACCCGTCCGGCAAGGACGAAACCCGCCGCCTGCTGACGGGCGAGCAGATCGCCGCCAATATCGCCGCGATCGAGCGCACCTTCCGCAATTTCCTCGAATTCGACAGCGGGCCGAACCCGGCGCTGCTGGTCAACAATGCCGACTGGCTCGACGGGCTGGCCTATATCCCCTTCCTGCGCGATATCGGCCGGCACTTCACCATCAACCGCATGCTGACCTTCGATTCCGTCCGCATGCGGCTCGACCGGGAGCAGCCGCTGACCTTCCTGGAATTCAATTACATGATCCTCCAGGCCTATGATTTCCTGGAGCTCGGGCGCCGTCTTGGCTGCCGGCTGCAGATGGGCGGCTCCGACCAGTGGGGGAACATCGTCAACGGCATCGAGCTGGCCCGCCGGGTCGGCGGCCATGAGCTCTACGGCCTGACCACGGCGCTGATCACCACCGCCTCCGGCGCCAAGATGGGCAAGACCGAGGCCGGGGCGGTCTGGCTGTCGCCCGACCGGCTCAGCCCCTATGACTACTGGCAGTTCTGGCGCAATACCGAGGACGCCGATGTCGGCCGCTTCCTGCGGCTGTTCACCGAAGAGCCGCTGGATGAGATCGCCCGGCTGGAACAGCTGGGCGGGGCCGAGATCAACGACGCCAAGAAGCTGCTGGCGACCCGGGCCACGGCTCTCGCGCATGGCGAAGCGGCGGCGCGGGAAGCCGGGGAGACGGCGCGCCGGACCTTCGAACAGGGCGCGCTGGCCGACGGGCTGCCGACCGTGGAGGTGCCGCGGTCCGAGCTGGAAAGCGGCATCCCGGCCTTCCAGCTGCTGCGCCGCGCCGGCCTCGCCGACTCGAACGGCGAGGCGCGCCGGCTGATCAAGGGCGGCGGCGGCAAGCTGAACGATGTCCGCATCGACGAGGCCGAAACGCCGGTCGACGCCGGGGCGCTGAACGCCGACGGCATTCTCAAGCTTTCCGCCGGCCGGAAGCGCCACGCTTTGGTCCGGGCCGTCTGAGCCCGCCCCGTGCGGCCGGCGGTCGGCTGGCGGCAGCCCGGCATCCGGCGCATGCTGCGGGTCCGGCCCTTTGAGAAAGACCCGCCTGATGGCCGCGAGACTGACTTTGCCGCTGGGCGGCACCAACCCGGGCACCAGCCGGACGCTGACGGTCTTTCGCTTCGGAGCGCCGGGCGCCCGGCCGAAGGTGCACATCCAGGCCGGTCTGCATGCCGAGGAACTGCCCGGCATGCTGGCGGCCCATTACCTCGTGGGCCTGCTGCGCGCCGCCGACCAAGCCGGACATGTCCGCGGCGAGGTGCAGGTCATCCCGATGGCCAATCCCGTCGGGCTCGACCAGTTCGTCGACGAGCGGCTGCTCGGACGCTCGGCCCTGGGCGGCGGCGGCAATTTCAACCGCCACTATCCCGACTTGACCGAACGGGTCTACGAGCGGGTCCATGACCGGCTTTCCGAAGATCCGGTCCCCAATATTGCACTGATCCGCAAGGCGCTCGCCGAGGCTGTCCAGGCCGACCAGCCGCGCACCGAAATCGGCTGCCTGCGGCATACCCTGCTGCGCCAGGCGATCACCGCCGACATCGTGCTCGACCTGCACTGCGACGAGGAGGCGCCGGTCCACCTCTATCTCGGCACGCCGCTCTGGCCGGATGCCCAGGACCTCGCCCGCCAGCTCGGCGCCCGGGCGGTGCTCCTGGCGGAAGTGTCGGGCGGCGAGCCCTTCGACGAGGCCTGCTCCGCCCCCTGGTGGCATTTGCGGGCGCTGGTCGACGACCGCTTTCCCATCCCGGCCGCCTGCCTGGCCGCGACGGTCGAGCTGCGGGGCATGGCCGACGTCTCCGACGACCTGGCGGAGGAGGATGCCCGCAACCTCTTCGCCTTCCTGCAGCGCCGCGGCGCGGTGGCCGGCGATCCCGGGCCCCTGCCGCCCATGCAGGCCGAAGCGACGCCGCTCGCCGGGGTCGACATGGTGGCCGCACCGGACTCCGGCATCCTCACCTATCGCGTCGATCTGGGCGCCGCCGTCACGGCCGGGCAGATCATCGCCGACATCACCGATCCGCTGGCCGAGGACCCCGCCGGCGCCCGCGTGCCCGTCGCCACCGTGACCGCGGGCCTGCTGTGGTCGCGGGCGGTGCAGCGCTTCGTCCGGCGCGGCGATATCCTCGCCAAGGTCGCCGGTTCCGAGCCGCTGCCCGGCAAAGGCCGGCAGCTGTTGACGGATTGAACGGAGCGGATACTCGTAACAGGGAGCCAAAGCCATGGAAGAGATCGGAGCGTTGGAAGCCAATGCGACGTTTAGGAGGCTGCTCGATCGAGTTGAGAAGGGCGAGGTCGTGATTATTACACGGGACGGAAAGCGCATAGCCAGGCTCGTTCCTGATCAACCGGTATCTGATCGGGAACGGGCACTTGCGGCCGCGAATGACATCATCGCGCAGAGCCGAGGCATCACACTGGGTGAGGTTACGTTACAGGAACTTATCAAGTCGGGGCGGCCATGAACCTTGTCCTTGACAGCTCGATGACGTTGGCCTGGTTTTTCGAGGATGAAAGAAATGCTGCGGCCTCCGAAGTGTTAAACGAGGTCGCAGATCGCGGCGCTGTTGTTCCCTCATTATGGCGGTATGAGGTCGCCAACGGGCTGGAAATCGACTTTGTAGAGAAAACGGTTAGACGCTGCTCTTCCTTAACGAGCTATGGCGATCCTCGCAGTGTCTGCAATAGAACGCGGTTGTGTCACTCTCAGGTGTTTTGTCGCTGCACCACCGCTCAAAGGAAGGTCCAGGCGCCCTCGACACCCCCATGCTCTGCCAACGGGCCAGCCTCATTGCGGTTGGACCACAATCAGGTCGGTGCGCTCTGGGCTGCACCGAGGAAACTATGCTCTCCCCTGGCCCCCATCGAGCACACTATTTGATTGGAAGCGGTATGAACTTCAAAATTTCTTTCATATTATCCATCTCACGGATACAATAAAGCCATTCTTTCTCATCGTTGCCGTCAGTAAAATGTGGATTGACGCAGAGCGTCGCTACCCCAGAGCGGCTTGCCCAGCGATC
>JAAAOG010000052.1 GCA_009909005.1 Alphaproteobacteria bacterium | reverse complement strand
GCCGGGCCCGCGCCGCCCAGGCCTTGGGGTAGGCGGGCTGCAGGGCGACGGCCCGGGCCAGAGCCCGCTCCGCCTCCGCCCGGTCGCCGCGCCGCTCCAGCAAGGTTCCGAGGTTGTAAAAGGCCGCGGCCATGGTCGGCGCGGTGCGGCAGGCCTCGCGCAGGGCCGCCTCGGCCCCCGCGGCATCCCCGGCGAGATCGCGGGCGATGCCGAGATTGACCAGCAGAGCGCCGTCTCCGGGCGCCCGGGCCGACGCCCGGCCTAACAGAGCCGCCGCTTCGGCCGGGCGGCCGGCCCGCAGCGCCTCCAGCCCGGCAATGACCGGCGGCGCGGCCGGTGCGGCCGGTGCGGCCGGTGCGGCGGTCGGCGGTGCCGGTCCGGCCTGCCCCTTCTGCTTCCGGGCCCGCCGGCGCTCCTGGCGGTTCATCGACTCCCCCGGGCCCGGGCGCCGGAGAGAATGGACGCCCCCGGTCCGGTCCGCCTATCATCATGCACGGTGATTTTGCCCGGCCATTGCGGTTTCGCCTCATCAATGGACAGATCCGAGCCCGTCCCTTTGCCCCCCGACCCCGATTTCGACGCGATCGACATCCGCGACCCCGTCTGGATCATCATGGACGATGGTTGCCGGCTGGCGGCCAAGGTCTGGCTGCCGCCGGAAAGTCATCACCGTGCCGTCCCTGCGGTCCTGGAATACATCCCCTATCGCCGGCGCGACAACAAGGCGACGCGCGACCACCAGATCCATGCCTATTTCGCGGCGCACGGCTATGCCAGCATCCGGGTCGACATGCGCGGCTCCGGCGATTCGGAGGGCGTGCTGTCCGACGAGTACCTGCCGCGGGAGATGGCCGACGGCTTGGCGATCCTCGCCTGGATCGCCGCGCAACCCTGGTGCGATGGCCGGGTCGGGCTGTTCGGCCTGTCCTGGGGCGGCTTCAACGGCTTGCAGATCGCCGCCCTGCAGCCCCCCGAAGTGGCGGCGGTGATCACCGTCTGCTCCTCCGACGACCGCTATGCCGACGACGTCCACTATATGGGCGGCTGCCTGCTGACCGATAATCTCTCCTGGGCCGGCAATATGTTCGCCTTCAACTCCTGCCCGCCCGACCCGCTGGTGGTGGGTCCGCGCTGGCGGGAGATCTGGCGGCAGCGGCTCGAGCACTCGGGCCTGTGGCTGGCGACCTGGCTGCGCCACCAGCACCGGGACGCCTACTGGAAGCAGGGCTCGGTCTGCGAGGACTACGGCGCCATCAAGGTGCCGGTGATGGCGGTGAGCGGCTGGCGCGACGGCTATACCAACCCGGTCTTCCGGCTCATGGAGAGGCTCTCCGTGCCGCGGCGGGCGATTCTCGGGCCCTGGGGACACAAATACCCGCACCAGGGCGGCCCCGGCCCGGCGATCGACTTTCTCGGCGAGTGCCTGCGCTGGTGGGACCGCTGGCTGAAAGGCCGGGACAACGGCATCGAGGCGGAGCCGCGGCTCCGGGCCTGGATGATGGCGCCGTCGTCGCCGCTCAACGCCAACAGTCCCGGCCGCTGGGTGGCGGAGGAGGACTGGCCGAGCCCGCGCATCGGCGAGCGGGTCTGGCGCCTGGGCCGCGGCATTCTGCTGCCGCCCGAGGCGGTGACGCCGTCCGAGAACGTCGCCACCAGCATTCGGAGCCCGCTCTCGGTCGGGCTGTTCGCCGGCAAATGGTGCTCCTATGCCGAGGACGAGGACCTGCCCTGGGACCAGCGGCAGGAGGATGGCGGCGCCCTGCTCTTCGACACGGCGCCGCTGCCGGAGGAGATCGAGATCCTCGGGGCACCGCGGGTGACGCTAGACATCGCCGCCGACCGGCCGGTGGCCATGGTGGCGGTGCGGCTGTGCGAGGTGGCGCCGACCGACCGTTCGGCCCGGGTCAGTTTCGGCATCCTCAATCTCTGCCACCGCGACAGCCACGAAGCGCCGCAGCCGCTGGAGCCCGACCGGCGCTACACCATCACCGTCACCCTCAACAACATCGCCCAGCGCTTCCCGAAGGGCCATCGCATCCGCCTGGCGATCTCCAGCTCGTACTGGCCGCTGGCCTGGCCTTCGCCGCAGCCGGCGCGGCTGACCATTCATAGCGAGGGCTCGCAGCTGGTGCTGCCGGTGCGCCCGTGCCGGCCGGAGGACGAGGCGCTGCGCGGCCTCGGCACGCCGCGCATGGCGCCGGCGCCGGTGACGACGCTGTTGGCCCCGGCGCAACGGCAATGGCAGGTCAATCTCGACCTCGGCTCCAACCGTGTGGCGCTGCAGGTGATCAACAACGAGGCGCGGCTGCGGCTCGACGATCACGGCCTGGAAATCGGCCGGGAGGCGCGCGAGACCTATTCCTACAAGAACAACGATTATGCAACGGTGCGCGGTGCGGTGACCCAGGTTCGCCAGTTCGAGCGCGGGGATTGGACGGTGCGCACCGTGACAAGCACGATTCTGAGTGCCGACGAGGCGCGGTTCTTCATCCGGGCGACGCTGGACGCCTATGAGGGCGATGTTCGCATCTTCGCCCGCAGCTGGGACGAAGAGATTCCCCGCGATCTGGTTTGAGCCCGAGGGAACGGAAGTGGCCGGGCCGCCTTCCCAGTACGATAAAGAGATGGAGGATGCATGTCCGGGAAGAAGCCGGTCTTCTTCGTCGGCCTCGACGACTTCAATCGCCGGACGCTGGAAAGCCTGCCGCAGGCCGAGGAGTGCACGTTCGAGGCGGCGCTGACGCTGGCCGAAATGCGCGACGATCCCGACGCCGACATTCCCGGCCTGATCGAGCTGGCTGCCCGGCGCATGGCCGCCGCCCCCGGCGGGCCGGCCGGCGTCGCCAGTTTCTTCGATTTCCCCGGCACCATCATCGCCGCAATCCTGGCCGAGCGATTCGGACTGCCCGGCCCGGGGATCGAAAGCCAGCTCAAGTGCGAGCACAAATACTGGAGCCGGCTGGAGCAGCAAAAGGTGGTGCCCGATGCCGTGCCGCTGTTTCGCGCCTTCGATCCGTTCGACGATTGCTGGCAAAAGCTCGACCTGATCGCGCCCTTCTGGATCAAGCCGATCAAGTCGTTCCGCTCCTATCTTGCCTATCTGATCAACGACGAACGGCATTTCTCCGCGGTCATCGAGATCTGCCGCGAGAAGAGCCCGGCCATCATCGAGCCCTTCCGCGCCATCATGCGATCCTGTGACATGCCGCACGAGCTGACCGAGATGCGCGAGAGCTTCATCGCCGAGTCGCCGATGAGCGGCGCCCAGTGCACGCTGGAGGGCTATGCCATCGACGGCCGGGTGGTGATCTACGGCGTCGTCGACAGCATCCGCGAGACCAACAGCTCGTCCTTCGCCCGGTACGAATATCCCTCGATCCTGCCGCTGGAAATCCAGCACCGGATGATGGATGTCGCGCGTTCGGTCATCCAGCAGTTCGGCTACAGTCACGGGCCGTTCAATGCCGAGTTCTTCTACGACCAGTCAAACGACAAGGTCTGGCTTCTGGAGATCAACCCCCGCGCCTCGCAGAGCCACGCCGACCTGTTCTACAAGGTCAACGGCGTATCGCACTTTTCCATCGTCGTCGACCTGGCCCTGGGCCGCAAGCCGCGGCCGCTCCGCCGCGACGGACCGGCCAATGTCGCAGCGCATTTCTTCGTGCGGGCGCACGAGCCGGGGCGGGTCGCCCGCGTGCCGACCAAGGCTGCGCTGGAGCGGATCGCGCGGCGGCAGCCGCAGACGCGCATCCAGATCATGGTCGACAAGGGCACCGACCTCGCTTCGATGGCCAATCAGGACAGCTACAGCTTCGAGCTGGCCGGCATCTATATCGGCGGGCGCGACCGGCTGGATATTCTGGATCAGTACGACCAGGTTATGACAGCATTGCAGTTCGACATCGAACCGGAGACGGCCAGACCGTGAGTTCAGGATGCTGCGGCCAGCAGCCGCGTTTCGAGGGGCTGTCGCAGGCCTATCGCCGGGCCCTGTGGATCGTCATCGCCATCAATGCGTCGATGTTCGTCGTCGAGATGACGGCGGGCGCGCTGGCGGGCTCCCAGGCACTCAAGGCCGATGCCCTCGATTTCCTGGGCGATACGCTGACCTATGGGATCAGCCTGTTCGTCATCGGAATGTCGATGCGGGTCCGGGCCACGGCAGCGCTGTTCAAGGGCCTCAGCCTCGCCGTCATGGGCCTGTTCGTCTTCGGCATGACCGCCTGGCAGGTGTTGGTGCTGGGCGTTCCCAATGCGCCGGTGATGGGTGCGATCGGGCTCATGGCGCTGTGCGCCAATCTTCTGAGCGTCGCCATACTCATGCGCTATCGCGACGGAGATGCAAATGTCCGCTCCGTTTGGTTGTGCAGTCGCAATGATGCGATCGGCAATGTGGCGGTCATGGGGGCGGCCGGCGCCGTGGCCTTGACCGGAAGTGCCTGGCCCGATCTGGCCGTTGCGGCGATCATGGCCAGTCTCTTCCTCTGGTCCTCCGTCCACATCATCCGTCAGGCCCTGGCCGAACGGCGCGAGGGCGCGGCGGAGATTGCCGAAGCCCCGATCGGCCGCTGACGGCTGCACCGTGCTTCCCGCACATGCCGCCGTTGTTAAGACGGTCGCAGCCTATTGCTCGATGAACAGCTCGTCCGGTTGGCGCACGCGGCGAGACATGGATGCGCGCAATTTCATCAGCGCCCGGTGTTCGAGTTGGCGTACCCGCTCCTTGCTGACACCCAGCCTGTGACCGAGTTCCTCAAGGGTGGCGCCATCCTCGCGCAGCCGCCGCTCCCGGATGATGGTCTGCTCACGCGGGCTCAAGCCCTGCAGCGCCTCGGCCAGCCAGCGCGACCGGGTCTCGCCGTCGCGCATGCCGATGACCACATCCTCCGGGTTCGGCCTCTCATCCGACAGAAAGTCCTGCCAGTTGTCCTCGCTGCCCTCGGAAATCGGCGCGTTCAGCGACTGGTCGGAGGCTGCCAGGCGCATCTCCATGGCCTCCACGTCGGCACGCTCGACCTTCAGCTCATCGGCGATCCACTGCCGATTCTCGGGGGTCAGCCTGCCGGATGACGCATCCTCGATGCGGGCCCGCAGCCGCCGCAGATTGAAGAACAGCGATTTCTGTGCGGCCGTGGTGCCGGTGCGCACGATCGACCAGTTCCGGAGAATGTAATCCTGCATGGCCGAGCGGATCCACCAGGCCGCATAAGTCGAAAACCGCACATCACGCTCGGGCTCGAAGCGGGCGGCGGCCTGCATCAGGCCGACATTGCCCTCCTGTACCAGATCGCCCATCGGCAGGCCGTAATTGCGGAACCGGCTGGCGGTGCTAACCACCAGGCGGGCGTAGGAGCGAACCATCTCATGCAGGGCCCGCTCGTCGCCCTCGTCGCGCCAGCGCCGTGCCAGGGCAAGTTCCGTTTCCCGGCTCAGAATCGGCTCCCGCATCGAAGCCTTGATGTAGTTGAGATTGGCGCGCTGGGTCTCGGGATCGTCGATGTGCGGCATGGCTCGGTCCTGTCTTCGCACCGGGATCGGGCGCGGCTGTCGTCGGCAGACTGCAAATGAGAAGCAAACTCTGTGCCGAACATGGGCCGTCGCCGGGCCGACGGGGACTGTCGTCAACCCATACGAAATACGCCGGCGGCGATTGACTGGATCAGCCCGGCTGGCGCGCCTGTGCCAAAAAACTGAGTGGAGAGGTCAGATTTGTGCCGCAGGCTCAGCTGCCGGCGTCGAGCAGGCTGAGGAGGCTGCCGTCGGGGGCGAAGCAGGCGCCGGCCAGCCGGCCGCCGCGGCCGCACCCCGCATCGAGAGTCACGGCAAAACCCGCGGTATCCAGCCCGTGATTGCCGGAGTCGAAGCCGCGGACCACCCGCGCGAACGTCTCGTAGGGGCCGTCCAGGCTGTTGAACCGGCCGCCGCCCCACCAGAAGCTGTCGCCCTGCGCGGCCAGCGGCCGGCTGGGGTCGAGCCCGGCGCTGACGAACAGTACGCCGCCGGCATCGGGAAAGGCGGCGCGGCGCAAGGCTGCATAGAGGCTGTTGTGCCCCGGCAGGTTGCGCATCGTGTCACGCAGGCGGTTGGTCCAGCGCGTCAGCTGCACCGCGCCGTCGCGGGCGGCGCGCATTCCTTCATCCGGATCGCCGTGATAGGCGCGCAATGTGGCCGCGACGCCCTGCTTCATCATCCAGCTGAGCACGTCGGCCGGATTGGGCGCGAATTGCAGCTGCAGCAGCTTTTGCCACATCTCTTCCTGGGCGCCGCGCAGGAAGACGATGTCCGAGACCAGCATGCCGGTGATTGACAGCAGGCCCCGGCGGAAGGAGAGCATCTCTTCGATGGTCTCATGAATGGCCGGGCCATGGCCGATGAAATTGCCGAGATAGACCAGCCGGTCGCCCGGTGCAAAATGCGGTGCAATCCGATCGTGCAGGGCGGCCAGCTCGCCCACCTCGCCATGCACGGCCCCGATCGCCCAGATGCGCTTCGGCCGGCCCAGGCGGGCGAATTTTTCGGAATCGGGCGGGGATGGCGGCATGCGCCGGAGACTCGGCCGGACGCGGGAGCAGCCGGGAATGGCAGGCAGCGGACCCGCGTCCCTGCGTCCGCCGCCTCGACACGTACAACAGCGGTCCCGACGGCGATTGTCAACGCCGGCAGCGCGACGACCGCCCGGAGCCGCCGGATCCGGGTGCTATTCGGCCCGGGTGAGCACCTGCTCCAGCCTTTCCGCCGCCCGCGTCTCGTCGATATGTTCGACCGCGGCCAGTTCGCGGGCAAGGCGTTCGAGAGCGGCCTGGTAAATCTGGCGTTCGCTGTAGGACTGCTCGGGCTGATCGGCCGGCCGGTGCAGGTCGCGCAGAACCTCGGCGATCGAAACCGGATCGCCCGAATTGATCTTCGCCTCGTATTCCTGGGCGCGTCGGCTCCACATGGTGCGCCGGACGCGGCTGCGGCCGCGCAGGGTTTCCAGGGCCGACTTGATCCGGTCGTTGGAGCTGAGCTTGCGCAGGCCGGCGCGCTTCGCCTTCGTAATCGGCAGCTTCAGCGTCATGCGTTCCTTTTCGAAGCTGATGGCGTACAGCTCGACCTCGCGGCCGCCGATGCTGTGAGTCTCCAGGCCTTCGATCCGGCCAACCCCATGGGCGGGGTACACGACATAATCACCAACACTGTAGTCCAGCTGATAGGTCATAATCCCGAACTCATCCGCACCGTGCGCTCCGGCCTCGGCAGGAGGCCGCTCTCAATAGGTGTCCGGTCCCAAGTCGGCCCGGACAGGAAAAAAACGGCAATGCCCGCCCCGGTACGCGTACGCCGCGCGGGAAGCCCGAACCATAAGCCGACAGGCCGCGCCGTTTTGCCGAAGCCGGAAGCGTTCGTCGCCTGCCACCTGCGATGCCCGGACAAAACCCCACAGGACACGCGCGTACATCCGCGTTCCTGTGTCACGCATGATCACGAGCCCGTCACAGGGCCGGTCCGGACGCCTTCCGCGTCCGGACCGTTGGCTTAATATAGCCTAAACATTCGCATTCTGAAAGCCGGCACGCACATCATCGCCCGGCTTTTTCGCAGGTGCGAAAAACGACGGTTCAGGACCCCTCGCCGGGATTGGCCGAAAAGTGCTTTTCGTACTTGTCCTCTACAGCTTTCCACTCGTCCGCGTCCGGCGGAGACTCCTTTTTTCGGGTTATGTTCGGCCAGGAGTCGGAATATTTTCGGTTGAGCTCCAGCCATTTTTCGGCCGCGTCTCCGTCGGTATCGGCCTTGATGGCCTCGGCCGGGCATTCCGGCTCGCAAACACCGCAGTCGATGCACTCATCGGGATGAATGACGAGCATATTCTCGCCTTCATAGAAGCAATCCACCGGGCAGACTTCCACACAGTCGGTGTACTTGCTTCTGATGCACGCTTCTGTAACCACATACGTCATCGTCGTGACCCTCCATTGGGGGCATGATCCGGTCAGGCCGTAGCCTCGGAGTCCGGCAGGCCATGGTCTTCCGGGAGGCCGTGGCGCTTTCGGGCGCGTTGCCGGGCGGCGCCGCTGTCCGCGTCCGATATGTTCAGCAGCGAGGCGACGCGGCGCATCAAGCTCATTTCCAGGTGATGCAGCCGGCCGTCGGCATAGACGATGTCCCAGAGCAGATCGACGATCTGCAGCCGCTCGGCCGGTTCCAGGCCGTCGCGCAGGGGGGTCGCGAAGCGGTGCCAATGCGCAGGTCCCTGCGTCACCTTTTCCGCCTCCGCCACCAGCGAGGCCGCCTCTTCCGCGTTCAGATCGAACTTCCACTGCACCAGTTCAACGATCCGGCCGCGTTCCTCGGCGTCGACGGTTTCGTCCATACGCGCGACTTCGACCATCAGGACGGCTGCCGCCAGTTTCGGGTCTTCCGGCGGGCCCGGCGGCGCCTCCGCGTCCGCGTCGGCCGTTGACAGCCCGCGCCATAATGCTGCAATGCGATCGATCATGGTTGCTCCTAGCACCCGATTTTCAGAGGTTCAACCCTGATGCCGGCGCGGTTACAGCCCGCGGAGCCGGGCCGGGCGCCCGGCGGCACGTCAGTCCGCCAGCACTTTCCAGACCGTCGTGTCCTTGGTCTCGCGATCTTCCAGCTCCATGCTCGTCGGCACCGTGTAGGTGGCGATGGGCTCGATCCCGGTGGAGGGCAGGTAGGCGCGGCCGGGGTCGCCCACCAGAACCGTCTTGCCCGCCTTGGCCAGCTGGTGGAACCAGGGGAGAATGCGCTGGGCCAAAGCGCGTTCGTAGAACACGTCACCCGCAAGCACCAGGTCGATTTCCCGCAGTGCCTGGCCGACGATGTCGTGATGGCTTGTCTGAATGGCCAGCCGGTTGAGCTTGGCGTTGAGTGCCAGTGCCACCTCGGCAATCGGGTCGATATCGACGGCGATCACCCGCGCCGCACCCATGCGCGCGCAGGCCATGGCGATCAGCCCACCCCCTGCGGCAAAATCGAGCACCCGGCGTCCCCGCACCAGCGCCGGGCTGTCCAGCACCAGCCTGGCGATCGCCTGGCTGCCCGGCCAGGCAAAAGCCCAATAGGGCGGCGGCATGCCGGTCTTCTCCAGCGTCGCCTCGGTCGCCCGCCACAGCGGCGTAATGGCCGATGCCATATGCATCTTCAGCTCCGGCGTCAGCGGCGCGCTTTCCGGTCGCGTCTGGTCGCGGATAAGCCCGACCATGTCGCCGACCGTCATCCCGCCAAAGGAAGCTCTGCGTGCCATGTCCCCGCTGCCGAAGCCGGTGCGGCGGCATCTCATGCCGCCAAATGCCCATTCAGTGTAAGGGAGAAAGCGTCCGAAACAAGATGGCAGACGCGGGCATTCAGCCGGCCGCCACGCCGCCGACGACGAAAGCGAGCAGCGCCAATGCGCCGAACCATTTGTTCGACTTGAACCGGGCAAGGCAGTCGGACGGGTCGTCCAGTCGCCAGCCGGCCACCTGCCAGACCAGCTGTCCCCCGGCCAAGGCGAGCAGCGGCAGGAAGGCCCAGGCGGCGAGTCCTGCCGAAAGGCCGGCCGCCGCCAGCCCGGCCAGGCAAAGGACGTAGAACCCGGCGACCCAGGCACGGCTCGCCGCCCCCAGACGCAGGGCCGTCGACTTAACCCCGGCGGCGACGTCGTCGGCCTTGTCCTGATGGGCGTAGATGGTGTCGTAGCCCAGCGTCCAGAAAACGCCGCCCGCATAGAGTACCAGGGCCGGCCAGCCAAGCCCGCCGGTCGCCGCCGTCCAGCCAACCAAGGCCCCCCAGTTGAAGGTCAGGCCCAGGAATAGCTGCGGCCAATAGGTGATGCGCTTCATCAGCGGATAGGGCACGACCAGCAGCAGGGCCAGGGCGCCGACGGCGATGGTTATCCCGTTGAACTGCAGCAGCACCGCAAGGCCGGCCAGCAACAGCACCGCCAGAAACGCCAGCGCCCGCCTGACCGTGATGACGCCGGAGGCCAGTGGCCGGCCGCGCGTCCGCGCGACCCTGGCGTCAATGTCGCGGTCCCAGAGGTCGTTGATGGTGCACCCTGCTCCGCGCATGATTACCGCGCCGAGACCGAAGAGCACGGCGAGCGAGAGATCGTGCCAGCCATAGCCGGCCGGGCGCGGCGCCAGGGCGAGGCTCCACCAGCAGGGAAAGAGCAGCAGCCAGGTGCCGATCGGCCGGTCAAGGCGCATCAGCTTCAGATAGGGCCGCCAGCCGGCCGGAGCATGACGATCGACCCAGCTGTCCGCGGGCATGTCGGAGGGATGGGCGGTGGTTCCGGTCATGCCGGCAAGGTTTCGCCTGCGGACCGCCAACGCAAGGGGAAGACGGCTGCACGGCCTCTTGCATGCCATCGCAATCGCCTGCATAGACACGGGCCATGCCGGGTGCCGATCAGATCTATCATCGCCTGTTCTCCCATCCCCTGATGGTGGAGCAACTGGTGCGGGACTTCCTTGACGACGCCATGACTGCCGGTCTGGATTTCCGCCGGATGGAACGGGTGACGGCCAAGTCATACGGGCAGAGCGGCGTGCGGCGCGATGGCGACATAATCTGGCGCCTTCCGAC
>JAAAOG010000010.1 GCA_009909005.1 Alphaproteobacteria bacterium | reverse complement strand
CGGATGCGTCCGGGACCTGCCCGCCGGCATGCGGTCAACCGCGTGCGTGCGCGCCGTTCCATTCCTGAAGCTGGTGCAGGACCTGACGCCAGATGGCAACGCCGCCAAAATCGCCGTTCGCCAGATAGGCGCGGACCATATCATCGGCATAGTGGAGCGAATGGGGCCCATAGCTCTCCAGCAAGCCCATCGCATAGATCCGGATTTCGCTGTCGTCTGGACGCATTGGCCGTGCTCCTCGACTCACTGCAAAGCCGCTCGCCATTCATCCCAGGTCGAGCGAAGCTAGGTCCCGCGACGCATGAGTCAATGCCGTGCATCGCCGGGTCGGGGGCACTTCCTACGTACGTTACTCCCGGTTACGGCCGATCGCCGGGGCGACCGTGCCGTCAGGCCCATTGATATCCCGGCATGGCCCGCGTAAACCCGCCGGGGCGGCCGGACGCCGCCCCAAACCGGAGGCAACCATGTTCGCCAGGATCGGGCGCTTTCTTCTCTGGCTCTTCGCGATCGTCGGGATCGTCACGATCATCGTCGTCGGCGCCGCCATCTGGTCGGTCGACCGATGGATCGGCGAACGGCTGGCGCGTCCCGAACCAGCGGAGACCATACTCCTTTCACTCGATCTTCGCCAACCCATTGTGGACGGTCCGCCGCAAAGCCCGCTCAGCGTCCTCCTGCGCGGCGCGCCGACCAGCATTCGCGAGGTCGTCGAGTCGATCGACCGGGCCCGGACCGACCCGCGCGTGGCCGGCCTGGTGGCCGAATTCGGCGGAGCCGCTTTCGGCATGGCAACCGCGCAGGAACTGCGGGATGCCGTCACCCGTTTCCGGGACAGCGGCAAGCCGCTGATCGCCTACGCCGACAGTTTCGCCGGGCTGGGCGGCGGCAATGCCTCCTTTCTCCTGGCCTCGGCCTTCGACGAGATCTGGCTGCAACCGATCGGAACCATCGGCATCACCGGCTTTGCCAGCCAGATGCCATTCGCCCGCGAGGCGCTGGCCCGTATCGGCATCCAGCCGGAGGTCGTGCGACGCGGACCCTATAAGACATTCCCCGACATCCTTACCCAGGACGGCCTGACGCCGGAGAACCGCGAGATGACCGCCGCCCTGCTCGACAGCCTTTACGGGCAGCTGGTCGACGGCGTCGCGGAGGGACGCGGGCTGGAGCCGGACACCGTGCGCAGCCTGATCGACCGCGCGCCGCTGCTGACGGAGGAGGCGCTGGAGGCCGGGCTGATCGACCGGATCGACCATCGCTTCGACCTGCGAACCGAGATCGAAGAGCGGTTCGGGAGCGAAACCTCATGGCTGGACGCCCGCAGCTATCTCGCGCTGAACACCGTCGAGGCGCCGGAGCCGCAGGCTGAGGTCGCGCTGATCTATGCCGTCGGTCCTGTCGTCCTCGACGAAGACGATCGCTCGCCGCTGGATGGCGGCGGGCCGGTGATTGCCGCAGAGACGACGGCCCAGGCGATCCACGACGCGATCGACGACGAAGACATTGACGCGATCGTCCTGCGCATCGACAGCCCCGGCGGCTCCCCCGTCGCCTCCGAGGTGGTGCGCCGGGCCGTTCTGCGCGCCGCGGAGGAGGACAAGCCGCTGATCGTCTCCATGGGTGGGGCGGCCGCTTCGGGCGGCTACTGGATCGCCGCGCCGGCCCGGACCATCGTCGCCCAGCCCGGCACGTTCACCGGTTCGATCGGCGTTTTCGCCATCAACGCCGCCAGCAGCGCGTTCTGGCGCGATATCGGCGTGAACTGGGAGACGGTGCGTCGCGGCCGGCATGCAGGCATGGGGTCTCTCGTCGACGCCTTGTCGGAAAGCGAGGCACAGCGATTCACCGCCCTCGTCGACGATATCTACGATACCTTCCTGACCGTGGTCGCCGAAGGCCGCGGCCTGGACCGCGCACGGGTCGACGAGATCGGCCGCGGCCGGGTGTGGACGGGCGCGCAGGCGCAGGAGCGTGGACTGGTCGACCGGCTGGGCGGGCTCGACGAGGCGCTGGTGGTGGCACGCGAAACCCTCGACCTGGCAGCGGATGCGCCGCTGGCGGTCACGATCCGCCCGGAACCGGCGTCCCC
Organism: Alphaproteobacteria bacterium; assembly: GCA_009909005.1. Taxonomy (GTDB): domain Bacteria; phylum Pseudomonadota; class Alphaproteobacteria; order DSM-16000; family Inquilinaceae; genus JAAAOG01. The sequence continues at coordinate 8,488 of JAAAOG010000010.1, read as the reverse complement.
GCTGGAACGACTGGCCGAATTGCTGCGCAGCGGCCCGGGCCTGGACGCCCGCACGCGGGCGATGCTGGCGCGCCTCGACCCGCTGCTCGATGCCGTGGCTCCCCTGGCCGCCGAGCCCGGGTCGCAATTGCTGCGCATGCCCGACCCCGGCATTCGCCCATAACCGCCGCCGCCACAGCTCCGCGGGTCTTGTCCCCGGAGCTGAGGTGGCTATAGTCGCCGTTCCTTAACACCCAACAACGGAGGCCGATATGCCCACGCCCTTGACCGTGGTCGGCATCGGCAATGCCATCGTCGACGTCATCAGCCATGCCGAAGACGCCTTCATTACCCAGCACAAGCTGAACAAGGGCACGATGACCCTGATCGATTCCGATCAGGCCCGTGCGCTGTACAGCAAAATGGGTCCCGGCATCGAAATGTCCGGCGGCTCGGCCGCCAACACCATCGCCGGCCTGGCGACGCTGGGCGGCCAGTGCGGTTTCATCGGCAAGGTCTGCGATGACGAATTGGGCGATGTCTTCCGGCACGACATCACCGCGGTGGGCGTGAAGTACGCGACGCCGCCTCTCAACGAGGATCCACCGACGGCGCGCTGCCTGATCGTCGTCACGCCCGACGCCCAGCGCACCATGCATACCTATCTCGGCGCCTCGGTCGAGCTGGGTCCGGACGACATCGACGCCGATATCATCGGCGGCGCCCAGATCACCTATCTGGAGGGCTATCTCTGGGACCGGCCGAAGGCCAAGGAGGCGTTCCGGACGGCCGCAACGATCGCCCGGGAGTCCGGCCGCAAGGTGGCGCTCACGCTGTCCGATGTTTTTTGCGTCGAACGCCACCGCGACAGCTTCCGCGAGCTGATCGACGGGCATGTCGACATTCTGTTCGGCAATGAGGATGAGATGCGTGCCCTCTATCAGACCGAAACGCTGGAGGACGCCTTTTCGGCCGTACGCGGCGAGTGCGGCATCGTCGCGATTACGCGGAGCGAGAGGGGCTCGCTGATCATGGAAGGCCCGACGCTGTACGAAGTCCCGGCCGCGCCCGTGGACCGCATCGTCGACACGACCGGGGCCGGCGACCTCTATGCCGCCGGGTTCCTGCACGGCCTGACGCGCGGCAAGCACCTGGCCGAATGCGGCCGCCTGGGCAGCCTGGCCGCAGCCGAGGTGCTGACCCATTACGGCGCCCGCCCGGAATGCGACCTTAACGAGTGGATTGCCGCCCGCTCGGCCTGACCGGTCCCCACCCACAAGCCTCCGCCGGAAAGCTTCCAACAAAGAGGCCGGCCGCCCAGGGCAGCCGGCCGGACACCGGTCACTTGCGGATTGCGAAGCCGCCTAGTCTTCCCAGAGCGGCTCGCCCAGGTCGAGGTCGCTTTCGTCGGTCAGCGCACCGGCTGCGCCGCCGGCCACGCCGCCCAGTACGGCACCGCCGACCGGACTGCCGCCGGTGGCGGCACTGGTCGCGGCCCCGCCGGCTGCACCGATCCCGGCACCGCTCAGGCCGCGCTCGGTCGGCGTTTGGCCGCAGGCGGCCAATCCCAGGCCCAGCACGGCGATAAAGGCCAGACTGAATCTCGGCATGATCTGTCCTCCACATCCTGCTTGCAGTTGGGAGGCAAACAGACCGGGCTGCCGTACGGTTCCGGGCGGCGGTCAGGAGCCCCGCCGGCCGAAGAGCTGGTCCACCACGGGCGTGCGGCTACCCGGCTCTCGGGGGGAGGACGCCGGTCTGTCCTCGGGCAAGGGCGGCGGCGGCGGGCGATCCGCCGGACCAACACCCGCCCGCGCGGTCCCGGCGGCAGAGGGGTCGAGTTCCTGGCTGAGCAGTTCCAGGCGCGCCTCGGTCTCCAGGGCGTGGGCCGCTGCGGCCGAACGGCGATGCCGCTCGAAGTCCCGGGCGACGCCGTCGAACGTCGCCGTCGCCCGGTGCAGCAGGGCCGGTTCCGGCACGCCGCCCTCCTGCATGCGCATGAGGTTGAGCGCGACCGCCTCGACATGGCCAAGCTGATGCACGAGGGGGTGGCGCAGGCGCCGGGCCGCGCCCCGGCTCTCCGCCGCCTGCATCAGCAGCTTCCCCGCGGCATCCGCCACCCGCTCCATCGCCCGGCCGGTCGCCGGATCGGCGAGGCCATGCGCTGCCTTCTTGATCCGGCGGATGCGCGCGGCCGCCTGGTCCAGTTCGTCACTCTGGCCGCTGGCCCGGGCCATGTCCGCCTCGTAGGAGGCGGCCGAATCGAAGCGCTCGTCCGGTGCGACGTCGGTCATCTCCCGGATCTTCGCGACGCCGAACCGGATGGCGCGGCGTGCCAGCACGACGGCGACCGTGATCACGAAGACCGGGACGGCGAGGACGAGAAACAGCAGGAGAAAGGGCAGTGCGAAGGGGTTGATCAGCGCAAACAGCAGGATCGTCAAAACCAGACCGAGCACGCCGCCGACGGCGACCAGCCCCCATTTCAGCGCCGAGCCCATCTGTCCGTCCGCCCCTTTCGCCGTCACAACCTGTCAGTCAGCGGCAGATATGGGGCCAAACAGATGAACGCACAAACAGGCGGGCCCCGGGCGCCCCCTTCTCGTCAGAAATCGCTGCAGCGGCCGCCCACCTCCCAATCGCCATAGCGGGTCGGCTCCGGGCCCTGCGGGCCGCCCACCTCGCCCGGCTTCTGCTTCGGGACCGGCGGACGGTGTTCCGCCCCTTCGCTGCCTTCGGCCTCCCGGGCTTCCGCCCCTTCAGCGCCGGCAGCACCGGTCGTGTCGTCGGCACGGTTCTCTTCGGCGTCGCTCCCGGGCGTGCCGGCGGGCACGGTCTTCTCGGCGTCTGTCATCTGGTCAGCCTTTCCCGATCGGGGTGTATGGCGGAAACGTGGCATATCAACGAGCTATCTTGAAGCGTCGGGCACTGCCGCCAACCTATTGCGACGCAAGACCGCGTTTCGGGAGGGTCAGGTATCGATGGGCGGATACGTCAAGACTGCCATTCTGCTGGCCGGGTTGACGGCGCTTTTCATGGGCGTGGGGTTCCTGCTCGGCGGCACCGCCGGGATGATCATCGCGTTTCTGATCGCGCTGGGCATGAACCTGTTCAGCTACTGGAACTCCGACAAGGTCGTGCTGCGCATGTACCATGCACGACCGGTCGACGCCCGCAGCGCGCCGGAGTTCTACGGCATCGTCAGCCAATTGGCGGACCGGGCCGGGCTGCCCATGCCCAAGGTCTATATCATCGAAAGCGATCAGCCCAACGCCTTTGCCACCGGGCGCAACCCGCAAAATGCCGCGGTCGCGGCGACCACCGGCCTGTTGCGCCGGCTGAGTGCCGAAGAGGTGGCCGGCGTGATGGCTCATGAGCTGGCGCATGTCCGCAGTCGCGACACCCTGATCATGACCATCACCGCGACCATCGCCGGCGCCATCTCGATGCTGGCGAACTTCGCCATCTTCTTTGCCGGCAATCGCGACAACCCGCTCGGGCTCGTCGGAACGCTCTTGATGATGGTCCTGGCACCGATCGCCGCCATGCTGGTGCAGACGGCGATCAGCCGCTCGCGGGAATACGAGGCCGACCGCATCGGTGCGGAAATCTGCGGCCGGCCGCTCTGGCTGGCCGGGGCGCTGCAGAAGATCGAACAGATGGCTCGCGGCATCGATTATCGCGAAGCGGAGAGCAATCCGGCTACGGCGCACATGTTCATCATCAACCCGCTGCACGCCCGGCAGATCGGGTCCCTGTTCTCGACCCATCCGCCGACCGAGTCCCGGGTGCGCGCACTGCAGCAGCTCGCCGGCGGCAACACCCGCGGTCCCTGGGACGCGGCCGGCCCCTGGGGCTGATCGGCAGGGCCGGGGTGACCTCAGACAGGAACCCAGGTGCTGGTGGTATCCGCCTTTGGCCGCTCGCCGGGCGGATATTTACCGGTCAGCGCGAAATGGGTGCTTTCGGCGATCGAGGTGGCGAAATCGCCAATCCGCTCGAGGTTCTTCAGGACGAAGAGAAGATGCACGCCGGCAACGATATTGTCGGAATCGGCACGCATCGCATTCATGGTGTTCATGAAAAGGCTGCTGTGGTGACGGTCCACAGCGGCGTCGCCATGCCACGCCTCCAGCGCCAGATCGAGGTCGCTGTCGGCATAGGCCTTGATCGCCATGCTCAGCAATCCCCGCACGGCCTTGGCGTAGTCGCTGAGATAGAAGGCCGGGGCGAAGCTGGTCGACTGGTCGAGCGCCAGCGAGCGCTTCGCCGTGTTGGCGGCGAAATCGCCCACCCGTTCCAGCGACTGGGCAATCTGGGCTGCGGCAAAAACGGTGCGCAGATCGTTGGCCACCGGCTGGCGGCGCGCCACGACGTTCACCACGGTCTCGCCGATGGCGCGCTCTAGCGTGTCCACCGCGTCGTCTTTTTCGATGACCTGGTTGGCGAGGGTCGGATTCCGGCGGATCAGCGCCTCAATGGCGTGATCGAGCTGGTCTTCGACCAATCCACTGAGCTGCAGTATCTGATGACGGATCTGGCCAAGCTCGCGATCAAAGGCGCTGACAATATGCTCGCTGATCATTGCAACTTCCCCCCTTACCAATCATTGATTGTCTTTTGTGCCAGGCCGCACGCCTAAAGCCCCAGACAATAGGTCTATACATTAGGAAGCTTTCCGGGCGGGTTAAAGAGCCCGGCTGTCCGACCGGGACGCTTTGTCCTGCCCTGCAATGACTGCCTGAAGCCGCTCGGCGCCCCTCGGCGCCCACGGGTCCGATGCGCGGCCTGGGGAACCAATCCCGCTCCCGACTGTTCCCGCGACATAACCGCAAAAGCAGAGGAGGACGCCAGATGCCTGACAGCGTCTATAAGGTCATCCAGGTGGTCGGCAGCAGCCCCACCTCTTGGGAAGAGGCGGCCAAACATGCCGTCGAAACGGCCGGCAAGCACATCCACGACCTGCGGGTTGCCGAGGTTGCGCAACTTGATCTGAAGGTGGAAGAGGGGAAGATCGCGGCCTATCGGACCCGTCTGAACCTGTCGTTCCGCTATCAGGACGACTGACGGTCCGAAACGACCGGCCGGGTTGGGCTGTAGTCCGCCGTCGCCAAGGCCATGCGGCCGGCTGCGGGCTCCAGCCCGCGCCCGTTACGTTTCCATTCGCCTTTCTTGAGCGTCCTTCCCGGAATCACGCAATTCGATTGTCCGACGCTCCCCTTTCCAAAGGGACGGCGGCAAGCAGTGCTGCGGCCGGCAATTCCGAAGCCGGCGCCCGAACCGTCTTTTCAAGTCGCACGCCAAGGCCTATCATGCCAGCTTAAATCCCTGAGACCGGAATTCTGTCCCGGTCCTGTCGAGCAGGGTTTTCGTGACAAAAAAGTGCAGCTGAAGACTGAGTCTCTTCGCTTTCGCGACTTGAGACAAGACTTGTCTTCGCCGCTTGGTGTCCGATCATCTGAAACGCGACGCAGATGCAGCGCATTGGGAGAGCGAGCATGAAGAAGACACCCGCCAAATGGGCCTATGGCGCGGCCATTCAGTTCCAGCCGCCGTCGCGCTCGGTGCACACGACGTTTCTTCACTGTTCGGCCTCCGACGTCGCCAGCCATGACGATGTCTCGGTCATGCGGGAATGGCACCTGGATCGCGGCTGGGACGATGTCGGCTACCACTATTTCATCACCAAACAGGGCAATATTCAGGAAGGCCGGCCGGTCTCGAAGGTGCCGGCTGCCCAGGGCGGCAACAATACCGGCACCATTGCCATCTGCTGCCACGGCCTGCTGATCGAAAAGTTCACCCAGCAGCAATACACCTCGGTCCGGGCGCTCTGCACCGCCATTCGCGACGCCTATTCCGGCAAGGGCGTCACCATGCGCTTTCGCGGACATTGCGAGGTGAGTTCAAAGACCTGTCCTGTCTACAATTACAGGCAGGTTCTGGGCCTCGATGCCCAGGGTTACATGACCGGCAACCCGAACCCCGTGCCCGCGCCGCCGACGCCGCCGCCGAAAACGCCGGGCGGGCCGGTGGACATCGGCATGACCGACAGCGGCAAGGAGGTCGTGGAGGTGCAGACGCTGCTGAACCGCCACGGTGCGGACCTGACGGTCGACGGCAAGTTCGGCCAGAAGACGGCGGCGGCCGTCCGCGCTTTCCAGGAGCAGAAGGGTCTGCCGGTCACCGGTTCGGTCGACGACAAGACCCTGGCGGCCCTGCGCAAGCCGCCGGCCCAGGTCCCGAGCGCCCCGCCCGCGACCGGCGGCGGCGGCGTGCTGAAAGAAGGCGCCAAGGGGCCGGCCGTGCAGGCATTGCAGCGGGCGCTCAACGCCAGGGGTGCCAAGCTGACGGTGGACGGCCATTTCGGGCCGAACACGAAAACCGCGGTGATCAACTTTCAGCGCAGCCGCGGCCTGTCCCCCGACGGCATTGTCGGCCCGAAGACCAAGAGCGCACTCGGCCTGCGCTGACCCCGGGCCGACCCGGACGGTCGGCTCGGCCCCCGCGCGACGCGCGCTCCCGCCCCGTGCCCCTCCCCTATTCGGCGCGGGCGGCGGCGTAGCGGGCGCGGATGAAGTCCTGCAACGCCTCCATGCCGATCGTCCGGCGCGGGGCATCCAGCGGCCCCTGCAGGCCGATGCGGATGGCTGGCACTTCGGGAAACCGGTAGAGTCCGAAGCTGGTCTCGGCATCCAGGCGCCAGTCGCCGAGGTCGACCGCCGCGTCGCCCGTCGCCACCCCGTGTTCGCCGACCATGCGATAACCATCGGCCGTCGCCACGCCGGCCTCGACCGCGAACGTGGCATTGAGTGCTGCGAAGGGCGTGCTGCCGGTCGAGAGGGCATCGGGCAAAGCCAGCAGGGCTGTCGCTGCGTCCGGGCTGTCCGCAATGATGCGTTCCAGCGCCGCCAGGTCCAGGGCGAAGACCTGGCCGTCCCGCACCGACAGAACGCCTTCCCCGGACAATCCGGCGACCATGTCCGCCGGCGAGGCGCCTTGCGTCGTCCCGTCAAAGCCGAAATTCAGGTCTCCGGCGATCGCCTCTCCGGCGCCGATCGCGGCCAGAGCCGGACCGGCCCGGGCGCCGACCAGATCGAGTGCGGCGGCCGCCCGCCGCGGCGGCCCGACCTCGAGACTGCCGGAGAGGCCGAAGGTCCCGTCGAACAGCCGGCCGGTCAGCCGCTCCAGGGTCAGCGTTCCCCCCGCAAGCGCCGCCCGGAGCGCCGGCTCCGCCACGGTGAAGGGGCCGCGCGACAGGGAGGCTGCGGTCAGCGCCAGCGTCCCGTCGACCCTCGCGAGCCGTGACAGATCGACCGGCCGGTCGGACCACGCACCCGGTCCGCGGCCGGCCGCCCAGGCGGGCTCGGCCGGCAGCAGCCGGTCGAGCGCGATGGCGCCGGCCTGCAGTTCGGCCGCGACATGCGGGCGCTCGCCGCGCCGGTCGAGCGTCACCGCGCCGGCCAGCGACACCGGTCCGAGCTGCCCCTGGACCGCCTCAAAGGCAAGATCGTCCGGGGAACCGGCGATCTCTGCATAAAGGTCGACCGCCCCAAGCGGTTCGGCCGGCCGATAGTCCCCGGCAAAGGGGGCCAACAGCGCGCCCGGATCGTCATGGCGCAGCCGCACCACCAGATCGAACGCCGGCAGGCCGGACGGTTCGGCCACATGGCCGGAGACCTCGTAACGGCCGCCGGCCGCCTCGCCCGCCAGATCCAGGCGCAGCGTCCGGTCGTCATAGGCGACGCGGCCGTCGGCCGCCAGCCGGCCGAGCCAGGGCGGCGGCACCGGCGGCGCGCGGTCGAGAAGGCGGAAAAAGGGCGCCGCGTCGGGTATGGCCAGATCAACCGCCAGGTCCAGGCCGTCCAGGGGATCGAGCGACGCGACAACCCCGGACAGCGCCAGGGCGGCCCCCTCCACCGAACCGGCCACAAGGTCGTGCAGGTCCAGCCGGCCGTTGCGCAAGGTCGCGATGACGGCAAGATCGGTGATCGCGATATCGTCGACGACAAGTGCCCCGAAGCTTGCATCGATATTGGCATTGACCGCCTGCGACCAGGCCGGAAGGCGTCTCGCCAGCTGCCGCAGCGCCGCCAGGGGCGTGGCCTCTGCGCGGTCGTCCGGCGCCGGGCGATAAGCGTCGAGATTGAGGCTGTCGACATCGAGCCGCAGGCCGATGCCGGGTACCGCCCGATCGAGCACTGCAAACCCGCCGCGGAGCCGCGTGTTGTCGACCGTGATGTCGAGACCGGTCAGCTGAAACGCCGCGCGCGAACCGCTGAACCGTCCGGTGGCAGTGGCCCGCCGCAGCACGCCGGGAGCAATGCCGGACAAATCGACGCCCAGCCAGTCCAGAACGCCGCGCAGGTCGCTGGCCGTTGCGTGCAGCCGGAGATCGGCCTCGGGCAAGGCCCCGCTCCAGGCGACCGTCCCGGCGAGCGCCGCGGCCGAGCCGCCCGGCAGTTCCGCCGAGGCCCGCTCCAGGGTCAGGAGCCCGTCGGCCCAGCCG
>JAAAOG010000157.1 GCA_009909005.1 Alphaproteobacteria bacterium | reverse complement strand
CCCGGCAAAGGTCTCGGCGCTGCGCTTCACCTCGGTGATGTCGGCATCGACCATGCGCTCGATGTCGATCATCAGCTGGGCGGTGTTCTTGGCCGCTTGCACATAGCGCGAGATATGCAAGGCCCCGTGCTGCTGCAGCCAGTCGGCGACGGTGCGGACGCGGTCGCCGAGAATGCTGTCGCCGCAGCGCAGATGGTGGTCGAGGAAGCTGAGCGGCGCGCCGATGGTGAAGGTGTGGAGCCAGAGCGAGACCTTGGCCAGCTCGACGGCCATCGGGTTCTTGTCGACGCCGTAGATGCAGCGCTTGAGGATCATGCGGCGGACCAGCAGCCGGTCGTCCAGCTGCGCCGCGGTCACTCGCCAGCCATGGCTGCGGGCCTGGTCGAGAATGCGGTTGCGAACCGCATCGATCGCCTCGGTCAGAGGCGAGACGTAGGGCTTGTCCTCCGGCAGCCAGGGCACGCCGCTCTCCGCCTCGGCGATCGCCTCAAGAATGCGGTCGGCCAGATAGTCGACCAGCGCCACCAGGAAATGACCGCTGCCCATCGCCGGGTCGCAGAATTTCAGCGACAGGATGGCGCTCGCCGAGTCGACCTCCCGCAACGCCGCCAGCCTGTCCGCCACCGGCCGCCGCCCGGCCGCAAGCTTTTCGGCCTTGTCGCGGAAGGCCTGCAGGCGGGCATCGATCGGCGGCTGCGCCACACGTGCGACGATCAGGTCGACGATCGGGTCGGGGGTGTAATAGCTGCCGCTGCCGTGCCGGGCCTCCTCGTCGCGGATCACCCGGACGCGGCCGTCGACCTCCTCGACATTGAATTCCAGCAGCCCCTCGTAGATCGACCCGAGCTGTCGCACCGACAGGTCCTGAAAGTTGATGCGGTGCGGGCGGCCGTCCTTCCGGGTGCGCGACAGCGCATCGATGATCGGCGCGAATTTCCGGTCCGGGATCCGGACACGGCCGAGGATCGGCATCTGCAGCGTATCGAACAGCCCGCCATTGTAGGGCGGCAGGCCGAGTGCCGGCTCGCCCTGGTCGACGCCGAGCGACAGGCTGCGGACATGGGCAAAGAGATTGTCGAGCCGCTCGGCAAAGACGTAGCCCGTGTCCAGCCGCTCCGCCACGGAGTTGCGGATATGCCGGCGCAGGCCGTAATCGTCGTATTTCGGGTCGGCAACGGGCAGCAGGTTGCGGTCTTCGGCATAAAGCAGGAAGAGAAGCCGGTAGAGCAGCACCAGCGCACCCTCCCGCACCTCGGCGCAGAAGGCCGGGGAAATGTCCTTGCGCGGCCGCAGCGGGTCGTGGTCGGCGATGGCGGCGACGAGGTTGGGAAACACCTCGTCGAAGACCACCGCCCGCAGGCTGTCGGCGACCCGCGCCTCCCAGTTCTGGCCTTCGTCGACGGCCCGCACCAGGAAGCAGTCGCGCCGGTCGGCGGCAGCCGGAAAGGCCTGCCGCCGGAAGAGCAGGTAGAAGACCGCCAGCCAGTGCCGCCGCTGGTCGGGCGGCGGCGCGAACATGTCGTCGGCAAAGCCCTCGAGCCCGAGAATGGCCGGCAGGTCGAGTTCCAGGAAATCTTCCGAGCGCGAGCGCGCCATGACGTAATAGAGGCGCCAGAGCCGGCCATTGGTGAGGATGCCCCAGTGCAGGCGATGGTTGGAGGGGCCCTGCAACACGGTGAGATAGCGGTTGATCTGGCTGGAGGGCGGGCCCTCGCGCCGGCCGCTGTCCAGGGTGTCGCTGCGGTCGAGCGGGCGCAGCCAGCGCTTGCTCTCGGCGATGGCGACGGCCTGGGCATAGGGGCCGGGGCCGCCGGGCGCCTCCGCCGCCGCCTTGGCCGCCGGCGACGGGAACAGGGCAATGTCCGGGACGTCGAAGCGCCCGGCGCTTTCCTGGACGCTGATGTCGTGCCAGCCCAGGGCGTCCAGCACCGGCCAGATCAGCTCGCGCTCGGTGTTCGCCTCGTTGCGGCCGGTACGCGGGGTGAAGGGACGCAGCAGCCGGCGGACTTCGCTTTCGAAGGCGTCGAGTTCCGCCGCGCCCAGCGCCTGCCATTCCGGCGTCTGCGTAATGCCGTCGTCCAGGAAATAGCGGGTCAGCAGCGAACCGATCAGCACAACCGAACTCCAGGGCCCCGTCCGGCCCCAGCTTAGAGCATTGGCAGGGCAAGACCTGCAAGAGCGCCGGGCGCATCGCAGGGCTTGCCGTTCGGTGTATGGCGCCCCGGGCCGCTTTCCGGTTCACGCCGAGGCAGGCAGGGAGGCTGCGGCGAGGCGGGCGTCGAGATAGCCCTCGACCAGGGTGGCGGCGGCGGTACCGAACAGGCGCAGCCGTCCGGTATGGGCGAGCAGCAGGACGCCGACCAGATGGGCGAAGATGTCGGCGGTCAGGGTGCCGGCGTCGCCCTCCGGCACGCCCATCTCCCGCGCCGCCCGGCCGATCGGCGCAAGGCCGGCGGCCAGCCGGGCGTTGAGGTCGCGGTCGCGGGCCCGGCCCACCCCCTTCGGCCCGACACCGCCGCGCATCAGATAGAAGCCGAGGTCGAGCTCCTGCGGGCTCTCGGCATAGAAGCGGAAAAAGGCCCGGGCGGCGGCGCGCAGCCGGCCTTCCGGCCCGTCCGCCGCCGGAACCGCGGCGACGGCCGCCTCCACGGCCTCCTTTAATGAGGCCAGCGACTGCGCCAGGAGTTCGCCATAGATCGCCTCCTTGGAGTCGAAGTGGAAATACAGCGCCGCCGGGGTATAGCCGGCCTCCGCCGCGATCGCCCGCAGGCTGGCGCCCTCCAGCCCGTGGCGCGCGAACACCTGCCGCGCCGCCACCAGGATCAGTCCGCGCTTGACCTCCCCCACCGCCTGCCGCCGCCGCCGGCGCTCCGTCTCGGCCATGCCCTCGCCTCCCTCGCTGCCGGCGCCAACTTAACGCTTGACGAAAATTCTAACGCTGTTCAAATTCGCCGCAGGCCAAGAAATGGACCGGCGTTACAGGGAGGGAACCGGACCGATGCTGATGACCGCCGAGGACTATCGCGAGTCGCTGCGCCGCTATCCCCCGACCGTCTGGGTCGACGGGGAGCGGGTGGAAAGCGTCGCCGATGCGCCGTCGCTGGCGCCCGGCATCGCGGCGGTCGGCATCACCTATGACTTCGCCCGGCGCCCGGAATACCGGACGCTGATGACGGCGCGCCAGGGCACCTCCGGCGAGACCGTCAACCGCATGCTGCACATCAACGAGACGACGACCGACCTGCTGACCAAGCTGGAGGCGGTGCGGCTGGTCTGCCGCGAGAGCGGCTGCGCCCAGCGCTATCTGGCGCATGACGCCTTGAACGCCCTCTACCAGGCGACGAAGGCCGCCGATGAGGCGCATGGCAGCGACTATCACCCAAGGCTGCTCGCCTATCTGCACCGGGTGCAGGCGGAGGACCTGACGCTCGGCATCGCCATGACCGACGCCAAGGGCGACCGCGCCCGCCGGCCGGGCGAGCAGGCCAATCCCGACGTCTATGTTCACATCAAGGAGCGGCGGCCGGACGGCCTCGTCATCCGCGGCACCAAGGCGATCGTCACCGCCGCGCCCTATGTCCACGAATTCCTGGTCATGCCCTGCCGCACCCACCGGCCGGAGGACTGGCCCTGCGCCGTCGCCTGCGCCGTGCCGGTCGACGCGCCCGGCGTCACCATCGTCGCGCGGCCGGCCGGCCGCCCTGGAGAAGCCGCCGCCCGCTTTTCGGCCCGCTACGGCCAGTCGACCGGGGTGGTGCTGTTCGACGACGTCTTCGTGCCGCACGAACGGGTGTTCATTGCCGGCGAGACGGAGGAGGCCGGGCTGCTGACCACCGCCTATGCCACCCATCACCGCCATTCCTGCATCGGCGCCCGGGCCGGCTTCGGCGACCTGTTGATCGGCGCCGGGGCGCTGATGTGCGAGGCCAACGGCCTCGACCCCGACCGCCACGGCCATCTGCGCGATGCCATGGTCGAGCTGATCACCATCACCGAGGGCTTCTATGCCTGCGGCGTCGCCGCCTCGGTCTATGGCGTCACCGACCCGGCCGGCAATGTCATGCCGGAGCCGGTCTTCGCCAATATCGGCAAGCTGCTGCTGGCCACGCAGATTTACGACATGCACCGCCTCGCCCATGAGGTCTCGGGCGGGCTGATCGTCGCGCTGCCCGGCCCGGACGAGGACCACAACCCCGCGACCCGCGCCTCCCTGTCCGCCGTGCTGGCAGGCCGCGCCGACATTCCGGCCGAGCGGCGGCTCGACGTCGCCCGGCTGGTCGAGGACCTGACCGCCTCCTACCAGGGCGGCTGGTATTCGGTGATCTCGCTGCATGGCGGCGGGTCGCCCGAAGCCATGAAGCGCGAGATCTGGCGAAACTACCCGGTGGCGGACAAGGCGGCCCTGGTCGACCGGCTGCTGGACCGGGGGCTGCTGGACGAGGGCCGGCGCCCCTCCCGCCAGCCGGGACGCTGCTGCCCGACCGGCTGCCGCGTCCCGGAGGTGCCCGAGGCGCCGGCGCCGCCCGGCCTGACCGATGCCGGCACCGGCGGCTGAGCCCGCGGCGACTCGGGCGGCCGGCGCCGGGCGCCGATCACGGAGACGTCAATTCCCCGAATGCAAGCCAGGGTCTAGCCTTTGGCTACCTGTTCCGCCCGGAACGCGGCCCCATTTATCGGGTTGAACAGGACAGACGCCCAACATGAGACCCGCCATGATCCTCCGCCTCCGATCGCCGGCCCGCGCCGCCGGCCGCCTTGCCCCGGCGCTGCTGCTCGCCGCCGGCGCCGCTCTGGCCGCCTGCACCGGCCCGGTCAGCGAGCCCTTCAGCGAGCCGGAGGTGCGGGTCGAACCGCCGCCCTCCGTGCCGCAGCCGCTTGGCGTGTCCGGGCCTTCGGCCACGCGATTCTGAATTGCATCGATACTTAGCGCCGGGTGTTGAGACATCGCGGCAAGCGGCCTGCGTAAACGCTTTTATTTGTGCCGACTTGCCGGCCGGGCGGCGCGATCACCGACGCAAGGGGCGGCCGGGTATTGTGAAGTCTTTATTGCGCCCCCGAGACTTTCCGCCGAATTTCCGCCATTTCAAAAAGGTGTTGTTGCGTCCGGGCGTGGGTAATGTCATCAATAGGGCTCTGTCGGTTCGGCAAGCGGGTCCCGGGCGTGCTCGTGTATTCCCCGTTCGGCAAATCGACTGATTGTTTTGTGTCTGTATGAGGCTTTTGCGCGTTCCATGCTTGACCGTCGCTCTCCCCCGCCCATGGGCAATGCCCGCCGCAACGTCACCGGTACCGTCAAGTGGTTCAACCCGTCCAAGGGGTTCGGCTTCATCACGCTCGACGACGGCTCTCCGGACGTTTTCTGCCACGCCTCGGTCGTCGGCCAGGCCGGTTACGACGCCCTGGAACAGGGCGCTACCGTGGTCTGCGACATCACACAGGGGCATAAGGGACCGCAGGTCTCGCGCATCGCTTCGGTCGACATGTCGACGGCGACGCCGATGGAGCGGCGCCCCTTCCGGCGCGAGGATGCCGGAGGCCCGCCGCGCGGCCCGCGCCGCGGCCCGCCCGGCATGGGCGGCGGTATGGGCGGCGGCATGGACCGCTTCGGCGAAACGGTCGAAGGCCGGGTGAAGTTCTTCAATGCTGAAAAGGGCTTCGGCTTCGTCACGCTCGACGATGGCGGCGACGTCTTCGTCCACGCCAAGACGCTGGAGCGTTCCGGCGTCCACGAGCTGCCGGCCGCATGCCGCGTGCGCCTGACCACCCGGCAAGGTCCAAAAGGCCTGCAGGCCCAGTCTGTCGAAATCATCGACGACGACGAGGGCGACGAGCGCGGCGACGAGCAGCCCGACCTCCAGGAATTCTGACGTCCGGAATCCTTGGGCCTCTTGCGGTCCCCTGCGTGCGGCATGCTTCGGCCGTGCGCGGGGTTTCTGACGAGTTCCGTAGAAGAAAAAGCTTTTTCCACAACACAAATCCTATAGACGAACATTGTGAAAGTAGACTTGTCGTCCAATTTCAATAATAGGCAAAATCCTGGACCTGCTTTTATTTGTGTTTTTCGTGGCTTCGTGGTGAGAAGATATATTTTTGCGGGGACTATCGCTAGGGCGAACGGCCCTGCGCGATCCGAAAATCCTTGCAACGCTGCGGGGGCTCTGTCCAAATCCGTGCAGATTCGGGAGAGGAACCTGCCCTCCATGTGTTGCAATCAAAAGGATTGAACCGAAAGAAACGGAATGACGAACGGAAACCGGCCGACCTTCCCGGTCGTCGGGCTGGGGGCCTCGGCCGGCGGCATCACGGCGCTCAAGGCGTTCTTCGCCGAACTCCCGGCCGACAGCGGCATGGCCTATGTTGTGGTCATCCATCTCGATCCGGACCATTCCAGCCATCTGGCCGACGTGCTCGGCAGCCACGCCGCCATCCCGGTGGTCGACGCCGAGGAGGGCATGCCGGTTGCGCCCGACCGGGTGCACGTCATTCCGCCCAATGCCAAGCTCAGCCTGTCCGACGGCGCCTTCCGGCTGGAGGCGATGGACCGGGAGCGGGCACAGCGCCGGCCGATCGATCATTTCTTTACCTCGCTGGCCGCCGAATATGGCGATTGGGCCATTGCCGCCATCCTCTCCGGCACCGGCAGCAATGGCTCGGCCGGCCTCGCGAGGATCAAGGAGCAGGGCGGCCTGGTCGCGGTGCAGGACCCGGCCACGGCGGAATATAACGGCATGCCGGGCCATGCCGTCGCCACCGGCCTGGCCGATCTGGTCATGCCGGTGGAAAGGCTGCCCGGCGCGCTGATCGACTATGCCCGCCACGACCGTACCCTGATCGACGGCAAGGTGGCGCCGCCCGCCCCGGCCGAAACCGAGCCCTTCGACCAGCTGATGACCGTGCTGCGACGCCGCACCGGTCAGGATTTCCGGGCCTACAAGGAAACCACGGTGATTCGGCGGGTCCGCCGCCGCATGGGCCTGCGCCAGGCGGGCGATCTCTCCGCCTATCTCGGGCTGGTGCGCGAAGAGCCGGAGGAGCAGGCCGCCCTGGCCCGCGACCTGCTGATCAATGTCACCGGTTTTTTCCGCGACCCCGAAGCGTGGCAGACCCTGCGCGACGAGGCTATCGCCCCGCTGATCGCCGATTACGACCCGGAGGAAACGCTGCGCGTCTGGGTGCCCGGCTGCGCCAGCGGCGAGGAGGCCTATTCGCTCGCCATCCTGCTGTTGGAGGCGGCGGAAGCGGCCGGCAAGAGGCTGTCATTGGCTATGTTCGCCACCGATACCAGCGAGGAGGCGCTGTCGATCGGCCGCCTGGGGGTCTACCCGGCCAGCGCGGTCGAGGAGTTGGCGCCAGAGCGCATCGAGAGCTTTTTCAACCGCGAGAACGACACCTACCGGGTGCGGCCCAGGCTGCGCGATGCGATCACTTTTGCCCCGCAAAACCTGCTGCACGACCCGCCCTTTTCCCGCATGGACCTGATCAGCTGCCGCAATGTGCTGATTTATCTGAAACCGCCGTTCCAGGAAAAGCTGGTCGCGCTGTTCCACTTCGCGCTGCGCCGCGACGGCATCCTCTTCCTCGGCAATGTCGAAACGCCGGTCGGCCGCGACGGTCTGTTCGAGCCGGTGTCGAAGCGCTGGCGTGTTTTCCAGCGCATCGGGGCCACCCGGCACGACATTGTCGATTTCCCGCTCCTCGGCCGCAATAACCGCAGGGGCGAAGAAGGCCAGGCGGCGCCACAGTCGGCCCCCGCCCCGGCACCGCGCGACCAGCCGCCCGAACTCGCGAGGCGGGCCCTGCTCGACCGCTTTGCGCCGCCTTCGGTCCTGGTGGACGGTGATCTCCGCGTCCTCTATTTCCACGGCGAAACCGCGCCCTTCCTCCGCCACCCGGATGGGGAGCCGACCAACGACCTGATGGCTCTGCTGCGCGACGGCCTGCAGATGCCGGTGCGCACGGTCAGCCAGGCGGCCCGCGAGGCCGGCGGCAGCCGCAGCGGCGAGGCCTGGGTGCAGGAGAAGGGCCGCTACCGCCCGACCCTGGTCACCGCCATGCCGGCCGGCGGGGCGTCGGACGCCATGCTGATCAGCTTCGAAGAGGCGCCGCGCGGCGAGGCCCGGGCAAGGCACGCTGCGGATGAGGTCGAACGGGCAGCCCGCGAATCCGGCGCCGAAGACCAGCAGCTGCAGGAGGACCTGCTCGCGACCCGGGAGCAGCTGCGCATGACGGTGCGGCAGCTTGAAGCCTCGAACGAGGACCTCAAGGCCTCGAACGAGGAAATCATGTCGATGAACGAGGAGCTGCAATCCGCCAACGAAGAGCTGGAAAGCGCGAAGGAGGAACAGCAATCCCTCAACGAAGAACTCAACACGGTCAACAGCCAGCTGCAGAACAAGGTGCAGGAGCTCGAATCCAAGAGCAACGACCTGAACAACCTGCTGAACAGTACCGATACGCCGACCCTGTTCCTGGACGCGAACCTGCACATCCGCTGGTTCACCCCGGCCATCGGCCGGCTGATCGAGCTGACGCCCGGGGATATCGGCCGGCCGGTCGCCCATTTCGCCCATAAATACCAGGACGCGGATTTCCGCAGCGAAGCCGAGGCGGTGCGGGAGAGCCTGATCCCGCGCACCGCCGAAGTGCGGAGCAGCGACGGCGGCTGGTTCCAGCGCCGAATCCTGCCCTATCGCACCGAGGACAACCGGATCGAAGGCCTGGTCGTCACCTTCACCGACATCAGCGAGCGCAAGCAGCACGAGGTTGAGATTGCCGAAGCCCGCTATTTCGCCGAGGCCATCGTCGAGACGGTCCGGGCGCCGCTGCTGACGCTGAGCCCCGACCTCAAGGTAGTCTCGGCCAATGACGCCTTTTATCGGGAGTTCCAGGTGCGGCCGGAGACCACAGAGGGCCGGTTTCTCTATGACCTGGGGCATGGCCAGTGGGACATTCCCGAGCTCCGTCGCGTCCTGAACGATATCCTGCCGCAGGACGAGGTGGTCGAGGACTACGAGGTCAACCACGCCTTTCCGGAGATCGGCCAGCGGGTCTTTCTGCTGAACGGCCGCCGGCTGGATTCCCTGGAGACCATCCTGCTCTCGCTGGAGAACGTCACCGACCGCCGGCGCTTCGAGGAGCGCCAGAAGCTGCTGATCGGCGAACTGAACCACCGCATCAAGAACCTGATCAATTCCATCCAGGCGATCGCCTGGCAGACCCTGCGCCGCTCCGGCTCGCTGGAGGACTTCCAGGTGGCCTTCATGGACCGGGTGCAGGCGCTGGCCCGCTGCCACGACGTGCTGGTGCAGAGCGGCTGGCACACCGCCGAACTGAGCGAGCTGGTGCGGCAGACGCTGGCACCGCATCTGCGCGACGGCCAGGATGAGGTGGTCGACGCGTGCGCCGGGCTGACGCTCAAGCCGGCGGCGGCGCTGGCCGTGACCATGATGCTGCACGAACTGGCGACCAACGCCCAGAAATACGGCGCCCTGTCGGCGAACAGTGGCCGGCTGCGGGTCCATTGCAGCGTCGCCGACCGCGAGAACGGCAGGCATATGGCGATCATCTGGGACGAAAGCGGCGGCCCACCCGCAAGGGCGCCCGAGAGCCGCGGCTTCGGCATGTCGCTGATCGAAGGCACCGTCACGCACGAACTCGACGGCGAGATCTCCTTCGACTTCCGCGAAGAGGGCCTGCGCGTCGAAGCCCACTTCCCTCTAAAATGATTTTTTCGGCTTTTTTTGTCATTCCCGCGCAGGCGGGAATCCAGTGTTTTCCTGGACCCCCGCCTACGCGGGGGTGACCCTCAAGGAGTGACTCCCCCGCCTACGCGGGGGTGACAAGACGGGGTTGCGTCCTTCCCTCTTTCTTTTTTTGTCATTCCCGCGCAGGCGGGAATCCAGTGTTTTTCTCTTTTTTCCTGGACCCCCGCCGACGCGGGGGTGACAAGACGGGGTTGCGTCCTTCCCTCTTTCTTTTTTTGTCATTCCCGCGCAGGCGGGAATCCAGGGTTTTCCTGGACCCCCGCCTACGCGGGGGTGACGATCAAGGAGTGGACTCCCCCGCCTACGCGGGGGTGACAAGACGGGGTTGCGTCCTTCCCTCTTTCTTTTTTTGTCATTCCCGGGCAGGCGGGAATCCAGGGTTTTCCTGGACCCCCGCCGACACGGGGGTGACAAGACGGGGTTGCGTCCTTCCCGCTTTTCTTTTTTGTCATTCCCGCGCAGGCGGGAATCCAGTGTTTTTCTCTTTTTTCCTGGACCCCCGCCTACGCGGGGGTGACAATCAAGAAGTGAATCCGCGTTTCGCATGCGTCAGGACGGGACTGGCCGGCCAATCCTAACCGGGCACAGCATCCCGATGAAAGACTATTTCGTCTACATCCTGGCCAGCCAGCGGAACGGCACGCTTTACGTCGGTGTCACCGGCAATCTGGCGCGGCGCGTCTGGGAACACCGGGCGGGCGTCATCGCGGGCTTTACCAAGCGACACAAGGTCCACAGACTCGTATATTATGAACTCTTTGCCGATCCGATCAGCGCCATCACAAGAGAAAAGCACCTAAAGAAATGGAACCGCGCCTGGAAACTACGACTGATCGAAAAAGACAATCCCGACTGGAAGGACCTGTACGAAACGCTGAACTGTTGATTTCTTGTCTCGTGTCGCTTTTCTTCATCATTCCCGCGCAGGCGGGAATCCAGGGTTTTCCTGGACCCCCGCCTGCGCGGGGGTGACAATCAAGGAGTGACTCCCCCGCCGACGCGGGGGTGACAAGACGGGGTTGCGTCCTTCCCACTTTCTTTTTTTCGTCTTTCCCGCGCAGGCGGGAATCCAGGGTTTTCCTGGACCCCCGCCTACGCGGGGGTGACGATCAAGGAGTGGACTCCCCCGCCTACGCGGGGGTGACAAGACGGGGTTGCGTCCTTCCCTCTTTCTTTTTGGCTCAGTTAGCGTTAGGTATGCAATGGGCTTTTGGGCGAAATGAGTCCAGCTGCGCAGGCCAGGATGGCGCGAGGAGACGGAGCACTCGGCAAAATAACGAGATGAT
>JAAAOG010000072.1 GCA_009909005.1 Alphaproteobacteria bacterium | reverse complement strand
CGACCGGTGTCTCTCCAAGCAAAAGTTGGTCGCCGCTGATCGTGAGTGCCGCGGCGCCGTCGGCGAAGACCAGGGTCTGCGGATCGCTGTCGGCGGGCAGCCGCGTCACAGCGCCGTCAGCGGCGGTCAGCACCAGCGTGCCGCCGTCGAGCGCCGCGGTGAATTCGGTCGAGACCTGCTGGAAGCGGAAGACGTTCGCCCCGTCGCTGCCGGACAGGGTCAGCCCCGCCCCTTCGGCGATGTGGAAGGCATTCGGGCCGGGCGCGTCGACGAGTTTCGCCTGGGTGCCGGCCCGCAGCAGCTGGGCGGGTGAAGCTTCGACGACGATGCCGAACAGGTTAGGCTCGGACGATGGCGCCACGTAGCCACCAACCGGCCCGTCGAACAGCTCAGCCGAATTTGTCGCTCCATCGGGCGTGGCGGCGATCGGCGACAGGGCCCCGGGCACCGTCTCGCCGCCCAGGACCATTTCGCCGTCCAAGATCGTCAGGTCGAGACTTCCCTCCGCAAAGACCAGGGTCTGCGGCGTCGTGTCCGGGACGAGGGCCAGCCCGCCCTGTTCCGGCCCGATCAAGAAAAAGGTGGTGCCGTCAGCCAGCATCGTGTAGTCCGACGCGGCACCCTCAAGATTGAAAGTGTTGCCGCCGGTGACGCCGCTCAGGCCCAGCGCGGCGCCGAATGGCAGGTCATAGCTCTGTCCTCCCGGCGCATCGACCAGCGTCACCTCACTGCCCGGCAGAAAGACCTGCGGCGGCGCTGCGTCGGTGACCACGGCATAGAGGTTAAGGCCGTTTTCCGCACGGGAGTCGGGCGGCTCCGAGCGATCGGAAAAGTTGAGTATTTCGATCCCGATCAACAGGTCGCTTTCCTGCGTTCCGTCGACGCCAAATTGGGTGACTCGATAGCCGAACACCGACGTTTCGACTTGAAACGTGCCGGCCAGGTCTTCGAAGGCAGCGGTATCGGTGCCGTCTCCACCATGCAGCACATCGTCGCCACCACCGCCGGTCAGTACGTCGTTGTCCTCACCGCCGTCGAGCGTGTCGTCGCCGGTATTCCCGAACAGGGCGTCGTTGCCACCGGCGGAGGATAGTCGATCGCCGCCGCCGGCACCGTAGATCGTATCGGGCCCAGGTCCGAAGAACATCACCTGCGGGCTTCCATCGCCCAGAATGATGTCGATATCCGGGTCGCTGTCGCCCTCGCCGCCGAGGAATGAACCGGCGCCGATGATCACGACTGGGCCTTCGCCCTCGATGGTAAGGGTGAGCGGGCCGACCGGCATGCCATCCGGCCCCAGAAGGTTGGTGACATCGACAATGGTGACGGTGGACCGGCCGTCATCGTCCTGGCCGTCGCCGTCCCGATCACCATCACCCAGGGTGACATTGAGAGAAATTGGCGCATCCATCAGGCCGGAGGCAGGCGGGGCCGGTATGATTTGAACGACATTGATGCCGTTCGGGTCGCCGTCCGGCAGCACTTGGTCGAGGAAATCCTGCTGAGCAGCCCGATCTTCGGGCTCCTCGCCCTCCCCGGCGCTGGCGATGAGGATCCGCAGGTCCCCCTGCGCGGTGGTCACCCGTCTGGTAGCGATTAGCCCCAACTCCCCCGAACCGGAGACAGTTACGTCGTCGCCGACGGGGACGTCGACGCCGGAGGACGTGGGGTCGGTGTCGTTCCGCCCGTCCTCCGGCGCCGGATCAATAACGGTGATGTCGACCGTCTCGCCGGTGCGGCTATCGGTCGTGGTGCCGGTCGTTGCCGGCGCGCCGTCGACCGTTGTGGCTTCAAACTCAGCCGTCGGCTCAAGACCAAGATCGACTTGATTGTCAATCTCTGGCGGATCATCGCCGATAAACGGACCGTCACTGCCCGGTGTCGGGTCCGGATCGGGCTCTGGCTCCGGATCGGGCGTTGGCGCATCACCGCCACCGCCCCCGCCACCGCCGGAGGAGGTCACCGAGACCGTGACGGTCTGCATCGCCTCCCCGCCTTTCCCATCGTCGGCCTTGACGCGCACTTCGTAATCATTGCCGCGGTCGAGATCGGCGGGGTTGGTGGAATTCCGAGCGCTCTTGAAAGACAAAGCGCCTGAGGTTTCGTCGATATTGAACGCGTTTTCATCGTCGCCGCCAGCCAGAGCGAAAGCGACGGTGTCCCCCATATCCGGGTCGGAGGCCTGGACCATTCCGATATTGGTTTGACCGCTGGCGACTGAGAAGTCGGAGCCCGAGGTGATCTCCGGCGCGTCGTTCACGTTGGTGACGGTGAGGTCGAAGCTGTCCTGGACAGAAAGCCCTCCTTCGTCCGTAGCCGTGACCGTTATTGTGCTTGTCCCAACGGCATCATCGCCGGGTATCCCGGAAATTACGCCCGTATCGGTATCGATCGACAGCCCGGCCGGCAAGCCGGTCGCCGAGAAGCTGAGATCATCGCCGACATCGGCGTCGGTGAACGACCCAGATACGTCGACGATAAATGCCTCGTCTTCATCCACGGCAGACGGATTCGCGATACCGCCTCCTTGCTTGGTCGGCGCGTCGTTCCCGTCCGTGACAGTGACTGTGAAGGTCTCCTGCCTGAACAAGGCCGATGGATTTCCAGACGTGTCGGTCTCGTCGCTGGCCGTAACCTTAACTTCGATGCTGTCTTCGGTTTCATGGTCAAGAGACTGGCCAGCTTTCAGCTTGAGTTGGCCGCTGACGACTTCGAAGCGGCTGTCGTTCACGGTTAAGGTATGGGTGTCTCCGCCATTCGGATCAGTCACCGTGATCGTGCCGACGACTGCGCCGTCGCTGTTTTCGGCAACCTCCAGGTCGTCGAGCGCGATATCGGTGGGCACGCTGAAGGTGCGGTCGTCGAACTTCAGATTCTCGATGTCGGTCAGGTTGGTGGCGCTCCCGCCGATCGTGACTTCTATCTCCGTGTTACTGGTTTGGTTGATCGTCGCCGCGCTGAAATTGCCCGAGAAGACGGCGGTGTCATCGCCGGCGCCGCCATCGATCGTATCTGCGCCACCATTTCCAGTGATCGTATTGTCATTGGCGTCACCAGTAATATCGTCATTGCCGGCCGTGCCAATGACATTTTCGATGCTTGTTAGGCTATCAGTATCACCATACGTATCAGTTGCGGTGCCGGCGGACAGATCAACGGTGACAGGATTGCCGCCGGTTTCGCTGTCGTAATCGGCAGTATCTGTGCCTGCCCCGCCGGTCAGTTCGTCATTGCCGGCGTCCCCGCGGAGCAGATCATTGCCCGTGTCGCCGAACAGCCGGTCATCGCCGGCCCCGCCATTGATCTGATCGTCGCCGCCCAAACCGCCGATGACATCGACACTGGCGACATTGGAATCATCCAGCCCGGCCAGCGTGTCCGGATCGGGTGTTCCTTTAGCGCTGGATTTGGTGGTGCCGACAAAGGCATTTGCCGCAGTAACTTGAGCGCTAAGGTTATCCACATATGTCATTTTTTGATTGCTAAAGTCCTCACCGTTTGCGGCCGCTGTTTGCAAAGCGTTGGCCGCATCATCGGAAACGATCTCAATTTCCGCCAAAGCGACGAGGAGGTCGTCCCCGCGAATGTCTCCGCTTGCATTTTCGTAGGTAACGAGATCGTTTGCCGCGTCCTGATTCACGGCAGCCAGGATGGCTTCAAGATTATTTTGCTGGTCATCAGTAAAGGTCTGCACGCTGCTAGTTTCTGCCGCATTGACGATCCCTTCCAGGAAGGAGACGTTAGTGAAATCTACGGCCCCGCCGGCATCGGTAATCTGCCCGGCGATCGCAGCATAGGCGATCGAGATCGGATCGGTCGGATCGGCACCAGCACCGCCGTCCAGCCCAGCCAGCGCATGCCCCAGGATGCTGGCGGTGTCATGCACCTGGGTCTGCCGGGTTGCAACCACGGCAGCAATGTCATCCTCAACCGCCGTTAGTGTGATGTGATCGCTGCTCGTCAGCGCATAGGAGGCGTCGATGCCGAGGTGCTGTTTGAGAGTGGCTTCAGCGAGTGTATTCTCAGTCCCAACGACGATCGGGTCTACAATTAAAGTCGTCAGCGGCGTGATGATGCTGGAGCCTTCCGGCGCCAGCAGGCGGTCGTCGAAGGCGCGGTTGGTCGAAATGTCGGTGCCGTCCACCTGGACAAGGGTGCCCGTTGCCCCTTCCAGACGAACGTCACCGTCGGCGTCGGTCGTTGCGCTGGACTCATCTGCGTCCTGAACCCGATTATCGTTCTCGTCGCCGAATACTGTGGCGTTGCGGATATAGCCACGGCTGGCCGTCGTGCCGAAAACATTCTGGATTTCGACGTCAAAGCTCGTGTTGACCCACTGCCCGTCGCCGTCAGTTGCCGTCAGCGTAATGGTTTCCGTGGCCGAGCTGCTGCCGGATGCCACGGCGGTTTCGTCGGGTGCGACCCGCAGGATGGGTGAGCCGGTATCGCCGAACAGCACTTCGGCGTAGCTCGGTGCGGATGTTGCTGCGATGGTTAGCGCATCGCCGTCCGGATCGCTGAAGACATCGCCCAGCGGCAGCAACAGCGTGTCGTCCTCGGTCAGTCCGACATTCGGCAGGGCGTTGGCGACCACAGGCGGGTCGTTGACATTGGTTACGGTCAGCACGAAGGCGCGCGTGGTGCTGGCACCGGCGATATCGCTGGCGGTCACCGCAACCGTGTGCGTCCCGATGGCCGCCTGGTCCGGCGTTCCGGCGATCACGCCATTGTTGGGGTCCAGCGCCAAGCCTTGCGGCAAACCGGTTTGGTTATAGACGAGCGCGTCGCTGAACCCGGCGGTGATGTCCGGGTCGCTGAAATTGCCGGAGACATCCAGATTGAATGAAGCGTCCTCCGGCGTCGTGGCATCGGCAATGGGCGTAGAGACGGGGGCATCGTTAATATTGGCGATATTCAGGATGAAGCTGTCGGTTGTCGTGGCCCCGGCCTCATCCGTTGCCGTCAAGCTGATGACATGAATGCCGACGGCTGCGTCGTCCGGCGTTCCGGAGATGATGTCGGTCTGGGAATTGAAACTGAAGCCGGCAGGCAGATTGCCCGCGCTGATCGTCAAGTCGTCATTGGCGTCGACGTCGTCGAAGGTCCCACCAACATTGCGGACAAAGGCCGTTCCCTCTGTTTCGCTCAGCGCATCATTCTGGGGGGTGGCGACCGTCGGCGCATCGTTGGTGTTGGCGACGGTGAGGTCGAAGCTTTGGGTCGTCGTCTCGCCCGAGCCGTCTGTCGCGGTGACGGTCACCGGGTAGGTGCCGACATCCGCATTGGTCGGGGACCCGGTGATGGTGCCCGAATTGGCCCCTATCGCCAGGATTGCCGGCAGCCCGGTCGCGCTGAAGGTGAGACCGTCGCCCGCGTCGGGTTCCGTGAAACTGCCCGAAAGATCGAGGCCGACATCCGCGTCCTCATCGACAGTCTGGTCCGCGATGGCCGTCGAGGTCGGCGGCGTGTTGACCGCGAGGACGGTTAGGTCGAACATCTCCGAAGCAGTTTGGTTTTGATCATCCTCGGCAGTGACCGTCACAGGGGACGATCCTTCAGCGGTCGATGAGCCGCTGATGACCCCGGAAGTGAGCGTGAACCCCGTGGGCAATCCGATTTGAGAAAAGGTCAGAACATCGTCCGGATCGGAAAAGAACTGCTTCAAATCCAGCGTGAACGGGTCTCCGGCATTGACCGCTCGGTCGCTCACACCGTCCGACGTCGGGCCGTCGTTGACGCCGGTTATGGTGATCGTGACCGTCGCCTCGGCGCGCTCGCCGGCGGCGTCCTGCACCGTGAAGGTGAAGCTTTCGGTCGCGTCTTTGCCGATATCCAGGCTTTCGAACCGGCCGCTCGGATCGTAGGCATAACTGCCATCGGCATCGACGACGAGACTGGCGCCGGAGTCCAGCGTAACCAGACCCCCGTCATCGAAGGGTCCGCCGTTGATCTCGGCCAGCGACAGAGTATCCCCATTGTCGGGATCGCTGGCGAGTTCGAGCAGGTCGCCGGCAGAACCGTCCGCGACGTTGAGGGTCCCGTCCTCATCGATGGTTTCGGTATCATCGGTCGCCGTCGGCGCGTCATTGACCCCGTTTATGGTCACCGCAACCGAGGCGCTGTCCGAGAGCGTGCCGTCGGACACGGTATAGTCGAAGGTCGTCGTGGCTGCCTCGCCGTCCGCAAGGGCGTCCGAAGCCGCCGCGTCGGCGATGAATTTCACCTCATTCTTACCATCGTCGAAACTGACGCTTCCGTCCGTGCCGGTCGTGTCCACGGCGGTGATGTTCAAAGTGGTCCCGGCATCCGGATCGGTATCATTGGCCACTAGGATCGGATGCAGATTGACTGTGCCGGCGTCTTCATTGACTTGGACGGTGTCGGGCAACGCCGTGACCGCCTCATTCACATCGACCAGCGAAATCGTGAAATCTTTTTCGAAGCTGGCGTTTTCGCTATCGGTGGCTTTGACGGTGACCGTATGGCTTGCCTCAGCCTCGAAATCGAGGTTAGCGCCGCTGGCGACTTCAAGCGTATCGCCGTCGATGCGGAAGCGGCCGCCGGCATCGTCGGTCAGACTGAAGGTGACCGTGTCTCCCGTATCCTGATCGGTTGCCGTCAGCGTGCCAACCGCCGTATCGGCCGCGACATTCTCGTCGACAGTGCTCTGGCTGAGGGCGATGTCCGACGGTGCGTCATTGGCGTCAGCTAGATTGATGGTTATCGTCGCGTCTGAAGACCGCCGCGGGCTGCCGCTGTCGCTGACCGTCACCTTGATCGTCGTCGCCCCTCCGGAGCCTTCGAAATCCAGCTCGCTGGAATCGGCAACGCTGATCTCACCGCTCGTATTGTTGATATTGAAGGCACCGCGCCCCGGACCGCCGCTGACGGAGAAGCTGATCGAACCATCCAGGCCGGGATCGTCATCGCTGGCGGTGATCGTGCCGATCACCTTGCCGTTGTCTGTGTCCTCGGCGACAGTGCCTGGGATGGTCTGGTCGCTGATCTGGGGCGGCGAATTGCCAAACAGAATTTCGTTGTTTTGGGCGATCAGCGGCGGATCGTCGGCGACACCGGTCAGCGTCACGGTAATGTCCGACCCGGTGCCGACGCCGTCGTCATCGACATCGATGGTCAGAACATCGGAGGCATTTTCGAAACTGATCCGGCTGCTATCCAGCGAGCCGGTCAGGCCGCTGGTAAGGGCGATGACATCGCCCCCCGCCATGTCGGTGATCTCATCGCCGTTCAGATCGCCCGCGGCGCCTTCGAACCGGTCCGTGCCGCCGCCGCCGGTCAGGCTGTCGCTCCCGGCGCCGCCGACGAGCGTGTCCGCGCCGGCCCCACCGTCGATGCTGTCCGCCTGATCGGACCCGGTCAGGCTGTTGGCCCCCGCATTGCCGGTCAACGTGACGCCGCCGGTGAGGGTCACCACCGCCGCGGTGACGTTCAGCGCCGTCGTGCCGCCGGCATCGGCGATCGCAACGGCAATCGTGTTGTCGCTGTCGGCGATCTGGTTGCTGAGGGACAGGGTTTCCGAGGCGGTCGTGCTGGTGAAGCGGATCTCGTCCGCGCCGGCCCCGCCGCTGATTGCCTCGCCGCCGGTATGATCGGCCGCAGCGGCGATCAGGAAGACGTCGTCCCCCGCGCCGCCGTCCAGGTCGTCCTCGCCGGCGCCGCCGGTCAGCGTGTCGGCCCCGCCCGCACCGCTCAGCGTGTCGGCGCCAGCGCGACCGTCAATCACGTCGCCATTGCCGGTACCGGTGATCGTGTCGCCGGCGCCATCATCGCCTTGGATGGCGTCAACGCCGGTCAGCGTGATGCCGGAAAAGTCGGTCGCACCGACGCCGCTCAGCCGCAGCACATCGCCGGTGCTGGCGCCCCCCTGGTCCAGGTCGATTGCGGTAAAGCCGTTGGCCCCGGCATCCAGTGTCACCGTCACATCGCCGGCGGAGGTGTCCCGCAAGGTCTCGAAGCCGGTCAGCGTGGCCAGTTGCGCCAGGTTCGCGTCGAACGAAATCGCCAGCACATCGGTGCCGCCGCCGCCATCGGCGATACCGCTATTGTCCAGATGCCCGGCCGCGCCGATGGTCAGCGTCTCGTCCTCACCACCAAAGGCGATCGCAGGGACGAGATTCATGCCTGCCGTCGTATCGAACCCGGCGGCCTGAGTGGTGCTCGCCGACAGGCTGCTCACGCCGAGGGTGCCGGTCAGGGTGTTCGCGCCACCATCGCCATCGCGGACGGTGATCGTCACTTCGCGCTCGGGATCGCTTCCGCCGGCTGTCGGGTCGGTCGAGGTATTCTCGAACTGGACAAGGCCCAGGACGTTCGCCGCGTCGGTCGGGTCGATATCCGCGTTGAAATTGATCGTCAGGCCGGTGCCACTGCCATTGTCGGTCCCGTCGACCGAGGCACCCGTCGGCAGCCCGCCGTTGAGCGACAGGCTGTCGCCGGCCTGGTAGCTGTCCAGGCTGATCGTAATCGAGCCGCCGTCGAAATCCGCGCTGTCGGCGTCGGTCACCGTGGGCGAGCCGGACACCAGCGCCACCGGCCCGCCGCCCTCGGCAAAGCCTGTGGCGCCGACCGTTCCTGTCAGGACCGGCGGGTCGCTCTCGACCAACGTTACGGTCTGCTGCTGCGTCGCGGCCTCACTGCCATTGGTCACGCTGTCGATGTCGACGATGACGGTTTCGTTCGTGTCGCCGGCCCCGTCGTCGACTGCAGTCACCGTAAAAGTCTTCGATGATTCCCCAATCGGAATGGTCACATCGCTCCCGGCGATATTGCCGCCGAGCGAATAGTCAGTCCCGGACGCAGTGCCGCTGAAGGCGACGGTTACAGTCACATTGTCTGTGGCGGTGAAAGCGTTTCCGGCTTCATCACGCAGTTCGACCGTGAAGGTGGCCACGCCGGCCTGCTCTCCGATCGCGGCATTATCAACTGACAGCGCCACCCGAGGTTGCGTCGTAAAGTTGAGCGTGGTGTCGTCCGCGATGCCGGAGAAGGTGTAGCCGTAACCGTCCTGGATCGCTGTCTCAGCGATGTGTACGGCGTACTCGGTGCCGGCGCGCAGGTCGACCGAGGGGTCGATGGTCAGGTCGGAACCTGCTACCGAGAGTTGTCCAGCAGGGCTGCTGGCATCGATAACCAGGTCGTTCGTGCCGGGTCCCACCTCGACCAGCGTTATGGTTCCGCTGCCAAGATTGATGGTCTCGCTGAAAGTCAGCGTCAGGTTCGCGCCAACGGCAAAGCTGGTCCCATCGTCGGCCGGTGTCGACGACGCAAGGCTCGGCGCCGTGTTGTCGATTGTGTAGGTCTGGCCAGTGGTGAAGCTGCCGTCGCCGGCGCCGCTGGTGCCCACGCCGCCCAGGGCGACGCTGTGGCCCTGGCTGGTGATGCTGTCGTCGTCGGCGAGGTCGAGCCGGATCGTACCGTCGCCCGCGACGCCGCCAACCATGACCGTCACCGTCGTCCCGCTGGTCGCGCTCACGCTATCGATGGAACCGCTGGCACTCCCGGTCGTGCTCAGCGAGAAATCGCCGGTATCGACCCCATTCACCGCCTCGCTGAAGGTGACATCGAACTCGACCGTATCGGCGTTGGTGGTTTCGCTGCCCGGCGTGCCGCCGCGGTTAATGCTGGTGACCTCCGGCGCATCATTGATGGTGATGTTTAAAGTCAGTGCGTCGCTGGAGCCGCCGCCATCGTCAACTTGGATCGTGAAGCTGTCGGTTCCGGAAGCGTTCGCTACCGGCATATAATGTGCCGTTCCTGGCTGCCGGTTTTGACCCGATGCAGCCGTTCCATTAAGGCTGACTTGTCCCTGATCCGGACCGTCGCTGCTGCTGACGCTCCAGTTCAGGGTCTGGTTGCCGTCGATATCATCAGCCTGCAAAAAGCTGCGCAGATCGAGCGGCCCGCCATCTTCTTCAATACTCAGATTGGCAGTCCCGCCGGCCTCTATGGTCGATAATGCCCCGTCATTGTTCGTATCACGGTCGAAAACTACAGGATCATTTAAGCCGTTGACCGTGACCGTTGCCGTTGCGGAATCGGAACTGCCGCTTTCGTCAGAGACTGTATAGGTAACAAACGTGTTGCGCGCCGCCCCGGGCCCCACATCCTGGAAGTTGCCATTGGTCTCAAAGCGCAGCATGCCATCGGCATTGATGCTGAAGAGGCCACCGTTGCTTCCGGCGATGTCGCTTCCCACGTTCGCTGCTGCACCGTTGACGGCCGTGATGGTCTGAACATCGGCTATGCCCAATGGGCCGTTATCCAGGTCGATATCGTTGTCCAGAACATTCCGTCCAGAAAGATTTCCGCCTTCAAAAACGGAATAGCTGTCGTTGAAGGCCTGGGGATCGTCATCGAATTCGTTATCAAGAAAGATCGTTTGCGAGACGGTAGTGCCGGGTTGAAAACCGAAAAACCGAAAACCAAAAGTCAAATCTGTATTTGTCAGTTGCGGCGTCAGAACTTCATTTACACCAGTAAATTCACCAGCAACCACGACTGTCCCGAAGGATCCACCGCTCGTTGCAAGATTATTGACATTAATGAAGAACTCGCCCGTTTGAGCCTGTCCGACCATGCTTGTTAAAATACTGTTGCCGGTAAGATCGACTGAGACGGTCATGTCCATCAGACCGTTTGGACCTTGGACGGGCTCGACGTCTCCATCTCCATCCGTGTCCGATAGAATTCTTCCCTGGACATTGACGGATATTTCAGTGCCTTCACCAACCGTTACCACCATGGGGTCCGGAACGGTTAAGGTTTGATACCAGAAATCGTTAAACTCGAAAGAGACAGTGACTTGACGCCCCTCAAGGGATTGAATAGACATAATATTCTCCTACCCGTTTTCATTGTGCTAGGGCAGCTAGACAAGCTTTAACAAATTGCATCATTGGATTGTCAAGCTTTTGTTCTTATTGGCTCAGTTAGCGTTAGCTATGCACATCCGATTTTGGTATAATTGGGGATGTCAGATTAAGGAGCCGGGGCATGGATCGGGACACGTTTTTGGTTTGGCTTTCGGAGATCGATAGCCT
>JAAAOG010000141.1 GCA_009909005.1 Alphaproteobacteria bacterium | reverse complement strand
GGCTTCGGCGGCGGGGACGCCGCCGCTCCGGGCTTTGCCGGATGGAAGAGGGCGCCGTCGCATGTCGGGACGTGATGCCCGCGTCAATACCGGCGGTCGAGGGCGACGGAGGTGCAGTGCGGCGGGCCGGCGGCCGGGGTGATGCCCTCGGCCGAATAATTGTCGACCGGGTGGGCGGCGCGGCGGGCCGATTCGGCGATGATCGTGAACACTCTTTGCGCGGCCGAGCGTGCGATGTCGAGGGCGCGGAGATTGTCCTGCAGCGCCGCCCCCAGCTCGTCGCGGGCGGCGGCGAAATCCTCCAGCACGCCGGGGTCGGCCTGTTTGGCCTCCGCACCGCGCTGGTTCAGCGCCTGGACATTGCGCAGATGCGCTTCGGCCAGCAGCGCCTTGCGTTGCTGCAGGCTGGAGACGAGGTCCATGTCCTGGGCGGTCGCCGCCTCCGTCTCCTGGTCGAGCAGGGCAATCAGCCGGTCGATGGTCCCGGTGGTCTCGACGATCAGGTCATCGATCGGGGTGGATGGTTTCGGGGTCATGACGACGATCCTTCCTGGATCCGCAGCATCTCGGCCATCACCGCGTCGGCGATGCCGATGCCGCCCGCTTCGCTGATCTGACGCCCATACTCATTGATCATGAGTGAACGAAACATTTCCTCGCTGCGGCCGCCGCCGAACAGCCCGTCGGTTTCGATGCCGGAAAACATGTGCCCCAGCATCTGCGAGAGGAAGACGGCCTCGAATTCGTGCGCGGCAGCGCGGATCTGTGCCGCGTTCTGCACGGTGCCGGCGGCCGGCGGCCTGTCGAGGCCGGCGGCCAGGGGGTTGCGGGCGAAGGCCGCCTCGGCGGCGGCGGAACTCTCGATCATCACTTGGGCTCTTTCCGGCTCAGCGCCTCTTTGCGCCTTACATCACGTCGATGGTCGCCTGCAGGGCGCCGGCGGCCTCGATCGCCTGCAGAATGGAGATCATGTCGCGCGGGCCGACGCCCAGCGCGTTCAGCGCCTGTACGAGGTCCTGCAGGCTGACGCTCTCTTCGACCACGCCCAGGCGATTGTCCTCGCCCTGGTCGATCTCAATCTGCGTGCGCGGCACCACTTCGGTCGTGCCGCCCTCGCTGAACGGGTTGGGCTGGGAGACCTGCGGCGTCTCGGTGATCCGCACGGTGAGGTTGCCCTGGGCGATGGCAACGGTGCTGACCCGGACATTCTCGCCCATGACGATGACGCCGGTGCGCTCGTCGACCACCACCCGCGCCACCTGGTCGGGCACGATCCGCAGCTGCTCGATCTCGGTCACCAGCCCGACCACATCGTTGGCCCGGTCGGCCGGCACGTCGATCTGCACGGTCGAGGGGTCGGTGGCCCGGGCCAGCTGCCGGCCGAAGCGGGCGTTGATCGCCTCCATGATCCGGCGCGCCGTCGTGAAATCCGGATTGTGCAGCGACAGCTGGATATTGCCGAGCTCGCCGAACTCGAAGGGCAGTTCGCGCTCGACAATGGCGCCATTGGGGATGCGCCCGGTCGTCGGCACGCCCTGGGTGACGCTCTGCGCGTCGCCGGCGACGGCGAAACCGCCGACCGACAGGGCGCCCTGGGCGACGGCATAGACCTCCCCATCCGCGCCGAGCAGCGGCGTCACCAGCAGCTGGCCGCCGAGCAGGCTCTCCGCATCGCCCAGCGAGGCGACGGTGACGTCGATGCGGCTGCCCTGGCGGGAGAAGGCCGGCAGCGTCGCGGTGACCATGACCGCGGCGACATTGTCGGTGTCGAGGTTCTCGGCCCGGATATTGACGCCCAACCGCTCCAGCATGCCGATCAGGCTCTGCTCGGTGAAGGGCGAGCCGTTCAGCCCGTCGCCGGTACCGTTCAGGCCGACCACCAGACCATAGCCGACCAGCAGGTTCTCGCGCACCCCTTCGATGTCGACGATATCCTTGATGCGGGCCTCGCCGCGGGCCGGACCGGGCCCGAAGGCCAGAGGCAGGACGGCGAGCAGCGCCAGGGCCAGCGCCGCGAGGCGATGCCGTGCCGGCCTGCGGCCGATGCCGGCCGGGTCCCCGCCTTTCCCGTATCGGACCATGAAGGAACGCCTCCGTTTCGGATTCCCACAAGCGATAAGCAAAGGCCGCGCCATCACGCCGGCCCCCTTAAGCCCCTGATCCAGCCGGCAAAGCGCTTGACGGGAGCGGGCGGCCCGCACGTCCGGCCGGCAGGCCCTGCCAGGCTGGCGGCAAGTCTTGCCCATCTCATGACAGAGTCAGGCTTAAGGCCGGCTTAAAGCGCATCCCCCTGTTTACCAAAAAATCGCCGGCCCGGGCCGCCGGCCGCCGGCCGCCGGCAAGGGAACCGGCGCCGCCGCCCACGCGTTTTTCATCCATGACGGTAATGGAACGGAAAAGGAGAACGCCATGCCGGTTCCGGTAGAGCTGGCCTTTCGTGGTTTCGATCCGGGAGACACGATCCGTAACCATGTCGACACGATGATCGCCAAGCTCGATCGGTTCGAGGATATCATCGTCGGCGCGCGCGTCACCGTCGAGTCCGCCCACCGGCACGGGCACAAGCACCTGTTGGAAATCCATGTCGAGGTGAGCCTGGAAAAGGACCGCGTCTTCGCCAAGCGCGAGGCGACCGTGCCAGAGCCGGCCGGCGCCCACACGGTCTGGACGGCACTCAGCGAGGCCTTCGGCGCGGTGATGCGGCAGATCGACGACGTCAAGGAAAAGCAGAGACGTCAGGTCAAGACGCACGATCAGGGGCCGGACCGCGGCCGGATCGCCCGGCTGAACCGCGACCGGCGCGACGGTTTCATCGAGCGGGCCGACGGGAACCTCCTCTTTTTCCACGACACGGTGGTCGAGGACGAGATCTATGACCGGCTCGAAACCGGCGACGAGGTGCTCTATGCCGTCGCCGAGGCGGAAAGCGCCTACGGGCCCCAGGCCCGCTTCGTCAAACGGCACGGGCCGGAGGCGCGACGCGGCTGAGCGGCTCGCGGTTCTTGAAATTGCCTGATGAAAAGCAGAAGTCCATGCCTGTCGAAGATTTGGCCCCTCCAGCGTTAACCCGCGCTTAAGGTTGACGTCCGAAAGTGAAACCGGTGCATTGGCGTCGGCCTCCCCGGCAACGCCACGAAACGTCGGCGGCCATCGACCCTCGTGCCTGGGCGACGCCGACGGCCGACCTTCGACATGACGGCAGTGCCCACCCGCATGGAGTCGGGCTTGATGAAGATTCACGCGCCTGACACGCTGAGACCCCCGGGATCGCCCGTGTCGCGCTCCACCGCCCGCGCATCGGGCGGCGGTTTCCTGCAAGAGTTGAGCGGGCTTGCCCGCGGCACCACGGCCAGCGCCGGGAGTTCCGCCGCCGCGGCGGTCAGCGGGCCGATGAGCCTGCTGGTCGCCCAGGAAGTGGACGAGGTGACCCTCCAGCGCCGCCGCGCCAAGAGGCGGGCGGAAGCGCTGCTCGACCGGCTGGAGGATTTGCGGCGCGACCTTCTGCTCGGCACGATCCCGCACTGGAAGCTGAAGGACCTCGCCCGGCTGGTCGAGAGCGAACGGGCCGAGGTGGACGACCCCCGCCTGGAGGCCGTGCTCGAAGAAATCGATCTGCGGGCGCAAGTCGAACTGGCGAAGTGGGAGGCCGGCCGCATGACCGGCCGCGATGGCGGTCAGTAATGCGCCTCCGGGCGTTTTGCAGTGCAGCATTCCCCGGGCGGCTGTCGATCGGCAAGGGTCGGACGGTTATGCATTGCCTCCGGTGCCGCTATTGTCCAACCAGGGGGGCGCGATTATAGTGCCGCGGCCCGGATGGTCGGTCGGTGCGAAAGGAGTCCCTGCCAAGGGACCGGCCCGCACCGATGCGGCCCGGACCGGAGACCGGAACCGGCCGGCAGGGGGATCGAGCACTCCGTCCGGCCGCCGGGGCGACGCCACACTGCGAAAACGAGCCGCCTGAGACAATGTCCACAACGTTGGTCCCCCCGGATTACCGGCCGTCGGAAGACGAGCCCTTCATGAACCCGGTCATGCGCGCCTATTTCCGGGACAAGCTGCTGCGCTGGCGGTCGGAGATCCTGCGGGAATCCGACGAAACGCTGTCGCACCTGCAGGAAACCGGCCTCACCGAGCCGGACCTTGCCGACCGCGCCTCGCTGGAAACCGACCGCTCTCTGGAGCTGCGGGCCCGCGACCGCGAGCGCAAGCTGCTGTCCAAGATCGATGCGGCGCTGGAGCGCCTGGAAGATGGCAGCTATGGCTATTGCGAGATCACCGGCGACCCGATCTCGATTCGCCGGCTGGAAGCCCGGCCTGTCGCCACCCTGAGCGTCGAGGCACAGGAACGCCACGAACGCCTGGAGCGTACCCAGCGCGACGAATAGCCGGCCGGGTGCCGCGATCGGGCGAGGCAAGGCTGCCGGCGGCGGCCTGCCGCGTGCTGCGCGGAAAACTCGCCACAAAAAATACTGCAGTGCGGTGTGGTCGGCCGGGCCCTGGTGGGTATTTCACGGATGCAATCTTGGAGAATTCTGCGGTGCAGCAGAATTCCTGTTTGGTTTCATCTGTTCTGCTGTTGCATTCTCGCGCCGGCGACACGAAATCTTCCGGTGCCGGCGCGCTTCATCCTGGACTCGGCCGGCTAAAGCAAGAATAAGGTGGAAACTGGGGTGGATTTCTCCGGACATGGGGGCCACCGCTGTTCTCCCAGCGTTCGTTCACGACTTTGGTTGAGGAGGGAAGGCTCATGACCGTCGAGAGACTGCTCCGGATCAAGGGGCGCGAGGTCGTTACCATTCGCCCCGACGCACCGTTGGCCGATGTCGCCCACAAGCTGTCCGAAGGCAAGTTCGGCGCCCTGATCGTCAGCGAGGACGGCCGGACCATTCAGGGCATTATCTCGGAACGCGACCTGGTGCGGACCATCGCCGAACAGGGGGCGAGCGCCCTCGACCAGAAGGTTGCGGACGTTATGACACGCGAGGTCGTGACCTGCTCCGTCAAGGACAAGTCCGACCATGTCATGGCCGTGATGTCGCACCGCCGCTTCCGCCACCTGCCGGTGGTGGAGAACGGCGTGCTGTGCGGCGTCATCTCGATGACCGACCTGATGCGCCACCGCCTGGACGAGGTCGAGGTCGAAGCCAATCACATGCGCGACATGATCGCGGGCCGGTAAGCCGCTCACAGCCCCAGCACGTCGCGCATGGAATAAAGTCCCGGCGGCCGGGCGGCTGTCCATTGCGCCGCCCGCACCGCGCCGGCAGCGAAGATTTCCCGGCCGCCGGCCTTGTGCGTCAGTTCCAGGCGCTCGGCCGGCCCGGCGAAATGGACATTGTGCTCGCCGACCACATCGCCGCCGCGCAGCGTCGCGAAGCCGATATCGCCGCGGCGCCGCGGGCCGGTATGCCCCTCGCGGGCACGCACCGCATGATCCTCGAACGGGATGTCGCGGCCGGCGGCGGCGGCCCGCCCCAGCGCCAGGGCGGTCCCGGAGGGCGCGTCGACCTTATGGCGGTGGTGCATTTCGACGATTTCGATATCGAAGCTGTCGTCCAGCGTCGCCGCCACCCGCTCCACCAGGGCGAGCAGCAGGTTCACGCCCAGGCTCATATTCGCAGCCTGGACGATGGCGGTGTGGCGGGCGGCCTTCTCGATGGCGGTCTGCTGGGCCGGCGACAGGCCGGTGGTGCCGATGACGTGCGCGGTGCGCGCCTGCGCCGCCAGGGCCGAGAAATCCGCCGTCGCCGCCGGGACGGTGAAGTCGATCACCGCGTCGACCCCGGCGAACAGCACCGCCGGGTCGTCGCCGACGATCACGCCGGTCTCGCCAAGGCCCGCCAGGAGGCCGGCATCGCGGCCGACCGCCGCCGCGCCCGGCTGTTCGACGGCGCCGCCCAGCGTGCAGCCCTCATTGGTCAGGACCTGGCGGATCAGCATAAGGCCCATGCGCCCGGCACAGCCGGTGATGCCGATTCTCATGATGCGTTCCTACAGCGTCGGGTGAAGACAGGGCGCGGGCAGTCCCCGGAGGGGACCCGGAGAGACCCCGGAGAGGCCCCGGAAGGCCCCGGAGAGGCCCCGGAGCGGTCTCAGCGTCGGACCGGCCGGGCCGGGCTGTCAAAGACTTTCGCCCGGTCGGGTGCGGCCGCTCAGCCGGCCGCCGACCCCTTGACGCGGATCACCTGCAGGCCGCGGGCGACATAGTCCCAGCCGGTGACGATCGTCAGCACCGCGGCGATCCACAGCGCCGCCTCGCCGATCACCGGCAGCGGCCAGCCGGCCGGCCCGGCCTCGCCGAGAATCAGCACCGCCAGCGCAACCATCTGCACCGCCGTCTTGCACTTGGCGAGGAAGGTCACCGGCAGGCTGAGCGCCTGCAGCCCGGCCAGGAATTCGCGCAGGCCGGAAATCAGGATCTCCCGCAACAGGATGACCAGCGCCGGGACGATCGCCCCGGGCGACATGCGGTCGAAGCCGACGAGCAGCAGCAGCGTCGCGGCCACCAGCATCTTGTCGGCGATCGGGTCCAGCAGCTTGCCGAAGGCCGAGACCGTCTCCATGCGCCGGGCCAGCAGCCCGTCGAAATAGTCGGTCACCGCGGCCAGGACGAAAACGGCGCAGGCGGCCTGGGCCCCCCAGGCGGCGGGAATGAAGAACAGCGCGACCAGCACGGGGATGCAGAAGATGCGCCCGAGCGTCAGCGCATTGGGCAGGTGATGGATCATGGCGGGCGGCGGTCCGGGGGTGGTCATCCGCAGTCGCGCAACTGTATCGGCGCAAACGGGCCGCGTCACCCCGCCATGACGACAAGGTCAAGGGGCTCGGTCACGCCGTCGACCCGCCGGGCCGGCCGCACCTCCTTGTCCTGCGGCGGGCGGTAGCCCTGGGCGACAGCGGTGCGATAGGCTTCCCGCGTTGTCAGCGCCTGCACGCCCTCCTGCTTGTTGTGCTTCTCGAGCTTGGCGGCAAGGTTCACCGCTCCGCCAATCACCGTGTATTCCAGGCGCGCCTCGTCGCCGACGGCACCGAAGATCACCCGTCCGGTGGCGGCGGCGGCATGCACGTCGAGCCGCAGCGGCGCGCCGTCCGGGCCGCAGGGGACGGCCTGTGCAACGACCTTTTCCGCACTCCAGGCGGCGGCGGTCTCGATCAGCTCGTCCATTGCCCTGAGCGCATCGGCGGCATAGGTGTCGGAATCGCGCGACGCGCCGAAGGTCGCCATGATGCCATCCCCGAGGAACTTGTCGACCGTGCCGCCATGCCGGCGGATGACCGGGACCATGCGGGCCTGGTAGTCCGCCAGCAGCCGCATCACCGTGTCGGCCGGCAGCGTGGCGGCGTAGGTGGTGAACTTGCGGATGTCGAGCACCAGGATCGCCGCCTCGCGGCTCTCGCCCTCGCCGGCGGCGATCTCGGTGTCGGCATGGGTGATCGCCCGGGCGATCTCCGGCGCGAAGAAGCGCTTCAGGTCGTGGGCCGCCATGCCCTCCCTTGCGGCGGTGACCAGCAGGCGCCGCGCACGGATCAGCGCCACCGCCAGGATCGCCGTCACCATCAGGATGGAGATCACCTTGTCGAATTCGGCGCCGATCAGGATCAGGCTGCCGGTCATATAGGCGATGAAGTCGCGGGTGATGCGTTCGTGACCGCCATCGGCATAGACGGCATAGCCGACCATCAGCAGCCACCCCGCCGCCGCGACCAGCCCGGCGACGATGACATGCTTGGCGTCGAAACGCAGGGCCCTGAGGGTAATGAAGATGAAGACGTACAGCAGCGTCGGCGCCTTCAGGTAGAAGGCGGCGGGCTGCATGTACTGGACGTGAAAGCTCCAGATCAGCCCCATCAGCAGGCCGATGTCGATGACGATCGACAGGTACAGCACCGGTGTCGGCAGCTGCCGCCTGTACGCCAGTCCCAGCCGGATCAGCGTGAAGCCGAGATAGATGCCGAGGAACAGCGGCACCGGCTCGAAACCCATCATCGGATTGTCGGCAGCCGGCGGGGCGAGGCTGTACAGGACACCGAAGGTGGCCAGGATCGCCAGCTGCACCCAGCCGATCAGGATTTCGCTGTGTTCCTCTTCGCGACGGACGGCCTCGGCGACCCGCTGCGGCACCCGGTTCTCAAGCGTTCCTTTCCGGTCTTCCCCGTCCGGGTCGCCGATGACATGATTGCCGATATCAATGCTCATTGTCGCATGGTTCCTCCCCGGCCACGGAATATGGGCCGGGACGGGGCCCGATCCGCGTCAAGCCTTTGTGAGGCCGCCGTGGGCGTCGCGAACCAGCCAGAGGCTGGTTTCCGGCACGCCGGGCCAGAGCGGAAGGCGGGCGCACACGCCGCTTTCCAGCCGCCCTGTCATGCGCATGGCAACATAGCGGCTGGCAAAGAGCGGCCGCCAGAGCCCGCCGGTGAGGAGCGCGGCGGCCAGCAGCTGCTCGTTATAGCCGCGCCAGCGCCAGTCGGCCGGATAATCCTCCGGCAGGAAGACGTCGTGGACATGCACCAGGACCCCGGCGGGCAGGGCCGGCAGCACCGTGTTGAACAGCAGGTCGACATCGCTCCCCGGCATGGCGACATGGCTGGAATCGATGACCAGCATGTCCCCCGCCTGCAGTGCGGCAAAGATTGCCGGGTCGACGGCCCGCACATCCGCCGGCACGGCCCGCACCGGCAGGCGGGCAAGGTCGGCACGCGGCTGCGGGTCGATCGCGGTGATCGCGACGTCCAGCCCGCCATCCCCGGCGGCGCGGGCGAGAAAGCGGGTGGAATGGCCGGAGCCGACCTCGACGATCCGCCGCGGCCGGTGCCGGCGCACCAGTGTGTAGGCGACGGCGGCGTCCAGGCGCGGGAACCAGCCCTGGGTCCAGCGCGGCTGCGGCGGCGGGTCGCCGCCGATCTGCAGCAGCGCCTCGGCATGGTCCTCGACGGCATCGAGCACGGCCTCGAATTGCGGCGCGGCGGCCGCCAGCACCCGCTCGGCCTCCGGGTAGAAGGACCGGGCCGGGCCGGCGCCGGCATGGCGACAGGGGATGAAATAGCCGCGCCGGGCCAGCCCCGAAAGGGTTGCGAGGCCCTGCCCGAACACCCGCAGGCGCCGGCGGGCCCGGCGGAGGGCAGGCGGCAGGCTCAAGGCCGGACGATCATGCCTTCCCGCGCGAACAGCGTGCCGGGGCGGATGGCCTCGGCTTCGGCGGCAAGCCTGTCGAGAAAGGCGTCGTCATGGCCGGGCTCGTGGTGAAAGGGTACCACCGTCGCGACATTCGCCGCATCGCCGACCCTGAGCGCCTCTTCCCAGGTGGAATGCCCCCAGCCGACATGGTTCCTGTACTCGTCCTCGGTGTACATGGCGTCGTACACCATGATGTCGGCATCGCGGCAGAATTCGACGATCGCCGCGTCGCGTTCGCCGGGCCGGTGTTCCGTGTCGGTGATGATGCAGATTGTCTTGCCGGCAAAGGCGATCTTGTAGCCGCAGGCCCGGTCCGGGTGGTTCAGCGGACACGTACTCAGGCGTACGCCCGGCCGGATGTCATAACTCTCGCCGCACAGGAAATCATGGTAGTGGCAGCTCTTGAAGACGTCGATCGGCACGGGGAACAGCGGCGGCAGCATCTGCTCCATCAGCACGCCTTCGATCGACCGCTCGGGCAGCAGGCTGCCGGCCCAGAAATGCACGGCGATATTGGGCATATAGCAGGGCACGAAGAAGGGGACCCCGGCGACATGGTCCCAATGCGCATGCGTGAAAAAGATGTCGACCCGCTCCGGGCGCTGTTGTGCCAGCCCTTTT
This sequence comes from Alphaproteobacteria bacterium, assembly GCA_009909005.1. Taxonomy (GTDB): domain Bacteria; phylum Pseudomonadota; class Alphaproteobacteria; order DSM-16000; family Inquilinaceae; genus JAAAOG01. The sequence continues at coordinate 29,117 of JAAAOG010000141.1, read as the reverse complement.
CCCAGCTCCCGCAGGCCGGTGCCGCCGTCGATGACGAAGAATTCCTCGCCGCAGCGCACCTCGATGCAGGTGGTGTTGCCGCCATAGCGGACGGTCTCGGGCCCGGGACAGGCGATGCTGCCGCGTACGCCCCAGAACTTGATATAGAAATCTGTCGCGACGGTCATCAGGGGGCGTGCTGGCTGTCGGGCAAGGCATCACCACTTTGACGGTATGGCACCGGCAAGTCGAGGAAAACCTCTTTCGCCGGGCCGAAGCGGGACGGGGCCATGACGGGTCTGCGGCCGGTCGGCGACGGGCCGGTCTTACGAAACCAGCCGGTAGCCGCCGGGCTCCGTCACCAGGATCTCGGCGTTGGAAGGATCGCGCTCGATCTTCTGGCGCAGGCGGTAGACATGGGTTTCCAGCGTGTGGGTGGTGACCCCGGCATTGTAGCCCCAGACCTCGCCCAGCAGCACGTCGCGGCCGACCACCTTGCTGCCGACCCGGTAGAGATATTTCAAGATTGCCGTTTCCTTTTCGGTCAGCCGCACCTTCTTGTTGGCGGCCTTGTCGAGCAGGATCTTGGCGCTGGGCTGGAAGGTATAGGGCCCGATGGTGAAGACGGCGTCCTCGCTCTGTTCGAACTGGCGCAGCTGCGCGCGCAGCCGCGCCAGCAGCACGCCGAGCCGGAACGGTTTGGTGACATAATCGTTGGCTCCGCTGTCGAGGCCGAGAATGGCATCGGCGTCGGAATCCACCGCCGTCAGCATGATCACCGGGCAGCGGACGCCATTGCGCCGCATCACCTTGCACAGATCGCGCCCGTCCATATCGGGCAGGCCGACATCGAGCAGCACGGCATCGAAATGCCCCTCCCGCGCCCGTCCCAGCGCTTCGGCGGCGGTTTCCGCCTCGACCGTCACGAACTCTTCGTGCAGTTGCAACTGTTCGGCCAGCGACTTGCGCAATGTCTCGTCGTCATCGACGAGCAGGATGGTCTTGTTGGTCGTCATCACATCCCCGGACCCTGTCACCCGAAGTCAAGAGCATGGCGCGGTCCCGACTCGACATAAAGGCCGAATGATCGGGTCCCCCCGGTAAATGGAGAGCGCCGCCTGCCGTTCCAATTTCTGCCGCCTTTTCCGGCCTGGGCGAGGCCCCGGTGCCCGCCGCCCCGTCTTGCCCATGGGCGTGCCGGCGCCCGCGCCATATATGGGAGCATGGATGCAGGCGGCGCACGCATGGTAACGGTCGGCATGGCGGTTGGTTTTGCTTTAGGCTGAGGCCGGTTTGGCCCCGGGACGCTTCCGGAACCATGGACGGAAAGATGAACCAGAACTCCACCGATATCGCGGTGACGTCCGTCACAGAGGTGGTCGGCCGTTTTGCCGATCGCGAGGCCTTCGCGCGGACGGTGCGCGCCCTGCTGGATGCCGGGTTCGCGCATGCCGACCTGTCGGTCCTCGACACGCATGAGCCGCTGAGCGCCAGCGAAAGCAGCGAGGAGGCCCGGAAGAGCTGGCTGGCCGGGCTGACCGGCGAGATCACCTATGTCGGGCCGATCACCATTGCCGGCCTGATCATGATCGCCTCCGGCCCGATCGGGGCGCTGGCGGCCGGAGCCGTCGGGGCCGGCGTGGCCGGGGCGGCGATCCGCGAGCTGCTGGCCGAGATCGACGCCACCTCGCGCACCCAGGATTTCGCCGAGGCGCTGGCCAATGGCGCGGCCCTGCTCTGGGTGCGGGCCGACACGGACGAGGCGCAGGTCCGGGCCCGGGCGGTTATGGAGACGCATGGCGCCGAGGATGTCCACGTCCACACCCGCAAGACGGCCTGAGATGGCGGACGGCATGGACACAAGCCCGGGCGATCCGGCACCGGGCGGGCCGGCGGGGGCCGGGTCCAGGGTGGCGTCCGGGGCGGCATCCGGGACGGCTTCCGGGGCGCCGTCCGGCCGCGGCGTTCCGGGCACCAGCGGGCGGCGGGCCTCGCTGCGGGCAGCCGACCGGGCGAGCGCCGATCTGCGCCGCGGCGATCTGGTGCTGGTCCGCCCGGACGAGGGGCCGGCGCTGCTCATCCAGGCCAGCGAATCGGTCACGGCGGAGAGCATCGACGCCATGCGCCGGCTGACCGGCCGGCTGCCCTGGGTCGTCGTGACCATGCAGCGGGCCGCCGCCGTCGGTCTGGACGCGCGCACCGACGGCGTCATGCGGATCGAGCCCGAAAGCCTGGTCACCGAACCGCTGGTCCGCGACCTTGCCGACCCGCTGCAGACCATCGACCCGGCCGGTCTTGCCGGCATCCCGCGCACCGTGCTGCCGGCCGACAGCCGCGATGGCGCGGTGGCGGCGATCAAGCTGGCCAAGCTGGCGCGGCTGCTGCCGGCGGTGCTGGCGGCCCCGGTCGAACGGCCGCTGGGCACCGAGAGGCTGGTGACGAAACACGGCATCCTCTCGGTCGGCGCCTTCGACATCGAGAATTACGACCTGCACGCCGCCCGCAGCCTGGAGCAGGTGGCCGATGCCCGGGTGCCGCTGGCCGAGTCGCTGGAGACCCGGGTGGTCGCCTTCCGCCCCACCGATGGCGGACAGGAACATCTGGCCCTGGTCATCGGCACGCCGGCGCCCGAGGCCCCAACGCTTGTCCGGTTGCATTCGGAGTGCTTCACCGGCGATTTCCTCGGCTCGCTACGCTGCGATTGCGGCCAGCAGCTGCGCGGCGCCGTGGCGGAAATCGCCCGGCACGGCGCCGGGGTGCTGCTCTATCTGGCGCAGGAGGGCCGCGGCATCGGCCTCGTCAACAAGCTGCGCGCCTACCGCCTCCAGGACGCCCGTTTCGACACCGTCGACGCCAATGAGATGCTCGGCTATGACGCCGATGAGCGGCTCTATCAGCCGGCGGCGGAGATGCTGCGCCAGCTGGGCGTCAACGCGGTGCGGCTGATGACCAACAACCCGGAAAAGGTCGACCAGCTGGCCCGCTGCGGCATCAACGTGGTCGAGCGGGTGCCCCACATCTTCCCCGCCAACGGCCACAACGAGTTCTACCTGAACACCAAAAAGACCCGCAGCGGGCATTTGCTTTGATGTTGCCTGGCCCGGCAGGAATTGCCGGGGCGGACGGACCTGCCGGGCGGAACGGGCCGGCGCCGCGTCCAACCCCTTGACATGGCGTGACCGTGGCGTGGCATTCGGCTTGCTTGGAGAGGGGCGGAGGTGCCGCCCATGTCGATTGATGCCCCGATCAGCCGTTTCGGTCCCGCCGATGGCGCCGCCGGCCATCGCGGCCCGCACCGGCCCGGCTGGGATAATGCCGAGAGTTCCACCCTGACCCAGAACCAGAGCATGTCCTTCTGGGACTTTCTGGACATCATCAACCCGCTGCAACACCTGCCGATTATCAGCCTGATTTATCGCGAGGTGAGCGGCGATGAAATCAGCCCCAGCGCCCGGGTGATGGGCGGGGCCCTGTATGGCGGCCCGATCGGCCTGGCCACGGGGGCGATGGACGCGGTGATCCACCAGGAAACCGGCAATTACGCCGGCGGCCACGTGATGACGGCCATGTTCGGCGGCGCGGACAGCCGCGGCGGCCCGGACGCCGGGCCCGGCGGGGCGGACTCCACGCAGCTGGCACTCGGCCCGGTGGCCGGCCAGCAGGTCGGCGGTCCGGAGAGCGGTCAGGGCCCCGGGAGCGGCGGGACCATGCCGGCCCTCTCCGCCGCACATATGCCCGCCGGCGGCGGCGGCACAAGCGAATCGTCCGCGACGTCCGCGACCCGGGCAACGGTCATCGTTCAGCGCGACGGCTCGGTCGTACACCTGGATGACGCGCCGCCCGCCGTCGCTCCCACCCAGGGCGCCCGCCATTACGAGACCGCCTCCCGCCTCGACCTCGGCCCACCCTCGGCACCGGCTCCGCGCTGAGGCTCTACTGCGATGTGACGGTCGCGAGGTCGGGCCAGCCGAGTTCCCGGACTTCCCGGGCGGTGCGGTAGACGAAGGTGAGCGTCGTCGCCTGCCGCATCAGGGCGGCCGGATAGGGGTGGTAGACCAGCCCCGCGGTTCCGAAGCCGGGATTGGCCGCGCCCACCGCGATGCTGTCGATGATCCGGACTTCCATCAGCTTGAAGCCGGGCACGCCGTCGATGGCGGCCTCCAGCGGCACGCCGGCCAGCCGCAGGAAGCTCGCCCGGTCGCCGGCCGCCCGGAAGCCTTCGATGAAGGCGCGCTCCAGCAGGGCGGCGCCGTCGGCCGGGTTCTCGGGGTCCGGCAGCCCCGGATCATGGGGCATCAGTAACTGACCGGCTTGTCGATTAGGGGCTTGTGGCTGCCGAGCTTGCCGTGCGCCACCATCGAGCCGAGCGTGTCGACGATCACCCGCGTGGCCAGCAGCGCGGTGATGTCGGAGGTGTCGTAGGGCGGCGACACCTCGACCACTTCGAGCCCGCAAATCCCCTCCGCCGCCACCCGGCCGACCAGGTGCAGCGCCTCGCGCGGCAGGAAGCCGCCCGGCTCCGGCCAGCCGGTGCCCGGCACGAACCCGCAATCGACGCTGTCGATGTCGAAGCTGATGTAGACGGCGTCGGCATCCTTCCAGGCGATGTCCAGCGCGATCTCCGCCGTCTTGTCGAGCCCCAGCTCCTCGACATCGCGCATGGTCAGGATGGTGGTGTCGCGCTCACGCGCTTCTCTGACCGCGGAGCGCGGCACCTGCCAGCCGCCGATGCCCACCTGCACCAGATTGACCGCCGGCACGTTCGGCAGGTTGGTGGCATGGTACCAGGGGGTCGTGTGCATGCGCTCGTCCAGGTCCTTTTCCTGGATATCGGCGTGGCGGTCGAAATGGACGATGCCGATGCGCCTGCTGGTGCACTGGGCGATGCCGCGGACCGTGGCGAAGCCGATGGCGTGATCTCCGCCCAGAATGACCGGCAGCGCGCCGGAGGAGAAGACATGGGCGACGGCGCGGCTGATCTGGTCGAAGGTCTTTTCGATATTGGCCGGGATGGTGAAGACGTCGCCGACATCGCACAGGCTCATCTGCTCGCGCAGGTCGACCCCCAGCTCGTAATTGTACGGCGTATAGAGGGCGGAGATGCGGCGGATGCCCTGCGGGCCGAAGCGGGTGCCGGGGCGATAGGTGGTGCCGCCGTCGAAGGGAACGCCCAGCACCGCCGCGTCATAGCCGCCGACCTGCCGCACATCCTCGACATAGGGTGCCTTCATGAAGGTGTTGATGCCGGCATAGTGCGGCAGCTCGCCCCGCGAAAAGGTGGGGATGGTCTTGTCCTCGAGGCTGTCCGCCCCCGGCAATCCGAGTTCCAGCCCGCGGCGCTGTTCCTCCTGCCATTTGGTGAGCGGGATCTCGCCCTCGCGCTGCGCCGCCTTCCAGCCGCGCAATGAGCGCTTGCTGAAATCCGGGTGGTGATAACGCCGGTCCTGTGACGGCCGCGCCGGCCGGTGCAGCCGGCGGTCGAAATGGTTTATGGTCATTGTTCAATCCTCCCAGTAGCCGTAGGTTGCGGGTGAGCACGAGCGAACCCCAACATTGCTGCGGGCTGGTGTGTCGGGCCTCGCACGGCTCCGCCCAACCTACGCCGCGCTTTGTTCCAGCCGCCGGCGGTAATGCACGGGGATGAGGGCGTCCGCCTCGCTCCCGGGCGTACGCCCCGGCAGATCGTACGTAATGGTCGCCCCGTACGCGTCCGGCGCCTGCGGGTCGTGCCGGACCTTGTCGAAGGCCAGCACCCGCGTGCCGAGACCGAAGGCCTCGCGGATGTCGTGGGTGACCATGAACACGGTCATGCCCTCCTCCTGCCAGAGCCGCCGGATCAGGACGTGCATGTCGGCCCGGATGCCGGGGTCGAGGGCCCCGAAGGGCTCGTCGAGCAGCAGCAGCCGCGGCTTGAGGATCAGGGCCTGGGCGATGGCCAGGCGCTGCTGCATGCCGCCGGACAGCTGCGCCGGGTAGGCGTCGCGGGAGCGCGCCAGGCCGACCGCCTCCACCCAGCGCTCCGCCTCCTCCAGCGCCCGGCGGCGGGCGGCACCGAACAGCCGGCCGAGCAGCGGCGCGTGCCGGAATTCCAGCCCCAGCACGACGTTCTGCAGCACCGTCAGGTGCGGGAACACCGAATAGCGCTGGAAGACGACGCCGCGGTCCGGGCCCGGCTCGGGCGGCAGCGGCTTGTCGTCGACCAGGATATGGCCCCGGGTCGGGCGTTCCTGGCTGAGCAGCATGCGCAGGAAGGTGGTCTTGCCGCAGCCGCTGGGGCCGACCAGCGTACAGAAGGCGCCGGTTTCGACCTCCAGGGCGATGCGCTCCAGCACCGGCCGGTCGCCGTACGACTTCCAGAGATTGTCGATGGTCACCGCGCTCATCGCCTTGGCCCTCAGCCCGTATGCGTCCAGGCGTACGCCTTGGCCGACAGCTTGCCCAGCAGCCAGTCGAGCATGAAGGCGAGGAACGTGATCCAGGCCACGTACGGCAGAATGATATCCATGGCCAGATAGCGCCGCACCAGAAAGATGCGGTAGCCGAGACCGTCGGTGGCGGCGATCGCCTCCGCGGCGATCAGGAACAGCCAGGCCGGGCCCAGGGCGAGGCGCAGGGCACCGATCAGCCGCGGCATGATCTGTGGCAGCACCACCCGGGCGATAATCTGCCAGGTGCCGGCGCCCAGGGTCTGCGCCTTGATCAGCTGCTCGCCCGGCAACTCGGCCGTCCTTCCGGCCAGCTCGCGGATCAGGAAGGGGGTAATGCCGATGACGATCAGCATCACCTTGGACAGCTCCCCCAGGCCGAAGACGATGAACAGGATCGGCAGGACGGCCAGCGGCGGGATCATCGACAGCATGCCGACAAAGGGCGACAGCGTCGCCCGCACCAGCGGGATCAGGCCGATGGTGATGCCGAAGGCGAGGCCGACCAGGCCGGCAACCATCAGACCGGTCAGCAGCCGCTCCAGGCTGGCTGCCGTATCGACCCAGAGCAGGATGTCGCCGGAGCGCACATCCTCCATCGCCGCCATGCGCCAGATGGCGTCGCCGATGGTGTCGAACGCCGGCAGCAGCTTGTCGTTCGGGTTCTCGGCCAGCCGCGCCGCCGAGCCGGCGAGATAGGCGGCGATCAGCAGGACGAAGGGCAGGGCGGCGAGATAAATCCCGGTCGCCCGCGCGGGGCGGCGGTTGATCAATCGGCGCATCGCAGCCGCTCCCTGCCCGTTCGTCCGCGCGATCTCTTACAGCTGGTCTTCGGCGGCCAGGCGCATGAAATCCGGGGTGAAGCGGAGATTGACATTGTTCGGGTCGCCCAGCACCTCCCCGCCGGGGAAAGCGATGCCGACGACGTCGGGGCTCGCGGCGCCGGGGCCGAGCAGCCCGTGCGTGAAGGAAAACTGCCGCACCAGATCCATGGTCGTGATCAGGTCGGGGCTTTCGGTGAAGGCGACCGCCTCCGCCGGCTCGTAGAACATCTGGGTGCTGTCGAGCTGCGCCTGATAGCCCGCCAGGTCGGTGCCGGCGGCGGTCGCCATGGCGGTCAGCGCCTCTTCATCGCCGGCCGCCATCAGTGCCATGGTCTCGTACCATGCCCCGACCAGCGCCCGGCCGAAATCGGGATTGGCCTCCAGCACCTCGGTATTGACCACCATCATGTCGATGATCTCGCCGGGGATCTGGCTGGAATCGAACAGCCTGGTGGAGTCCGGCATGGCCGCCACTTCCATCAGCAGCGGGTTCCAGGTGACCACCGCCTCGACATCCGGGGAGGCGGTATAGACCGAGACGATGTCAGCGTCGGAGGTGTTGACCAGCGTGACGTCGCGCTCCGAAAGGCCGACGGATTCCAGCGCCCGGGCGAGCAGATAGTGAGAGACCGACAGCTCGACCAGATGAATGGTGCTGCCGGCCATCTCCTCCAGGCTCCGATCGCCCTTGACCACCAGCCCGTCATTGCCGTCGGAGAAATCGCCGACGATCAGCGCCGTGGAGTCGACGCCGCCGGCTGCCGGGATGGTCAGCGCGTCCATATTGGTCATGACGCAGCCGTCAAAGGCGCCGGCCGTGTACTGGTTGATCGACTCGATATAGTCGTTGATCTGCACGACCTCGATGTCGATGCCGTAGCGGTCGGCCCAGCGGTCGATGATGCCGGCATCGGCGGCATAGCCCCAGGGCATCCAGCCGACATAGATCGACCAGGCGATGCGGAAGCTGTCGCGCTCCTGCGCCCGGGCGTCGGGGCTGAGGGCCGGGCCGGCCAGGGCGGCCGCCAGCACGAGGGTCAGGGCTTTGATCGGGGCTCGCATATGTCACCGCTCCTCCGGTTCGGGGCGGGACAGGGGAAAGCGCGGGAAGACCCGATCGGGGCAGGGACGGCCTGGCGAGGCTCTCCGGCTCCGGACCCTTCCGTTTGAAGGGCCGGGGCGGCCGATCGAGTCTCCCGGGCTTTTGTCCCGCCGTGGCTCCGCGCCCGCCGGACGTGGCGAGTGCGGGAGTGCACCTCTCGGACCAGGCACCGCCCCATGGCGGCCGGAACCCTAGGCGCATTATGCACACGTCTTAGCAAGTCCCGTGCCGACTGTATGCAGGGGTGCGAGGGGCTTAGGCGCTGCCACGATCGGCAGCGCGACGATCAATTGCAGGGCGGCATGCCTGCAAATTAGCCATCGAAGCAGGAGGCGGGCGTTTCCGCGCCGGGTCAGACCGGGGTCCCCGCCAAGGCGAGATTGGTAACCGTCTTCCCATTCAGCAGCGGCAGGCGTTTTCCGAAGAAGTGCGGTGTGAAATAGGCCTTGGGAATGCGTTCGCCGCCGGACAGATCGACACCCGAGAAATCTCCCGGCGCGGTTCCGCCAGCGTACTGGATCACCGATTGGGCCCAGCTGTTGCTGTTCAGTCCCCAGCCGGCCGACGGATAGGGGATCGGTTCCGCCGTCTCGTTGTCGACATAGGCGCCGAGGCAGTCAAAGACCAGCCTGATCAGGACGTCCACTGTCTTTTTTGACGTTACCTTGTGAATTTCAGTGTCGAAGTCGGCAAAATAGCCGCCATATTTGCTCCAGTTGTAATGCTCGCGTGTCGCCTGATAGTCGGAGGTTTCGAAATATTCAAGCATAAGTCTGCTGTTTTTATTCTGGGCTCCGGCGACGAACCCGTAGGTTCCATCCCCCAAATCCTGTGGCTTCAGCACATGTGCCTTTTTGTAGGAGAGCGGCTTGGTATTCGGGTCGATATAGGGCACCGTGCGTGTCTTCTTGTCGCCGGTGACAATGATGATAAAAAGATGCGTGCCGATCGCCGCCATGCCGGCAAGATCCCGTCCCGTCAAATACACTCCCTTTGTCGTCCCAACCTTGCTCATGGCTTTTCCTCCGCGTGATTTGTCATTTTCGATCGAGGACAAGAAATTATGCCCGCATCGACCTTGAGCCACAAATCAGAATGGGAGAATGTGCCTAAAATTTGTCTGCCTGATGGCCGGACCGGACATGCCGGACCATGTCGAGCGCAACTCCGGCCATGAAACGCGAGGGTATCTTGTGCCGGGGGCAAACCCGTCTATATTGCGTCTAGATACACGGGGAGGCGGGAATGGCGGACGTTCGCGTTGTCAAGCTCTTCAAGAACGGCGCCAGCCAGGCGGTCCGGCTGCCGGCCGATTTCCGCTTCGAGGGCACGGAGGTCTACGCGATCCGGGACGAGGCAACCGGAGATGTCACGCTCTCGTCCAGGCCCAATGGCGGAGACTGGGACGATCTGCTCGCGATGATTTCCGAGCTCAAGGATGAGGACGTCGCGGGGTTCATGGAAGATCGGCCATTGAACACGCCTCCCGTCGACCGGGATGTCTAAAACGGCGCATTGTTTCTTATGAGGAAATGGCCATGGCCGATGTTCGCATTGCCAAGCTTTTCAAGAACGGCGCCAGTCAGGCGGTCCGTCTGCCGGCCGATTTCCGCTTCGACGGCACAGAGGTCTACGCGATCCGGGACGAGGCAACCGGAGATGTCACGCTGACCACCCGCCCCGACCGGGGATCGTGGGACGATTTCTTTGCGCTGCTGGAAACGGTCGACGTGCCGTCGGACTTTCTTGAAGACAGGCCGATGAACACGGTGCCGGAAGACAGCGATCCGTTCCGTGAAGACGCCTGACCATGAAATACATGTTGGACACAGACACGATCAGTTATCTTCTGAAGAAGCGCTCGCCGGGCATTGCCGCGCGAATGTCAGAATTGTCATATTCGCAGATACTGGTCTCTGCCGTCACCCGCGCGGAACTGAGATACGGGCTCGCGAAGAGGCCAGAGCGCGAGGATCTGCGCGTGATCATAGAGCGTTTTCTGGGGCGCGTGACGGGTGTGCCGTGGGATGCCGAGGCGGCCGATGTTTATGCCGGCATCCGCCATGCTCTGACCCTGACCGGCCGGCTGATCGGTCAACTCGACATGATGATTGCCGCCCATGCGATTGCCCGGGAAGCGGTGTTGGTGACGAATAACATGGCACATTTCCAGCGCATTCCGGGCCCGCTGATCCTGGAGAACTGGCACGTCGGCCGGTGAATTAGCGAGCCTTTCACAGATCCAGGTCGACGAGGACCGGGACGTGGTCGGAGGGCTTGGGGAGCCAGCCGCGGGCCTCGCGCAGCACCCGGGCGCCCTGCAGGGCCGGCGCCAGCGGCGGCGTCACCCAGATATGGTCGAGCCGCCGGCCGCGGTCGGAGGCCGCCCAGTCGCGCGCCCGGTAGCTCCACCAGGTATAGAGCTTCTGATCCGCCGGCACGAAATGGCGCACCGCGTCGACCCAGCCGAGCGAGGCCTGCATGGCGGTCAGCTTCTCGACCTCGACAGGCGTGTGACTGACCACATCGAGCAGCTGCCTGTGCGACCAGACATCGTTTTCCAGCGGCGCGATATTGAGGTCGCCGACCAGGATCATCGGCTGCTCGGCCCGGCGCACATCCGGCCACCAGGCGGTCATCTCGCCGACGAAAGCGAGCTTGTGCCGGAACTTCTCATTGGCCTCCGGATCGGGGATGTCGCCGCCGGCCGGGACATACACATTATGCACCTCCACCCCGTTCGGCAGGCGGACCAGCACATGCCGGCAATCCTCCTTGCCGCACCAGTGCCGGATCTCGCTGGCCTCCAGCGGCAGGCGGGAGAGGATGGCCACACCGTGATAGGTGCGCATGCCGGACAGCGCGATATGGGTATAGCCGCGCTCGATGAAGGGCTCGCGCGGGAACTTGCCGTCCTCGCACTTGGTCTCCTGCAGGCAGAGCAGATCGGGCGCCGCCTCGTCCAGCAAGCGGGTGACCAGATCCACCCGCAGCCGCACCGAATTGATGTTCCAGGTCGCAATCCGCACGCCGCCCCCATCGCTTCCGTGATCAACGCGGAGATGTCATAACATCGAGAAAGGCGCGCGGCGACAGGATCGGTATGCCGCGGAAGGGATGCAGGACGAGAAGGTCCCGGTCGCCGGTAACAAGCGCGTCAGCCTTGCCGGCCAGCGCAACGGCAAGAAAGACGTCGTCTTTAAACACGCATAGCTTACTTGGCAGGCGGGTGGTCAAAGAGGTTCTCAAACTCCTGTTCATCGACTTCAAGAAGGTCCATAATATCCTGATCGGTAATCCCGGCTTTCTCGGCGGCGCTTTGCATTTCTTCAATCGCTTCACGCAGGGGCGCCGGTCTTCGGACCGCTGATAGGAGACAAAGACTGTCTCATCGTCCGCCACCCCCTGCTCTTTCAGTGTGCGCGAAATATCCCCGGCCTGGGTTTCGATTGTCGGCATGATGCTGTCCCCACTCCGCCTCCCCGATCAGAGATAGGCGGTCCCGGCGAGTCAAACCAGCGTGATGGCCAGCGCGCCGACGCCGGCGACCTCGCCGTCCAGCCGGTCGCCGCGGACGACCGGGCCGACGCCCTCCGGCGTGCCGGTGAAGATCAGATCCCCGGGCGCCAGGGTGACCAGACGCGAGAGATGGGCGATGACCAGCGGCACGCTCCAGATCAGGTCGGCGAGGTCACCCTGCTGGCGCACCGTGCCGTTCACCGACAGGCGGACGACCCCGGCCGCGGGGTGGCCGATGGCGACGGCGGGGGTAATGACGCTGCACGGGGCCGAGCTGTCGAAGGCCTTGGCCATGTCCCAGGGTCCGCCGACCGCCTTGGCGGCGTTCTGCAGGTCCCGCCGGGTCATGTCGAGCCCGACCGCATAGCCGTAGATCAGCGCATTTGCCCGGTCGGCCTCGATGTCGCGCCCGCCCTCGCCCAGGGCGACGACCAGCTCGATCTCGTGATGCAGGTTTTCGGTGGCCGGCGGATAGGGAATGGCCGCCGGCTCGGGGCCCGACACCGGCACAATCGCGTCGGCCGGCTTGGTGAAGAACACCGGCGGCTCCAGCGCCGGGTCGGAGCCCATTTCGCGGGCATGAGCCGCGTAATTGCGGCCGACACAATAGATCCGGTGGACCGGAAAGACGGCGTCGGTGCCGAGCACCGGCAGGCTCGGCTGGGGCGGCGGCGGGATGACACTGGCCATGGCAGGGCTCGGGTTCGGCGATTGACGACTCGCAACGGAGTCTAGCCGCCCCGCCCCGCCCTGGCGAGATGCGATGGAGCAATCCTCAGCCGGCGGAGCGCCGCGCTTCGGTCTTGCGGGTGCCTGCGGCCAGTCGGTCGGCGAGGACTCGGGCGCGATGGGCCGCCTCCGCGCAGGATGTCGTGTCGTCGCCGGCCGCCGACAGCAGGGCGTCAAGGGCCAGCAGATTTGTCTGCCGCGACAGATGATCGATGCATCCGACAAGATGGTCGCCGGCAAGCTCCGGCGCCTGGGGTGTTGCGTCCTGGGCCATGCCCGTTCGTCCCTGGCTGAAAACGGCCCGCCGCGGGCGGAAATGCGGCCGGCCGGACCCCCAGACTGCGCCCAGGCCTATGAAGCTTTGGTAAACGATAGGGCGGGCGGCGTCACGGGCTTTGCTGGTCTTCGGTTGCCAGATGAAGCGCGCGGCGCTGGTCTTCCGGCCTGTGCATGGCCTGCCGGGCGGCCCAGGCGAGAAAATTCGATCGGTTCATCTGACGGCGGGACGCAGCCCGGTCAATCTCCGTCAGCAGATACTCGTCAAGCGTGATGTTGACGCGTACCGCCTTGCCTTTGACCGGCGGCAGCTCGACGAGGACGGCCAGCGCGTCATGCGAATCCGGATCGGCCAGGATATCTTCAAGCGAGCTTGGCGAGGGGATCTCCATCCCCTCGTCCAGCATGAATTGGACACAGGTCTGCAACGCTTCGCGCCCCGATTTGAGGCACGCTTCGAGGGTTTCGTCGGCACTGATGCAACCGGGGAAATCGGGGAAGTCGATCCCGTAAATCGTGCCCGGTTCCTTGCGAATAAGGCCGATATAGCTGGGCATTACTCTCGTTTCCTATCCGGCCATGACCATCCGGCTCTACGAAAGATGTTCTTGAGAGTGCCGATAGGCATGTCCTTGCGAGGATGCGGCACCACGATATATCCCGGCTTTGCGGAATGAGTATAGAGATGGTGACTTCCGTTGATCCGATTAAGCCTCCATCCCTCTAGACTCGAGCCGCTGGATGATCTCCCGGCTCGATAAGCTTCGCGGCATTTACTCGACTCCAAGTGTGTTGGACAGATTTATTGCGCATCATGGTACGCATGATCCTTCAATCGAGCCGCGGCAGTGCTTGCCGCGGAATTAGCCGCTTCAATGAGGCCGCGGCAGTACTTGCCGCGGAAAGGCCGTTTATTTTACCGCTGTAGCAGTAACTGCACGGCCACTCTGCTCACCCTCCCAATAGATAGCGAGGACAAACAGCCCAGCATCACCGCAGGCTGAGTTTCTGCGGGTATGTGGGTTCAATGAGGCCGCGGCAGCACTTGCCGCGGAAATGAGCATTTGGTTAATGCTCCATAACGGCTGTGTGTATAAATACACATCAAACTGCTTGTGTCAACGTCAATTTGATGACGCCACCATGATAGCCGACGGCGGGTCGGCTGCGCTAAATCGAGGGCAAGGCAGCGAGCCAGGAGGGGCGGCATATGACGACCGACTATCAGGACATTCTCTACGAAGAGCGGCACTTCGAGACCGGCGAGGTGGCGACCATCACCATCAATCGGCCGGAGCGGATGAACGCCTTTCGGGCGCAGACCTGCGAGGAGATCATCCACGCCTTCAACCGCGCCGGCTGGAACAGGGATATCGGCGTCATCGTGCTGACCGGAGCGGGCACCCGCGCCTTTTGCACCGGCGGCGACCAGTCCGCCCATGACGGCCAGTATGACGGTCGCGGGGTGATCGGCCTGCCGCTGGAAGAGATGCAGACCATCATCCGCGAGGTGCCCAAGCCGGTGATCGCCAAGGTGCGCGGCTATGCCATCGGCGGCGGCCATGTGCTGGCATTGATCTGCGACCTGACGCTGGCGGCCGAGAGCGCGGTGTTCGGCCAGGTCGGGCCGAAGGTCGGCTCGGTCGACCCGGGCTTCGGCACCGCATACATGGCCCGCTGCATCGGCGAGAAGAAGGCGCGCGAGGTCTGGTATCTCTGCCGGCGCTACTCGGCGCAGCAGGCGGTCGAGATGGGCCTGGCCAACCGCGCCGTGCCGGACGACCGGTTGGACGACGAGGTCGACCAATGGTGTGCCGAGATTTTGGCGATGAGCCCGACGGCCCTGGCGATCGCCAAGCGCTCCTTCAATGCCGACAGCGCCAATATCGCCGGCATCGCCGGCATGGGGCTCCATCAGGTGCGGATGTTCTATCAGACGGAAGAATCCCGCGAAGGGGTCAAGGCCTTCCAGGAAAAGCGGAAGCCCGCGTTCCGCAAATATTACAAATAAGGTTGCTCATATCATCTTATTCGGGGACGGCAGGCGGCGCGCATTCCGAGACTGTGCCCCGGGCTTTGACAGCCCGGTTGCATAATCGGCACCGCCAAACCCACATTCTTGACTAGGGGATGCCGGGCCATCGGCCTCCTTTCGCCCGGACCTTACTTGGAGTATTTGACAGAACTTTACTGACAAAAAATTCACAGCGATTTCGCTGTGCAGCCATTGACTCGTCCCGCAGGAAATAAATGACAACAAGTCAAGAAAAATATTTCCGTGATCGGTAGTCCCTTTGCATTGCCAACCTGATGCGACATTGGTACGCACCCGTTTTGCGATTCGGCTGGTCGGGCGCTCACGCGTCGGGGTCATGCCGGCAGGAAAGAAGAGGGAGGAAAGACTATGGATGAAATCGAGAAGATTCCGGGCACGGCCGGTGTGGATGTCGCGCTCTATATCAAAGCATTCGACGAAGCCGACATCGTGCGCAACGCCGACTGCGTAACCGTCACCATCGGGGACGAAAGCGATAAATTCGAAGATGTGGACGTTCTGGGTTTCATCGACGGTCTGACATTGGGGCGAACGGGCGGCGGTGCGGGGCCTTTCGACGAGGACTTTTACCTGTCGGCAAATCCGGATGTGGCGGAAGCCGTGGCCGCCGGCGCAATCACGGCGGCCGAGCACTATGAAATGTTCGGCCAGGCGGAAGGGCGCGATCCCAACCCCTTGCGCGAACGGCTTTTTGACGAGGACGCTTATCTGGCAGCCAACCCCGATGTCGCGGCGGCGGTCGATCGGGGCGAGGTCACGGCCTGGGGCCATTACGACACAGTGGGCTGGGAGCAAGGCCTTTTGCCTTCCGCCCTGTTCGACGGCGAGGCCTACCTGGCGGCGAACAGCGACGTCGCGGACGCCGGCATCAACCCGCTCATCCATTTCATTGCTTACGGCGCCGCCGAAGGCCGGCTCGCCATTCCGGTGGCTGGCGGGATCGAGCCGACCAACCTCGGCCAGATCACCCTCGACGGCAATGCCGGGGAGTTCGACGTCGAGGTCGATGACCAAGGGGCGCTGCTGATCGGCCGCTTCACCGGAGATTTTATCAGTCTCGGCCGATTCGACGTTCTTCGCTTCGACGACCGGTCCTTCACCTTCGCCGAACTGGAAGAAGCTTTCGGGCCCGAGGCCGCCGTGCCGTTCATCCAGGTCGGCGGCGGCACCCAGGTGGTGACCGTCAACGACACCGACCCGACCATCAGCGTCGTCTGGGACCGGACGGTACAGCAGGCGGTCATCGACACCGAAGAGGTGCCGGTCGGCCCGACCGTCGCCTCGCGCGCCTATGCCATGGTGCACACGGCGATGTACGACGCCTGGGCAAGCTATGACGACACGGCGGTGCGGGTGTCCTTCGACCAGGAGGGCGACAATGCCGGGCTGGAGGCCGAGGCCGTCAACACCGACGACAACAAGGCCAAGGCGATGAGCTTCGCCGCCCTGACGGTGCTGCAGGACCTGTTCCCCGACCAGGGCGACCTGTTCGCCACCGTCCATGAACAGCGCCTGGGCTATTCTCTGGAGGATGACGACAGCCCGGAAGCGGCGATCGGCATCGACGCGGCCGAAGACCTCCTGGCCCTGCGGTCGAACGATGGCTCGAACGAGACGGTGGACTACACGCCGGTCAACCCGAATCCTCTGGAAATCAACGACATCACCCGCTGGACGCCGGAGAACGTGCCGATCGATCCGGAGGACACCGACCCCGAGCAGTCCTTCCTGACGCCGCAATGGCCGGGCGTCGAGAGCTTCGCCCTGCCGGAGACGGCGGACGGCAGCACCGACTTCGAACCGATCCGGCCGCCGCCGCCGCAGCCCTTCTTCACCGAAGCCTTTGCCGGCTCGGTCCTGAATTTCGACGACGGGACGATCACCGTCTCCGCCCCCATCACGATCGATGGCGAGCCGGTCCCTGCCGGCGAAGACGTTCTCGTCTCCAAGGACCTGATCGGCACGGTGATCAATCCCGGCTTCATCGATCAGGCGCAACAGGTCATCGACTTCAACGCCGGCCTGACCGACGAGCAGAAAATCATCGCCGAGTTCTGGGAGGATGGCGGCGGCACCGCCTTCCCGCCGGGCACGTTCATGACCTTCGGCCAGTTCGTCTCGGCGCGCGACGACCACACGCTCGACCAGGACGCGCAGCTTTTCCTGGCCATGGGCAATGCGGTGTTCGATTCCGGCATTGCCACCTGGGAGGCCAAGGTCTTCTACGACTATGCCCGGCCGGTCCGCGCCATCCGCGACCTTGGCGAGCTTGGCCTGATCGGCGAGGAAGGCGAGGACGAGCTGACCGGCGAAACCGGCTATGTCATCGAGGCCTTCGGCGGCTTCGATCCGGAGACCCTTGAAGGGCTCGGCACAAGGACGATCCTGGCCGAGAATTTCGACACCTTCCAGCGGCCCTTTGCCGACACCTCGCCGCCTTTCGCCGAATACACCTCCGGCCATTCCGGCTTCAGCGCCGCGGGGGCGGAAGTGCTGCGGCTGTTCACCGGCAGCGACGATTTCGGCGGCTTCGTCACCTTTGCCCCCGGCTCCACCCAGTTCGAGACCGGCGTGCCGGCCGAGGAAACGACGCTCGAATGGCCGACCTTTTCGGACGCCGCGGACGAGGCGGGCCTGTCGCGGCTCTATGGCGGCATCCACTTCACGGAGGGCGACGTCAACGGGCGGGCGCTGGGCCGCGAGGCCGGCGCCGGCGCCTATGAGCTGGCACAGCTGTTCATCACCGGCGAAGCGACCGATGCCGACCGGCCGTTCTTCAGCGACGATATGATCATGGGCTGACAAAGGGCGGCATCAGCCGCTCTTCCGGAATGAGACCGAACGGGTCGGGCGCATCGGGCGGGCAGCAGCCCTGTTCGACAAACCCGGCCCGTAGCCCTCACAGCATTGGAACGAGTCCGCTCAGTGCGGTCCTGCTCTAGTTCTGGCCTTCGAAGCGGCCGAGATTGCCGATCACCTGTTCGAGGAAGGTCATGCGCCGGCCCAGCGTCGGGGTCTCGCGGTCGACCAGCGCGACCGTCTGGCCGTCCTCTTCGCTCAGCTCGTCCATCTCCTGCAGCATCCCGGTCTCGTCGAACTGCATGACCAGGATTCGGCGCTCGGTGACTTCCGGCGCGAAGAAGGCCACTTTTTCGGTGCGCTGGCCGATATAGTACCAGGTGCGGTCATCGAAGGGCGCGACGCTGGTCGGCGTGCCGAGCCGGCCGACGACCTCGCGGGCGGTGGTCCGGCCGGGCTCGATCCCGGCGAGCCGCTCGTCATCGACCAGGAAACCGCGGGTCTCGACGACCGGGCTGCAGGCGAGAAGGGCCGCGGCGCTGAGGCAGAGAAGAAGGCCGGCGCGGCGGCGGGGAAAAATGCGCATGCGTGTCCTGTTGGCATGACCGGCGGGCTTCCGCGTCCCGCCCCCGGCAATTTCTGGCGCCGCGAATTGATCCGGTCAAGCCGCGGCGCCATCTTATCGGCTGAAACCCGGGCGGCGCTGCCGCCCCTCTGCCGATTCGGGAGCCTCGTGCCCGTGTTCAGCCATCTCTTCGGCCGGCGAACCGATGACCGGTCCGTCGACGCGCTTTATCGCCGGATCGTTGCACAGTCGCGACAGCCTGTGTTCTACACCGATTTTGCCGTGCCGGATACGCTGCTCGGCCGCTTTGACATGATCGTCATCCACGCCTTCCTGGTCTTCCGCCGGTTGAAGCGGGAGGACGCGCGATCCGAGGCTTTCTGCCAGGCTCTTTTCGACCACATGTTCGCCGATGTGGACATGTCACTCCGCGAGATGGGCGTCGGCGATCTCAGTGTCGGCAAAAAGGTCAAGGCGCTGGCCAAGGGCTTTTACGGCCGCGTCGTTGCCTATGAGCGGGCGCTGGAAGCGCCGGCGGACGGCGCCCTGCGCGACGCTCTGCTGCGCAATGTCTATCCGCCCGTGGAACCGCCGGAGGACGCGGTGGCGGCCCTGGCGCGCTATATCCGCGGCCAGGCCGACGCGCTGGCCGGACAGCCGGTGGCGTCTTTCCTCAAGGGCGAGGCCGCCTTCGCGCCGGCAGATAATGCGACGGCTTGCGCGCCGCATCGTGAGACGGCCGCCCTGACCGGAGCGGAAAATACGGCATGAGGCCTGCGGACCGGCATCCGGAATTCAGCCGTCTTGTGCCGCTGTCCCGGCTCAACCGCGGCGTCGTCGATCTTGCCGTCGAGGCCGAGCCGGAGGAGCGCCAGGCCCTGGCCCGGCGTTTCGGGCTGGTCGGCCTGGAGCGTCTGGCCGCAACCTTGCGGCTCAGCCGCGAAGCAGGACAGGGCGATGTCCGGCTCAGCGGCCATATCGACGCGACGGTGACGCGGGACTGCGCCGTTACCCTGGAGCCCTTTGCAGCGGCCGTCGCCGAGGATTTTTCGCTGCGTTTCGCGCGCCGGTCGGCCGAGGCCGGCGCCACCGCCGCGGCGGAGGAAGAGGTCGAATGCGAGCTGGAAGGCGAGGATATCGAGCCTCTGACCGGCGAAACGGTTGACGTCGGCGAAGCGGTCGCGCAGTACTTCTACTTGGCGCTCGAGCCGTTCCCGCGGGCGCCGGGCGCTGCGGTCGGGATCGGCAATGTAGCGGCGCCGGGCGGCGACGCGGTGGACGACGATGCGGCGCCGGGCGGCGACGCGGTGGACGACGATGCGGCGCCGGGCGGCGATGCGGTGGACGACGAGGCGGCGCCGGACGGCGACGCGGTGGACGACGATGCGGCGCCGGGCGGCGACGCGGTGGACGACGATGCGGAGCCGAAGGGCGGACCGTTCGCGGCGCTGGCAGTCTTGAAGGCCGGCCGCACCCGATCCTGAGCCCGGGCGTCATCGCGCTTGCCCCCGCGGCGCGAATCTCCTAGATCCCAGGAGCGTACGGGCGCTCATTGGGATCCCTTCGTAGATTGAGAGTATTGCACCATGGCTGTGCCAAAGAAAAAGACGTCGAAGTCGCGGCGGGACATGCGGCGGGCGCATCATGCGCTGACGCCCGCGAGCTATGTCGAGTGCCCGTCCTGCGGCGAACTCAAGCGCCCGCATCATATTTGCGGTGCCTGCGGTCACTACAACAACCGTGAGGTGGTGCAGACCACCTCCGAGGCGTGAGACCCGAGACCCGATGACCCTCACGCGGCCCGGTGCCAGGGACGCGGCGGCCCACGCTTCGGGCGAACCCCTGGTCATTGCCCTCGATGCCATGGGTGGCGACAGCGCGCCCGGCATGGTGGTGGCGGGCGCAGAAATTGCGCGCCAGCATCATCCCGATGTGCAGTTCCTCGTCTTTGGAGACGAGGAGCGGATTCGCCCGCTGCTGAAGAGGCGCCCGCGGCTCAGCCGTGTCTGCACCATCAGCCACACGACCGATCGGGTCACCGACGATGCCCGGCCCGCCGTGGCCTTGCGGACCCAGAAGCAGTCGAGCATGCGGCTCGCCATCGATGCGGTCGGCGCCGGCGATGCGCAGTGCGTGGTGTCCGCCGGCAATACCGGCGCCCTGATGGCCATGGCCAAATTCGTCCTGAAGACGCTGCCCGGCATCGACCGGCCGGCCATCGCCTCCTTCTTCCCCACCCTGCGGGGCGAAACGGTGATGCTCGACCTGGGCGCCAATCTCGAATGCCGGCCGGAGCATCTGGTCCAGTTCGCGATTATGGGCTCGCTGTTCGGCAAGGCGGTACTGGGCCTGGTCAAGCCCTCGGTCGGCGTGCTGAATGTCGGCTCGGAGGAGCTGAAGGGCAACGAGGTCATCAAGGCGGCGGCGGCCGAGCTGCGGACGATGGAACTGCCGGGCACCTTCCACGGCTTTGTCGAGGGCGACGACATCCCGGCCGGGACGGTCGACGTCGTGGTGACGGACGGCTTCACCGGCAATGTCGCCCTGAAGACCGCCGAGGGCACCGCGCGGCTCTATACGGAGTGGCTGCGCCGCACCTTCAAATCCTCGATCGTGGCACGAATCGGCTATCTCTTCGCCCATGGCGCCTTCCAGAAGCTGCGCAAGCGCAGCGACCCGCGCCGCTATAACGGCGCGATGTTCCTCGGGCTGGGCGGCATCTGCGTCAAGAGCCATGGCGGCACCGACGCCAAGGGCTTCTCCCATGCCATCGACGTGGCCGTCGACCTGGTCAAGCAGGGCTTCAACGACAAGGTGAAAGCCGAACTCGCCCGGTTCGGCGACGTGATCAATGGCGGGGTGCCGCGCCGCCGCGGAGTCCTGACGGGATGAGCCTTCGCCGGTCGCGGATTATCGGGTGCGGCAGCTATTTGCCCGAACGGGTGGTCACCAATGCCGAGCTCGGGGCGTCCGTCGACACCACCGATGACTGGGTGGTGCAGCGTACCGGGATTCGGGAACGGCGGATCGCCGCCAAGGATCAGCGTTGCGCCGATCTGGCGCGGGAGGCGGCGCGGGCCGCGCTGGCCAGCGCCGGAGTCGACCCGGCGACCGGGCTGGATTTCATCGTGCTGGCCACCACCACGCCCGACAACACCTTCCCGGCGACGGCGGCCCGGGTGCAGGCGGCGCTCGGCATGACCCGCGGCATGGCCTTCGACGTCCAGTCGGTCTGTTCGGGCTTCATCTTCGCCCTGTCGGTTGCCGACAACTTCATCCGGACCGGCCAGTGCCGCACCGGCGTGGTGATCGGCGCCGAGGTGTATTCGCGCATCCTCGACTGGGAAGATCGTGGCACCTGCGTCCTGTTCGGCGACGGCGCCGGCGCGGTGGTGCTGAGCGCGGTCGAAGGGGAGAACGGCAGCGGAACCGGAGCCGGGGCCGGCATTCTCTCGACGCATCTGCATTCCGACGGCCGGCATTACGATCTGCTCTATGTCGATGGCGGCGTCTCGACCACGGGCACGGCCGGGCATGTGCGGATGAACGGGCGGGAGGTCTTCAAGCACGCCGTCACCAATCTCTCCGGCGTCGCCGAAGAGGCGCTGGCGGCCCACGGCCTGACGCCGGCGGACATCTCCTGGTTGGTGCCGCATCAGGCCAACAAGCGGATCATCGACGGCGTGGCCAGGAAGCTCGGCGTTCCGGCGGAGCGGGTGGTGGTCACCGTCGACCGGCATGCCAACACCTCGGCGGCGTCGATCCCGCTGGCGCTGGACGAGGCGGTCGGCGACGGCCGGATCAAGGCCGGCGACCTGGTGCTGATGGAGGCGATCGGCGGCGGGTTTTCCTGGGGGGCGGCGCTGGTCCGCTGGTGAGCCGGGGCGCCTGTGACGCCGGCTTTTCCATTGCATTGCGAACGGTCTGCCAACTCTTTGATATTGACGGGTTCTTGGCCCAAGGGGTACGGTCCGCAGAGTTGTGGCCGAAATAGGGCTGCTGCCATGGCAGAAACCGTCACGAGAGCGCAGCTGAGCGAGGTCGTCTATCAGGAGGTCGGCCTCTCCAGGAACGAGTCGGCCGATCTGGTCGAGACGGTCCTGGAAGAGATCTCCACCGCGCTGGAGCGTGGCGAGAGCGTCAAGATCTCGTCCTTCGGCAGCTTCTCGGTCCGCGAGAAGGGGGAACGCATCGGCCGCAACCCGAAGACCGGAGAAGAGGTGCCGATCCTGCCGCGCCGGGTCCTGGTGTTCCGCGCCTCGCACGTGCTGAAGGACCGCATCAACGGCGTCGAGACGGTCGACGGCGAGGACAACGCGTGATCATGGCCGATCCGGCGGACTCGAACGGCCGCGCCCGGCCGCTCACCAAATCGCCGACGGCCTATCGGACGATCAGCGAAGTCTCCGAAGACCTCAACGTCCCGCAGCATGTCCTGCGCTTCTGGGAAAGCCGCTTCGCCCAGGTCCGCCCGCTCAAGCGCGGCGGCGGCCGGCGCTATTACCGGCCCGAGGATGTGGTGCTGCTGCGCCGCATCCAGAAGCTCCTCTACGAGGAAGGCTACACCATCAAGGGGGTGCAGAAGCTGCTGCGGGAGGGCCGGGCCGCCGCCGCCGTCGCCGGCGAGGGCGAGGGCCGCGGGGAGGCCGAGCCGGAGCCGGCGGAGCTGCCCCTCGACAGCCCCGAGGCCGAGTCGGCGGGGCCGGAGATGTCCGACGACGTGCGGGCGGAGTTGCGCGCCATGCTGACGGAGCTGCGGGCCCTGCGTGCCCTGCTGCCCGAGACGGACGAGTGACGCCGCGCCGCCGGGGAGGCTTGTGCGGCTGCGGCTCGGGTGCTATGTAACCGGCTTTGGTGGGGGCGCGTAGCTCAGCGGGAGAGCACTACGTTGACATCGTAGGGGTCGCTGGTTCAATCCCAGCCGCGCCCACCAGACAAATCCATCGGAAATCAATCGGAAAATCCGTTACCCGGCGGCCGGCGACGGTTTGTCCGGCTGCGGGGGGCCCACCGCCTCGATGGCCGCGCCCTGTACCGCCTCTTCGATATCCTCCGGCGTCGCCTTTTGCGAGACCCGCACCTGGACGTCGCGGCTGGCGAATTCGATGCCGTTCTCGCGGAAGCGGTCGCGCAGCCGCTGATAGACCTCGCGGCGGATCAGCCATTGCTCGCCGGGCCTGGCCATGAACTTGACGCCCAGGACCATGTTGAACTCCTCCCAGCGCCGCACGCCCTGGGATTTCAGCGGCTCCAGAAAGCTGTGGCCGATGGTCGGGTCCTTGAGCAGCTCCTTGCCGAGGTCCTTGACCAGCTTTTTCACCTTGGCGAGATCGGTCTCGAAGGGGATGCGGAACTCCAGCTTCATGATCACCCAGTCGCGGCTGTAGTTCGTCACCGAGGTCATTTCGCCGAAGGGGATGGTGTGGACGGCGCCGCGATGGTGGCGCAGCCGCAGCGAGCGGATGGAAATGCCTTCGACGGTGCCGCGCAGCTCGCCGATCTCGATGTATTCGCCGACCCGGAAGGCGTCGTCGATCAGGAAGAAGATGCCGGCGACGATATCGCGGACCAGCGCCTGAGCGCCGAAGCCGATGGCCAGGCCGACGACGCCGGCACCGGCCAGCAGCGGTCCGATATCGACGCCCAGCGCCGACAGCACGATCAGCGCCACCATCACCACCAGCACGCCGAGGATAAATTTCCGCACCAGCGGCAGCAGTGTCTGCAGCCGCGCGTGCGGGCCGGCCGTGCCGCCACCCTCGCCGCCGGCATCGGCATGGGCGCCGGCCTCGGCCGCCCCGGCCGGGGCGAGCGCCTGCAGCTTGCGGTCGATGGCGGTGCGCGCGAGCGACCAGGCGAGGTCGGCGAGCAGCAGCGTCACCACGATGTTGAAGACCGCCCGCAGCACCGCGGCGGCCGGCGAGGCGCTGTCGGTCCAGGTCCACCATTCCAGCCGGAACGCGGCCGCCAGGATCAGCATGGCGAGGATGACCAGCACCACCCGATAGGTCCGCTGCAGCACCGGCACGAAGGGGCTCTGCTCGGGCCGGTCGGCCTCCTCCTTCTCGCCCTCCTGGGCGGGCCTGTGCGGATGCGCGAACAGCGCGGCGATGGCCCAGCGGCCGGCGCGATCGGCCGCCGGCAGGAGCACCAGGAGCAGCAGCAGCCACATGACCCCGCGGGCGCCGATCACCCAGAGCGCCCAGATCGTCAGCACGTAGAGGGTGGCGAACCAGGGCAGCAGTGCGACCAGTCCGGCCTGAATGCGCTGCTCGCCCGTCTCCTTGCCGCTGCCGCGCAGCAGCAGGTGCGCGATGTCCTGCCGCCGCTCCCAGACCATGGCGATCAGCAGCAGCGCCACCGCAAGGCCGAGGAGCGCCCCGAGCACCGGGCGGCTCTGCGGCAGAAAGCCGAGCGCCTCCAGCGCCCCGCCGGCCAGGGCTCCGAACGCGACCAGCACCGCCAGGGCCAGAAGCCGGGTGTGCAGATAGCGGGCATCGGCGCTCTCCAGCGGCACCAGGCGCAGGGTCGGGATCAGCGGCGCGAACAGGAAGACCGACAGGGCGTTGATCAGCCGCACGATGACGAAGGCGCCGAGCAGGCTGATGATGAACAGCCGGACGATCGGCGGCCAGTCGAAGGCCAGGAAGGCGCCCAGCGAGGCCATCGCGAACACCCCCACCGCCAGCCCGTTGATGCCGAGGCGCAGGGCCGTGCGCGACAGCCGGGCGGCCGGCGCGGCCGCCGGGGCGGCGGTGATCCGTTGGCGCAGGTCCCGGGTCAGCCACCAATAGAGCGCTTCGGCGATGATGCCGATGGCGAGGAACAGACCGACCAGAAGCAGCGAGCGGAGGGTGCGGGCCTCCGGCATTTCCAGCGCCCAGATGGCCTGCGCCCGGTCGAGCTCCGCAGGCAAGGCGGCGAGGCCGGCGGTCAGCGCCTGGACATTGCCGCGCAACCGCTCCAGCGAGTCATGCAGATAGGCGCTGAACGAGCCGCCGGCCGCCGGGGCCGCGGCCGTCTCCGCTTCCCCCGCCGCGGCCTGCTCTTCCAGCCAGGCGCGGAGGCCCGGATCGCCCAGCAGCCTTATGAATTCGGCGATGTCGGCCGGATCGGCGGGTTGCGCCGCTGCGTCCGGGGCGGTGCCCGGGGGACCGGCCGCCCCGTCGCCCGGCCCCTCGGCCGCGCCTGTAGCGGCGGGCTGGCCCGGAAGGCCCGGCAGCTGGCCCCCGGCCGGCGCCGACAGGCCCCCTATCAGCACAGCGGACAGCACAGCGGACAGCACCGCGGCCAGCACGGTCGCCAGCAACAGCCGAATTCCAATCCGGACCATGATGCCGGCTCCTCCGCCCCCGTCCGCCTTCACCCCTCTACCACCGCCACCCCACCCGCGGAAGCCCCTCGTCCTGCCGTGTCAATGATAAGGGGTTGGAGGGTCGGCGTCCTCGCCGACCGCAACGTCCCTCCGACAGTAGAAGCGATATTTTTCAAGGTGGCGGTCGGCTCGCTGAGCCATTGAAGACACAGCCGGAAGGCCGCACTATGGAACGATGACAGCAGGATATGGCTTATGGCAGCGCAAAACGACAAGGCGATACGGCGCATGCGGGAGATCCGGCTGCCGCATGTCCATTATCGGCTGACGGACGATTTCGGCCTGGAGATCACAATCGGCGAGGATGGTTCGACCTCTTCGCCGTCAACCATCGGTTTTCGATCCATGGCGTGGGCAGCTCCGTCGCCGACGCCATCACGGATGCCCTCACCGAGTTCGACATTCTCTGGACCGAAATCGCCTGCGAAGACGATGATGCCCTTTACACAGACGCGAAGGCACTCAAGGCCGATCTGTTGAGCCTGGTTACCGACCGAGGACTGTATCGCATTGATCGACTGTCCCTTGGACTATGACGGCTATGTCGCAAAACTTCGAGCAGCGGCCCGGTTGCCATAAGCCAATCGTCACCGGCCCAATTCCTCACCCCACCGCCTCCTCCCTTGCCAGGCTGGTGAGGTGGAAATCGTGCAGGATGGCGTAGGTCGACGGGAGCAGCAGCAGGACCAGCACGGTCGACATGGCCAGGCCGAAGGCCAATGACGGTGAAGAGGTAAAAGATGACAACAACATTACGCCAAATCGATGAACTTTCCGCAGATCAATTTGAAAATTTAACCTATGATATATTGCAGTCTGCAGGGATGCGACAGTTAGTCTGGCGTACACCAGGCGCTGATGGAGGCAGAGATATAGAAGGGCAAGTATATAGAAAGGATTTTAGTGGATACGAAGAAATCCAGCGATGGTATATTGAGTGCAAGCGCTATAAAGCGAGCATTGATTGGCCCACAATTTGGAGCAAAATTTCTTTTGGAGATGCTAATAATGCAGACTACCTTTTAATCGTTACTAATTCGAACCCCTCACCGCAATGCGAAAGCGCCATAAAGAAATGGAATGTTGGCCACAGGATGCCGAGTGTTAGAGTATGGAGAGGATATGAGCTTGATCATTTGCTCAATATTTATCCCTTGGTCGGAGCAAAATATGGATTAAGAGATATGAAGTTTTCAGGCATAAGAGAAATTCAAAGTCTCGGTCTAGAGATTTCAAAGATTTCTCAATCTGCATATGCTTCCTATAAATTTGGAGGAGATTTTATCGGTGGGCTTGAAGCGTCTGCCACACTCTCTGAATTATTTGCAAAACGGATCGATGATATTGCTTTTTATGGAAAGTTTGCTAGAAACCATTTTGCAAAAAATCCTGCCTTATTTGAGTGGGTTGATTTTGATACGCACTCTTATGAAACTGATGAGTTGGCCTTGAGGGCTATATGCGCAACACTTAGGTACATTACCCAGTCGCAACGGATGAAAGTGAGCTTTAGCGAGGCTGGCTTTACCTTAAGCTGCATCTCACCAAAACATAACGTTCTCGGTGCCGCGTACGACCTTTTGTCGCTTGTCAGTTTATGGGGAGACCTTGACTTAAGAGAAGAAGGTGCTGTAGATTTATCTGTTTGCTTATCTTTTTTGTATCGATCAAGGGAGAGCCTTGGAGTTAAAAATGGGGAGTGATCAACGAACGCTAGAGGAAGCTGGGATTGATTTGGCGCTTCTATCGAATTTTGTGCATCAGGTTGTGAATCCGCTTAATGGAGTTGCGGGGACTTTAGATAATTTGTCAGAGGGAGCGATTGTCGAGCCGCATCGACGACAACAACGACTTCGGGCTGCCCGAGCGCAATTGGAACAATGCATAACTCTTATTAGAAATTTGGCCTTCTTGTCACAGGGTTTCCGTCCAATGACTCAGAATGAGAAAAGAATTACTGTGTTGCCACAAGTTATAATTGAATCTGCGATGTTTTATCAAGAGGATGGAAAAAGTAAGAATGTAGAAATTGAATTGAAAGATCGGGAGACACAAAATCGTGTTCTCGGGCATCATGAACTTATTAGACAACTTGTTATGAATATTCTTGACAATTGTATCAAATACGGGGAAGCAAGCACGACTGTTGAAATAGAGCAATGGGTTCAGTCCAAAACTAATAATGCTATGATCAGGATCAGAGGTCGTTCAAAATACCCAATTTCGCATCAAGATATGGAGCACATTTGTGAATTAGGCTTTCGCGGTGATAACGCCCGCCAAATGGTTTCTTCTGGAACCGGGCTTGGTCTTTATATTTGCAAACGTATCGTCGAGGATGTCCATAATGGGACTTTTTCTATTCAGCCGTTTATGCAGAACGGTATCGAATTCTTGATAAGGTTACCACATGGAGAGGCAGGCTAGAGAGGCACGAGACATGGCGAAGACTACAGAGCCCAACAAAATAGTTATAATTGATGACGAACTACACAACATGTGGTGGATGGTTGATTATCTGGAAAGTAAGAAATTTGAAGTTGAAACAGCGGATACACTGAATGAAGGTTTGAATTTTATTCTTTCTGGTATTTATCGTGCGTTGATTATAGACTTGAATATTCCAGTGATGCCTCCGGTAGATGCGGATGTTAAGAAACGTGGAAATCTCTATATTAAATATCCTGGGTTGTATCTTGCATTTCAGGCAAGAAACAGAGGTTATAGAGATAGGCAAGTAATCATCTATTCTGTCCATAGAGACCAAGGGGTTTCAGAAGAGGTAAAAAGACTTTATTGCACATACATTTTGAAAGGGCGACCTAAAGAAATAAAGCAAGAAATAGACTTTGTCGTTCAATACGACCCGACTACTTAAGTACTGGAACAGTTGTCAAAATTTGAGTTGTAATGTATCAGGATTATTAAGGCATGTGGAGTCTTGGATGTCGTCAAAGAAATGGATTGCGATAGATATTAGTATTTTGCTTTTCGATGAGAGTTTTCAAGATTTCCAAAGGCTAGTCTAGTTACTGTATCTAAATTCGAGTACATTTAGATTCATGCCTTCTTGCAAAGGCTGTCAGGAGGCGTGCAAAAAGCGGATCCGCTCGTCATTATTTGATGAGCTCTTGGGTGGCGCGAGCCCAAGATTTGCGTATTTGACTACTTAATAACGAGCAGGCTTGCACTCAAAAGACCATTGCAGCTTGCAAATTTTATTGTTAGTTTTCTTCGTTTGTCTTCGAATAATGTTCTTGTCGCGGGCCTAAGCGGAACTTTTTACTGTTGGAGAGCATAAGGCATTGATTTCGCTGCCTGGTGCATGCGAAGGGGGATGGTTTACTGGGTACATTCGTGGGTAACGCCGAGGAGGTCGAAGGCTTTTTGCTGAAGTGGTGTGGGCCTCGCGGTGATGGTGAACGGGTGGTCCGGGTTGATTGCGGCGACGACGGTGTTGCGGGTCAG
>JAAAOG010000064.1 GCA_009909005.1 Alphaproteobacteria bacterium | reverse complement strand
CAGAACGTCGTTCTTCACCAGAGGACTCCGACGCATCGCCCGCCTCATACTCAACGCCCTGCCGCTGCCGCCCCTATGGAGCACAAAAACTGATGGATGGTGAGGGTTGGGGGGCAGTCTCGGGCGGTGGCAGAATGCCTGGGAAGATATACGAACCCAGGTGGAACATGCCATATACCACGCCACCAAGGAACACGGCGATAGCAATAGAAAACCAAATCTGGGTAAATTTGAAGTGATGTTTTGCCAAATCATGATATAGCGCGTGTGCGCTGCCTGTGTTATTGTTATTCAATAGACTACGATTTTCGGCATAAACAAATAAAGCCCAAAACACAACAAAAAATGCTGACCATGCTAGAAATATAAGAACAAAAGAAAAAATTTGGCAGGTCACGTTATTTTCGCAAGTGGTATAAATACTTCCCAAAAAATGAAAGCAAATTACAGAATAACCAATTAAGAAAATGAGTAAAATAGCAACCCTCTTCCCAATTTTATTTGTGATGTCACTGTCTGGCATCGCTGCGTTGGTTTCCGCGTTGGTCCCATTTTCGGCCATTGTGGACATAGGATCCTCCATCTCTTCAGAAGGCACTCTCAAAAGAGCGGTAACGTGTGGACAATAAGCACCAGCGGCGCGAATCTCGGACGTAACCACTGGATGATTACCGAACACCGTTATATTTTTAAGTTGGAATTTCGAAAAGAGTCGTCAATAGGTATATTTATCAAAATGAATTTCTTAATTATTGCTTCGTCAACAGTTAATAGTATTCGTGTTCCTGGCCGCATACTATAGCACTCTTTTACTTAGTTTTCATTTGGGCGCTTCGTAAGGGCGATCGGGTGCTTGCGCCGCGGGCGGATCGGGGCACATTGCCGGCAGGTCCCATTGGAAAGAGCCGCGTCTTGAGCAGCTGCACTCTGGAAGCCGTCAATCTGTCGCTGCGGCGGCGGCGCGACTTCGCCCTGACCGGCATCGACCTGGCCGTCGGTGCCGGCGAATTGCTGGTGCTGGTCGGGCCGAACGGCTCCGGCAAGTCGACGCTGATGCATTGCCTGTCCGGGCTTTTGACGCCGACGGATGGCCAGGTGCGGCTGGACGGGGCGGACCTGCACCGCCTGCCGGCGCGGGCGCGGGCGCGGCGGGTCGGGCTGCTGCTGCAGCGGGCGGCCAGCGCCTGGCCGGTCAGCGTCCGGCATCTGGTCGGCTTCGGCCGCATCCCGCATGGCGACGGCCAGGGCGAGGATGCCGAACCGGACGGGCCGGCGGGCAAGGCGATCGCCCATGCGCTGACGGCGATGGAGCTGAACGGGCTTGCCGACCGGCCGGTCGACACGCTGTCCGGCGGCGAGCAGGCGCGGGCGCATCTCGCCCGGGTGCTGGCCGGCGAGCCGCACGTGGTGCTGGCCGACGAGCCGGTGGCCGAACTCGACCCCGTCCACGCGCTCAGGGTCATGGACCTGCTGCAGCGCCTGGCCCGCTCCGGCCGGGCGGTGCTGGCCATCATGCACGATCTGTCGCTGGCCCTGCGCTATGCCGATCGCATCGCCGTGCTGGCCGAGGGGCGGCTGCTGGCCCTCGACACGCCGGATGCGATTGCCGAGGCCGGGGCGCTGGAGGCTGCCTTCGGCCTGCGCTTCGCCCTGGTGCGGCAGGACGGGCTGCTCGGCGTCGTGCCGGTTCCGCCGGCGGCGGCCGGGGCGGACGAGGCGGACGCACCGGCCGGCGTCAGGCCAGACGCCGGCGGCCGAGCAGGATCAGCGCCAGAAGGAAGGGCACCCCGAGCAGCGCCGTGACCACCCCCAGCCGCAGCGTCTGGGCGGTCGGGATCACCCGCACGGCGATATCGGCGGCCAGCAGCAGAACGGCGCCGCCCAGGGCGCTCGGCACCATCAGCCGGCCGGCCCGGTGGCCGACGAAAGGCCGCAACAGGTGCGGCACGATCAGCCCGACAAAGCCGATGGTGCCGGACACCGCCACCGCCCCGCCGACGCCCAGCCCGAGCCCCAGCGCCACCTGCCGGTAGGTGGTCTTCAGGTCGATGCCCAGCGCCCGGGCTCCTTCGTCGCCCAGGGTGAGGGCGTCGAAGGCGGTGCCGCAGCGCAGCAGCAGCGCCGCGCCGACGGCGATCAGCGGCAGCGACAGCAGCACATGGTCGAGGCTGCGGTCCTCCAGCGAGCCGAGCAGCCAGAAGCTGACCTCCAGCGTCGCAAAGGGGTTGGGCGAGAGGTTGACGGCCAGCGACACCAGCGCCGAGGACAGGCTGCCGATCGCCACGCCGCAGAGGATCAGGGTGAGCGGGCTGGCTCCGACGCTGAGGATCGCCAGCAGCAGCGACACCGCCAGCAGCGACCCGGCGACGGCGCCGGCCGGCAGCAGCCAGTCGCTGACCACCGCCAGGCCGGAATAGAGCACCAGCACCGCGCCCAGCGCCGCGCCGCCCGAGGCGCCGAGCAGGCCGGGCTCGGCCAGCGGGTTGCGGGTCAGGCCCTGCAGCGCCGCGCCGCCCAGGCCGAGCATCCCGCCGACCGCCGCGGCCAGCAGGGTGCGCGGCAGGCGCAGCTCCTGCACCACGATGACCACCCACTCGCTGCCGGTGCCCCAGAGCGCGGCGGCAGCCGTCCAGGGCGCAAAGGAGGTCTCGCCGATGCACAGGGAGGCCAGCATCAGCGGCAGCAGCAGGATGGCGAGGCCGGCATAGAGCGACGGGATGCGCACATGGCGGGCCGCCGGGCGCGCATCGGCAAGCGAAGAGGTCATGGAACGCGATCACCCCCGGCCCGGGTTTGGCCGTATCTCAGGCGGGTTATATCCTATTCGCCACGGTTTACGACCACCCGGACATGTCCATGCGCCGCATCCTTCAGGCTTTGCCGCTCGCACTGGCCCTGATCGCCGGGCTGCCACTCGCCGCGGCGGCTGATCCGCCCGAGCGGGTCGTGTCCATCAATGTCTGCGCCGACCAGTATCTGCTGGCCCTGGCCGACCCCGATCAGATCGCCGCGCTCAGCCTCTACGCCGCGGATGCCGGCATGGCCTATTTCGCCGACCGCGCCCGGCGCTATCCGCGCACCGCCGGCAATGCCGAGGAGGTTCTGGCCTTCGACCCCGACCTGGTGCTGGCCGGCACCTTCACCAAGGTGCAGAGCCGGGCGATGCTGCGGCGGCTCGGCTACCGCGTGATCGACCTGGCGCCGGCCGACAGCTGGGACGATGTGCGGGCCCAGACCCGGCTGGTGGCCGAGGCGCTCGGCCATCCCGGGCGGGCGGAGCGCTGGATCGCCGCGCTCGACACGGCCCTGGCCGCCGCGGACGGAGGATCGGTGGCCCGCGGTGCGGACGGCGCGCCGCTGCAGGCGCTGCAATACCAGCGGCGCGGCTTCACTGCCGGCACCGAAACGCTGATGGACCGGATCTTCGCCGCTGCCGGGCTGGAAAACGCCGCGACCGAGGCCGGCATCGGTGCGGTCGGCCGGCTGTCGATGGAGTCGCTGGTGCGCGTCGCGCCCGACCTCGTCGTCTTCGACCGGGCGGATATCGCGCTTACGGATGTCGGCAGCGACCTGTTGCGGCATCCGGCGCTCGACCGGGCGGTGCCGGAGGCCATGCAGATGGTGCTGCCGCAGCGCCTGACCGTCTGCGGCGGCCCCTCCCTGGCCGAGGCGGTCGCCACCCTGCGCGCCGCGCTCCGCGACCGTTTCCTCCGTCAGGACCCGGACCCTCGCCCCTAGGAGGCGGCGCGGACCATGGCGGCGAGGCGGTGCAGTGGCGTGTCCCGGATTCCGAGTTCATCGAGGTGCAGCACCGTGTTGAAGAGATAGTCGCAGTTCGGGCCGTTACGGCCGCGCCCATTGCAGATCACCGCGGCCATGGCTTCCAGTCCGGTCTCGCGGCAATATTGTTCGTGGCCGCGGTCGGCGACGAAGGTGCAGGCCTGCACCCGGCCGGCCGCGAGGCGGATCGGCAGCCAGGCGGGCTTGTAGACATAGCTGATCATCTCCCGGTCCCAGAGATAGGCCAGGGTCGGCTTGACGTCGGCCGGCGCCACCCGAAAGGCCATGCCGCGGCAGGAGCCGCCGCGGTCGAGCCCGAGCACCAGGCCGGGCTGCTCCGGCGTGCCGCGGTAATGGTAGGAATAGACGCAGAAGCGGCGGTGATAGCCCCAGAGCAGGGCCGGCTCAGCCTGGTCATAGGGGAAGCCGGGGTTCCACATCAGCGAGCCATAGCCGAACACCCAGAGCGGCTCGCCCTCGGCGACCGGCACATAATCCGTGCGGCCGCGCGGCGGTGTCTCGGCCGCAGCCGCAGCCGCAGCCGCAGCCGGAGCCGCAGCCGCAGCCGCAGCCGGAGCCTCAGCGGGCAGCGGAGGCCGGACGGCGTCGTCCGGACCCGGCAGCGTGTCTGCCTCGTCCGCCGGCCGGTCCTGGTCCGAAAAGCCATGCACCTGGTTCATGGGGCGGGGTGCCTACCACAAATGCGACGCCTTTGCCAATTCGCGGCGCGGGACTGGCGTTGCAATTCGCCGGGACCGGTGATCCACTCCGCGCCCGGAGGCCCGGCCACCGCCGGCCCGTCCGGCCCTGCCGGGCCCGAATCAGGAGACTGCCAGTCATGCGCCGATCCCGCCTCATCCTGGCCGCGCTGCCGGTGCTTCTCATCGGGGGCTATTACGGTCTCTGGTCCTATGGTGCCGATCAGGTCCGGACCCAGGTCGACGCCCGCATGGCGGCCCTCGAGGCGCAGGGCGGCCGGTTCGAGGCGGCCGAACTGACCGTATCCGGCTTCCCGCTCGGCTTCGTCACGGAGGTCCGGAACTTCTCCCTGCGCACCCCCGACGGCGTCGTCGTGCGCAGCGATGCGGCGGTGGCGGAGAGCGCCGTCTGGGCACCGACCGACATCGGCCTGTCGCTGGAGCGCGGCCTGCTGGTCACCGTTCCGGCGCCGCAGGGTGTCGCGCCGGTCCGGCTTACCGCAGCACGCGGCAGCGGCACGCTCGGCGCGGCCATGGACGGGCGGGTGCACGCGGCCGAGCTGGTGCTGGAGACCGTCGCCCTCGACCTGCCGGGCGCGGCGCTGGTCGAGGCGGAGTCGGTCCGCCTGCAGCTGGCGCCGCCGCCGTCGCCCGCCGCGCCGCTGGTCGTCGCCATGGCCGCCCGGACGGTCGACCTGCCGGGGTTGCCGGCCGGCCTGCTGGCCCCGACCATCGACCATGTCAGCCTGGACGCGGCGATCACCGGCCCCTTGCCGCCCGGGCCCAGCGAACCGGCGCTGGCGCTGTGGCGGGACGCGGGGGGCCTCGTGACGGTCGAGCGCTTCAGGCTCGACTGGGGACCCCTGTCGGCCGTCGCCAGCGGCACCGTGACGCTCGACCGCGACCTGCAGCCCGAGGCCGACCTGACCACCGAAATCCGCGGCTTTCAGGAGACGCTGCAGTCCCTGCAGGCCGCCGGGCTGCTGCAGCCGACCCAGGCGGCCCTGTTCGGAGTCGGGCTGACGGTGATGGCCGGGCCGCCGGACGAGGAGGGCCTGGCCACCCTCAGGGCGCCTCTGAGCATCGCAGACCGGCGCGTCACGATCGGCGGGGTGGGCGTGCCGGTGCGGCTGCCGCGGATCGACTGGCCGCAGCGGCCTGCCTTTTGATCCTTTTGATCGCGGAGCCGGAGCCGGAGCCCGCGTCTAAAGCTTCATGCCGATGGTGCCGCGCGTATCGGCGTTGACCAGCTTGGTATCGCGCAGATCCGCCCCGGTCAGCTGGGCATCGAGCAGGATGGTATCGGCGAGATTGGCGCCCCGCAGATTGGCATTGAGCAGCACCGCTTCGGACAGGTTGGCGCCCGAGAGATTGGCCTGCACCAGCTCGGCGCCGTCCAGCTTGGCCTCGCGCAGGCTGGCGCCGATCTTGTAGTCGAGCATGCTGCCGACCGACATCGGCGCGAAATTGGCGAAACGGAGATTGCAGTTCCGCAGGTTCGCCTGGTCCATCTTGACCCCGCGCAGCTCCGCATCGCTGAAATCGGCGTCGATCGCCATCACCCCGCGCAGATCGGCCAGGTTCAGCCGGGCGCCGTTCAGCCGGCAGCGCGAGAGATTGGCGAGCGTCAGGTTCGCCGCCGACAGGTTGATGCCCGAGAGATCCTGGCCGCTCAGGTCGACGCGGCTGAGATCGGCCTGCACCCCGTCGCGGCCCAGCGTGTTGATCCAGGTCAGGTGCAGCTTGATGATGTCCTGGATCGATTTGCTGAGCGTGTCGAGCGCGCGCGGCAGCGTGGCCTTGGTCACGTCGACCTTGAACAGGTCGAAGGCGCTGAAATGCGCCGCAGTCAGGTCCGCGCCCTCGAGCTGGGTCTGGTTGAGCAGGGCTCCGCTCAGGACCGCGCCGTGCAGGATACAGTTCTGCAGATTGGTGTGGGTCATGTCGGCGCCGCTGAACACCGCCCCGCGCAGGTCGGAATTCGACAGGTCGGCGTTGGCGAGCCGGGCATTGGTGAAATTGGCGTTTGAAAGGTTCGTCTGCTGCCCGAGCGCCCGCCCCAGCCGGGCGGAGGTCAGATTCGCCTTCGAAAGGTTGACGCCGGTGATCTCGCTTTCCTGCTCGCGGGAGGGCACCAGATTGCCCTGCTCGTCGCGGATCAGAATGAAGCCGGTGCGCAGGTCGGCCTTCGACAGGTTGGCGGACTCCAGATTGCTCCATGCGAGATTGGCGCCGCGCAGATCGGCGTTCGACAGGTCGCCGAAGCGCATGTCGACGCCGTTGAGGTCGGCCCCGAAGAAATTGCCGCCGGCCATGCTGGAGGCCTTGAAGCTGGCATTGCCGGCCAAAGTGCCCACCATCTCCGCCTCGCTCAGATCGCGGTTGCTCAGGTCGAGCTGGCGGATATCGACGAAATTCAGCACAAGGCGCTTGCCGTTGCGCTGGCCGGTGCGATAGCGCTCATGCGCATCGAGCAGCTGGTTCAGCGTGATCTGGCTGATCCGCGCCGGCTCCGATCCCTTTCGGACTGCCGCGCCTCCCCGTGACCCGTCGGCCATGCCCGGTCTTTCGCCTTTAGGTGTTAAATCCTTCAAAGTCATTATAGCGAAGGAAGGTTACCGAGCGGTTAGGAGCCGGCGCCGCGTTTCAGGACGAGGCGGTGAGCACCGCCCACAGGGACAGCTGCCGGCCGCCGGGCGGCGGCGCGCTGCCGTCTCCGCCGGCCGGTTCGCCGGGGCCGGCTGCCGAGGCCGGGTGAGCGGCGGCGCGCGGGTGTGGCCGCACGGGATCGGCCGGCTCGTTGACGGCCGCGGGACGTGTCCAGCCCTGCTCCGGCGCGGTTGTGCGGGCCGCTGCGGTGAAGAAGCTGGCCGGGGCGGGCCGGGCGGCGAAATAGCCGCGTCCGCCGGGGACCTCGTTGCCGGTCTCGCGGGGTGCTGCGACGGTCGGCGGCGGGCTCGCGGCGGTGGGGGCGGCCTGCGGCGGCGGACCGCCGGGAATATCGCCGACCATGGCCATGGTCCGCTGCACCCGCCGTTCGAAGGCCCCGTAGATCTCCCGGACGGTCAGCGGCCGGCCGCTGCCGCGCTCGTAGAAGGCCGGGCGATTGGCCGCGGCCGCCGCCGGAAAGAGCTGGGCGCCGAGGGTGTCCGGGGCCTGCCGCAGCGTCTCCAGGAACCGGGCGCCGCCATGCGCGCCCAGGAAATGCGCCATATAGAGCTCGGTCGGCCCGATCCGCGAGCGCAGGGCCTGCTCCAGATGGGCGCGGTTCTCATTGGCATATTCGCCGGCCATCAGCGCCGAGAGCCGGGGGTCGCGACGGAGATCGAGGATCGCCCGCCGGT
Organism: Alphaproteobacteria bacterium; assembly: GCA_009909005.1. Taxonomy (GTDB): domain Bacteria; phylum Pseudomonadota; class Alphaproteobacteria; order DSM-16000; family Inquilinaceae; genus JAAAOG01. The sequence goes on along the minus strand of JAAAOG010000064.1, from coordinate 86,711 downwards.
CGGCCGGGTCGGCGATTGACAGCGCGCCTCCGGGCCCCGGCGTGATCCGCGCGGCCTGCGCGCCCAGCCCATAGCGCTCGCCGTAGCGATGCACCATGGAAATCCAGGTGCTGTCGATGAACTGGAAGAGTCCGGTGGCATTCGAGGTGGCGGCCCGGGCGTCCGGCTGGAAGGCGCTCTCGGTCGCCGCCTTGGCCATCATGTAGGCGAAGTCGGTCCCGGTGCGTTGGCTGGCCTCGCGGACGGCGCCGAGCACGCGATCCGAGATCTGATAGCCGCCGATGGAATGGACTGCCGGCACGGGGGACATGGGCACTCGCTTCGAACACGGAAATGACGCTGATGTTGAGCAAAAGCCGTGCCACCTCGGCCAGGGTGCCGAGCCGGGCAATCATGTATTCGATGCCGTGTTGAAACAGGGACGGCTCCTGTTCCACGAGGATGGGGATCCTGGCAGAGCCTCAGTCCTTGATGATAATCGACAAAAGGGCGACGTGTAAAAAATGCGCAGAGAGCATGTATGCCGCCGCAGGGCGCTTTCAGAGAACCGGATCGCCCATGCCTGGGACGTGTCCGGCTCCGGGGAAAACGGAGCGGGCAGGTGTCGCGTCAGAAATTTGTGTTTGTGTAGTATTCTATAACATTAGAGATAATCTTTTTAAATCATGTTCTTTGGCATTTGTATGAATTTCAATATATATATAACATTTTTGAAACTTGGCCTGCAAAACACGAATTCACTATTTGCAAACCCAAGATTTCGGTAATGTTTTAGTAATAACTCTTGCGTTCTCTTGTTGCAGAATTTATACAGCAAACCTGAAGGCGTCCGCCTGAAATATTAGGCGGCTTTTACTCTCGTCGCTTGTTTTCATGAATACGCCCTTTCCAGTCACGCCCATTTACTTCCCTATCCAACTGTCAGGGGATCAGGCAAATCTGGTCAGTCGTGACCTCGACGAGAGCACGGGTGCTGCCGTCTTCGTTGACAAATTCGACGATGTAGGCTTCGGCGTCGTCAAAGGCGTGAACAATGGTGCCGTCCTCGCCGCGTTTCAGGCTTTTCTCCGGCATATCGTAAAGCAGGGCGACATGCTCCAGTTCGCGGAAGCGAGGCGGCGGTCTTCGTCCGTCAGGCAACGACGTATGCAGTTGTAAGTCTCGCGACATCCTTACCCTTTCGATATATCCAGCCGGTTCGTACAGTAGCGGTTCCGGCAGGGCCTCTGATCGGTATATCCACGCGCCAGATTTCCCCATGCGGCATTTGCTCTACAAACTCCGCTTGCGTTGATATGATCCCTTCCCGTATCTGTTCAATCAAACCATGATAGTTGGAAAGATCATAGCCAAGCGCGCTTTTGAAAACAAGGGCCTTGTGCCGCCCTCTCGGACTATTAGGGTTCAGGCAGTATTCCGTGAACTTTCTAGGGTCGATAACGGAAAGTCCCGGATATCGGAGAGTATTAGTCATAATCAGAATCGCTTCAACGATGCTTGATTTTTTAAAAAAGCGTCTTTTGAAAAGCATACCCGTATCTGCAGCGTCCTCGATGTAAGAAACAGAGGAAAAGACAATACTGTCGGTGAGTTGCGTTTTTCATCGCAGTGTTGGTCTTGCGCCTGACAGAGGTCGCGAATTATCCAGATTTTGTATCCTTCATACCAAGCCAGAGCCATTTTCCAGAGGTGATCTTGGTGAGACATGAAACAACACAACCTGAGAGCCGACGATTTCTGGATATCGCCACGCTTAGCGACCCGGCCCGGAGCCCGGCAGAATCTGCCGGGCGGTCCATCTCTGCCGGGTCGCCGCGGGGCCGGTCGCCTCGCCTCAGAACCCGACTTCGGCGAAGCTCTGTGGCGCCGGATCGATGACCTCGGCCCCCGAGCGGGTGACTTCCAGCACCGCCAGCCCGCGCTCGACCACATTGTCGGGGCCGAAGCGGAAAATGCCGTCGAGGCCGGCAAAGCCGCTGGGGTCGGTCAATGCGCCGCGACTGAAGGCGGTGCCGCCGGGCATGCGCGAGACCACGGCGGCCAGGGCGACGGCATCATAGGCCAGGGTCGCCAGCCGCGGCGGCTCCTCGCCGAAATTCGCCCGGTACTCGATGGTGAAACGCCGGCGCAGCGCCGGATCCGGGGCTGCGAACCAGGCGCCGACCAAAGCCCGCTCGCTGCCGATATCGGCGCCGTCCCACAGGCCGGTGCCCATGATCTGTTTGTCGCGCAGGCCGTGATAGGGCAGGAACGGTGCTACGGTCAGCAAACGCAGGCCGCTGTCCGGCAGCATGATCGCATCGAAGCTGTCGGCCGTGCCGGCGAGGACCTCCACGGGCTCTGAGAAATCGCGGCGGTCCGGCTCGTAGATTTGCGACTGGGTGACGCGGCCGCCCTGTTGCGCCGCCGCGGCCCGCAGGGCATTGGCCACCACCTCGCCATAGGGCGAGGCGGGGGCGAGCAGCGCATACCGCGTGAGGCCGCGACGCGATCCGAAGGCGACGACCCGTGCCACCTGGTCCGCCGGGATAAAGCCCATCACGAAGATGTTGCCCCCGGCTGCCGTGGAATCGGTGGTGAAGGCCAGGACGTTGACATTGGCCGACGCGGCCACCGGCCGCACGGCACGCACCGAGCCGGCGAACAGCGGCCCGAGCACCAGTTCGGCACCCTCGTCGAGGGCGGTGCGGGCGGCGGCCGCCGCCCCGTCCGGCGTGCCGCGCGTGTCCCGCGGGAGAAGCTCGAAATTCTCGGCGCCAATGTCGAACACGGCCATTTCGGCGGCCCGCAGCATGGCCTCGCCGACATCGCTGCCATTGCCGCTCAGCGGAAGCAGCAGCGCCACCCGCACCGATTCCGGGTTGACCGGCCGCCCCAGCCGGTCGGTCACCGAGGTCGCCGGTCCCGCCGCCGGTCCCGGCGCGGTGACGGCGCCGCCGGCGGGCGCCGGTTGCACGGCCGGCCGGCGCTCGGCTACGCTGCAGGCGGCGAGCAGGACGGCCAGGACCAGCAACAGGCCGCCATGCTGCAGCCGCCGTCCGACCGTTCCGGATATGTTTGCCAATCGAGCCACTGATGGTCTCCCGCGTCGTTCGGTGCGCGCCCTGCCCGCCCGGTTTCCTCTCGGCCGATGACGGCTGATCCGGACCGCCCGCAGCCGGCAGCGCATGCCGCCACCCCCGGTCTCTACCTGATTGCCGTGCCCATCGGCAATCTCCGCGACATCACTTTGCGCGCCCTGGACGTGCTGGGGGCGGCCGATGTCGTCGCCTGCGAGGACACGCGCGTGACCGGAAAACTGCTGACGGCTTATGGCGTCAATAAGACATTGCTTCGCTACGACGAGCACAGCGCCGCCCGGACGCGGCCGGAGATCCTGGCGCGGCTGGCCGCCGGCGAACGCGTCGCCCTGGTGTCCGACGCCGGGCTGCCGCTGATTTCCGATCCCGGCTACAAGCTGGTGCGGGCGGCGCGCGCGGCCGGCCATCCGGTCGTCTGTCTGCCGGGGCCGAGCGCCGTCCCGACCGCCCTGGTGGTCTCGGGCCTGCCTTCCGACCGGTTCCTCTTCGCCGGCTTTCCGCCGGTCAAGACGAAGGCGCGCCGCACCTTTTTCGCGTCCTTCGCCGCGGTGCCGGCGACTCTGGTCTTCTTTGAATCCGCCCGGCGGCTTGCCGGCAGTCTCGCTGACCTGCAGGCCGAGGCCGGCGACCGCGAGGCCGCCATCTGCCGCGAACTGACCAAGCTCTACGAGGAGGTGCGCAGCGGCCCTCTGTCCGAGCTGGCGGCCGCCTGTGCCGCCGGACCGCCCCTGAAAGGCGAGATCACCCTTGTGGTCGGGCCGCCGGAGGCGGAGGGGCCTGCCCTTTCCGATGCGGCGCTCGACGCGGCCCTGCGCACGGCGCTGCAATCGCTGTCGCTGCGCGATGCGGTGGCCCGCGTGGCCGTCGACAGCGGGCGCCGGAAACGCGAGGTCTACGAACGGGCGCTCGCCCTGGCGGGCGAGGCGCCCGAGCCCGACGCGGAGCCCGGGGAGGCGGCCCACGATGAGCCGGACTGACGGCCGCCGGCGGGCCTATCGCCTCGGGCTCAATGCCGAATGGCTGGCGGTCCAGGCCCTGCGCCTCAAGGGCTATCGCATCCTCGCCCGGCGCTTCAAGGCGCCGACCGGGGAGATCGACATCGTCGCCCGGCGCGGTACCGTCCTCGCCTTTGTCGAGGTCAAGGCGCGCCCCACTCCGGACGCGGCGCGCGACGCGCTGACCGGCCGACAGCGGGCCCGCATCGCCGCCGCGGCCCGCGCCTTTCTCACCTCCCGACCCTTCGGCCTGCCACCCGAAAACCGTCGGATCGTGCGCTTTGACCTCGTTCTCGTGCAGCCCGGGCGCTGGCCCCGCCACATTCCCGGCGCCTGGGAGATCGACTCCCTTTGACCTGCCTCCCGGCGGGGAATGCCGTTGCCGGGTCTGCCCCCAAGATATGGCGTTACAGGCGCGGGTTCTGCTGCGCCGCAACACCAGATATTGGATCGCGGCGATCAAATTCTGGCACCGCGGGGTGAAAAACAGGCAAATTTTTTGTGGGTTTCTGCCCCGGCCCGCGCAAGACTCGTGATCAAAAGGCGTTTCATTCCGTAATCCCGGCCCGGTCCAGCCTTGTTGATTCTTGCTCCGCTGAGGGCTGATTGTCTCAAGAACGGGCCGCGCGGGTGTCACTATTCTGCCACGTCTGTGCCTATTTGGGGCAGACACGATGGTATTTTATGGACGCTTGCCCATCTCGCGTTTACGGAACTTTTGTTGCGTTTCCGGGATTGCCTTGACGTAGCGCAATCCAACGCCAATGGACCGACATTCGAACGATGAAAACAGCTGCTGCCATCCTTCTGTCTGCGACGCTCCTCGGTGGCGAGGCAGACCCGCTCATCAGCCGCGACCTCCGGTGCCTGGCCGATGCCGTCTATTGGGAGACCCGGGGCGTCGAGGCCCAGGGCGCCAGTCTCGTGGCCGATGTGGTGATGAACCGCGTCGCGCATACGGAGTTTCCGGACAGTGTCTGTGCCGTGGTCCTGCAACCGCATCAGTTCGCCGCTGCGATCGGCCGGAATTATCCGATTCTGGAACCCGATGCCTACGAGGACTCGATGAGTATTGCGGCCAATGCCTATATGGCGGAGGAACGCGATCACGACGCCCTCTTCTTCATCAATGACAGCATCGGGATGCCGAACTGGGCGCGCAGCCTCGCTTTTGTGACGCGCGTCGGCGACCACATCTTCATGACCATTCGCTAGCCCCGATTTCTCAGCATCGCGCGGGTCGTCATCGCGGTCCGCCGTGCTTGCCTGCGTGTTCGTCTTCCTGTTGCGAGACGGGTTGGCAGCCGGGCGCCCGTGTCCTAAGACTTGGGGCATTATGGCTGCGCACTTCGCGACGGCGCGGGACAGCCGTGCCATGCTCGAACGGGCCGGGACGCTGGCGGATGACGCCATCGATCTCGCCGAAACCGCACTCGCGCTCGGCGCCATGGACCGGCGCGCCGTCGGCCTCTCCTGGTATCGCGACCATCTCAACCACTTGGTCGAGGCGGTCGGTGCGATCACCCCGGACGAGGGCGCGGCCGACGCCGCCGAGCGGCTGCGTGCCGTGATCGCCGGGCAGTATGGGTATGAGGGCGATACCCGCACCTATGAAGACCTGCAGAACGCCAACCTGACCCGGGTCATCGACCGGCGCAAAGGCCTGCCGGTGGCGCTCGGGATCCTCTACCTGCATGTCGGCCGGGCGGCCGGCTGGTCTCTTGCCGGACTCAATTTCCCGGGCCATTTCCTGATCAGGCTGGAGATGAAGGGCGAACGGGCGATCCTCGACCCGTTCAATGGCGGCCAGAGCTGCGGGCCGGTGGAGCTGCGCCGGCTGCTCAAGGCGATTGTCGGCGTTGATGCCGAGCTGGAGCCCGAGCATTACGAGACGGTCGGCAACCGCGACATCCTGTTGCGCCTGCAGAACAACATCAAGACCCGCCACCTGCGCCAGGGACGGCCGGATCATGCCATCGAGATCCTGGAGCGCATGCTGCTGCTCGCTCCCAATGACCCGATGCTGTGGCGGGAGGCGGGACTGATCCGGGCGGCGCTCGGCGATAATGACGAGGCGATCGAGGCGCTGGAACGGGTGCTTGCGCTGGGTGCCGCCGACAATGTCTTGCACGAAACGGCGGTTCTGGTACAGCAGCTGAAAAGCCGGACCAGCTGAGGTCTCCGGGAGCCCGCATGTCCGATCGGGGCTCCCGCTCCTCTTCGGCCGCCCGGATTTCCGCCGTCAATGCATGCTCTTCGAGAGGCCGCGCCATGAGCCTGACCGTCGCCATCCAGATGGACCCGATCGACCGGATCGACATCGGGGCCGACAGCACCTTTGCCATGGCGCTGGAGGCGCAGGCGCGCGGTCACAGCCTGCACTACTACCTGCCGCGCGACCTCGTCTTCCGCAACGGCCGGGTGACGGCGCAGGCCAGCCCGCTCACCGTGCGGCCGGCGCGTGGCGACCATTTCACCCTGGGCCAGACGGCGATGATCGACCTGGCGGCGATGGACGTGGTGCTGATGCGCCAGGATCCCCCTTTCGACATGGCCTACATCACCGCCACCCATATCCTCGAGCACATCCACCCGAAGACGCTGGTCGTCAACGATCCGGCCCAGGTCCGCAACGCTCCGGAGAAGCTGTTCGTCACCCATTTCGCCGATCTGATGCCGCCGACGCTGATCGCCTCCGATCTCGCCGAGATCAAGGCCTTTCGCCGGGAATATCGCGACATCATCGTCAAGCCGCTGTTCGGCAATGGCGGCGCCGGGGTGTTCCACCTGAAGCCGGACGACGAGAACCTCAGCACCTTGCTGGAAATGTTCACCCAGCTCTCGCGCGAGCCGGTGATCGTCCAGCAATACCTTTCGGAGATCCGCCAGGGCGACAAGCGCATCCTGCTGGTCGACGGCGAGCCGGTGGGCGGCGTCGCGCGCATCCCGCAGACCGGCGAGGCGCGGGCCAATTTCCATGCCGGCGGCAGCGCGCAGCAGACCACCCTGACGGCGCGCGACCGTGAGATTTGTGCGGCCATCGGGCCGGCGCTGCGCGATCGCGGCCTGATCTTCGTTGGGATCGACGTCATCGGGCGCTATCTCACGGAGATCAACGTGACATCGCCCACCGGCATCCACGAGATCAACCGCTTGGACGGCATCCGCATCGAAGCCATGATCTGGGATGCGATCGAACGCCGGGTGGCCGCGGGCCGGGCAGCCGGCCGATAGCCCGGCACGGCCCGGTGCCGCGCCGCGCCGCGTTTTTCCCTTTCGGAATGCGGAACTCATGAACGACGCCAGCAACGAGACGCCGCCCGAGGGCGCCCCGGAAAGCCCCAAGGACACCCCGAAAAAGCGGGGGTGGTTCGGCTGGCGAAAAGACGCCGGCACCAGGACGCCGGCCGGAGACAGCGCGGAAAGCACCGAGGAAACTCCGAAGAAGCGGGGCTGGTTCGGCCGTCGCCACGATGCCGATACTGATGCCGATGCCGATACTGATGCCGATACCGATGCCAACGTCGACTCCCGGGCCGAAAGCGTCGCCGAAGCCACCCCGGAAAGCGTCGAAGAGACCTCGGACCGGACCGGCCGGGTCGACCGGCAGCATGGAGACGAGGCCGGGGCCGGGGCCGGAGCGCTGCGGGAGGCCATCCCCGAGAGCACCGAAGACGCACCGAAACAGAAGGGCTGGTTCGGCAGGCTGAAAGCCGGCCTGTCGCGCTCCTCGGCCAAGATTACCGAGGGCATCACCGGCATCTTCCAGAAGCGCAAGCTCGACGACGAGACGCTGGAAGAGCTGGAAGAGCTGCTGATCACCGCCGACCTTGGCCCGTCCACGGCTGCCGGCCTCACCGCCTCCCTGGCCAACAAGCGCTACGGCAAGGACGTGACGCCACAGGAGGTGCGCGGGCTGCTGGCCGACGACATTGCCGAGATCCTGCATCCGGTCGCGGCGCCGCTGGTGCTCGACCCGGACTGCAAGCCCTTCGTCATCCTGGTGGTGGGCGTCAACGGCAGCGGCAAGACCACGACGATCGGCAAGCTCGCCCGGCAATGGCGCGATCAGGGCCGGCGCATCATCCTGGCGGCCGGCGATACCTTTCGCGCTGCCGCGATCGGGCAGCTGCAGGTCTGGGGCGAGCGCGCCGATGCGCCGGTGATCCACCGGGAGCAGGGCGCCGACCCCGCCGCGCTGGCCTATGACGCGCTGGCCACGGCGCAGCAGCAGGGCGCCGATGCCCTGCTGATCGACACCGCCGGGCGGCTGCAGAACAAGGACAACCTGATGGCGGAGCTGGCCAAGATCATCCGCGTGCTGAAGAAGCAGGATGAGAGCGCCCCGCATGCGGTGCTGCTGGTGCTCGATGCCACAACCGGACAGAATGCGCATGCCCAGGTCGAGGTTTTCCGCGACCTGGTCAATGTCACCGGCCTGATCCTCACCAAGCTCGACGGCTCGGCCCGCGGCGGCGTGCTGGTGGCACTCGCCGAGAAATTCGGCCTGCCGGTGCATGCCATCGGCGTCGGCGAGGGGATCGAGGATCTCCGCCCCTTCGACCCGGGCCAGTTCGCCCGCTCGCTGATGGGCCTGGACGCCGAACGGTGAAGCCCGGCGGCCGGCCGGCGATCCGAACCGCGCGCGAAACGGAGATTCGATGACCGACCATGCGGCCGACGATCCGCTCGGCGACGGCGACGGCGACGGTAACGGTAACGGTGCGGGGACGGACCTGTTCACCGACCCGGCCGCCGCTCTGGCCCGGATCGCAGCGATCTACGAAACCGGCACCGCGCGGCTGCGGGAGCATTTCAAGGCCTATGCCGCAGGCCAGCCGATCGACGGCCGGGTGCGCGCCTGGTACCCGTTCGTGCGGGTGACGGTCGAGCGCTTCCGCCTGACCGACAGCCAGCTGAGCTATGGCTTCATCGACCAGCCGGGCGTCTACCAGACCACCGTCACCCGGCCCGACCTTTTCGCCGCCTATTTGACGGCGCAGTTCGAGCAGCTGCTGCGCAGCCATGGCGTGCCGCTGCAGGTCGGCGTCAGCGGCCTGCCGATCCCGGTGCACTTCGCCTTTCCGGAAGGGCTGCCGGCCTTCGGCGACCTCGCCGTCGAGCGGCTGCGGCGCGTTCGCGAGCATTTCGACGTGCCCGACCTGGAGGTGATGGACGACCGCATCGTCAACGGCACCTATGAGCCGCCCTTGGGCGAGCCGCGGCCGCTGGCGCTGTTCACCGCGCCGCGTGTCGACTATTCGCTGCACCGCCTGCGCCACTACACGGCGACCTCGCCCGAGCACTTCCAGAAATTCGTCCTGTTCACGAATTATCAGTTCTACATCGATGCCTTTGTCCGGCTCGGCCGGCGGCTGATGGCGGAGGGCTCGCCGGACTATGTCGCCTTTGTCGAGCCCGGCCATGTTGTCACGCCCAACGCGGCAATCGCCGGCCATGCCGACACCCTCGGGGAGCCGCCGTCGCGGCCGCCGCAAATGCCGGCCTATCACCTGCAGCGCCGGGACGGGCTGGGGATCAGCATGATCAATATCGGCATCGGCCCGTCGAACGCGAAGACCGCGACCGACCATGTCGCCGTCCTGCGCCCGCATGCCTGGCTGATGCTGGGTCACTGCGCCGGGCTGCGCAACACCCAGAAGCTGGGCGACTATGTCCTGGCGCATGGCTATGTCCGCGAGGACCATGTGCTCGACCTCGACCTGCCGACCTGGGTGCCGATCCCGGCTTTGGCCGAGATCCAGCTGGCCCTGGAACGCGCGGTCGAGGAGGTGACCGGGGTCGCCGGCACGGCGCTGAAGCGGCTGATGCGCACCGGCACGGTGGCGACCATCGACAACCGCAACTGGGAGCTGCGCGACCATCGCGAGCCGGTGCAGCGGCTGTCGCAGTCGCGCGCCGTGGCCCTCGACATGGAAAGCGGCACCATCGCCGCCAACGGTTTCCGCTTCCGGGTGCCCTATGGCACGCTGCTCTGCGTCTCCGACAAGCCGATGCACGGCGAGCTGAAGCTGCCCGGCATGGCCGACGCCTTCTACGACCGCCAGGTCAACCAGCACCTGGAGATCGGCCTCCGGGCGCTGGAATGTCTGCGCGAGCTGCCGATGGAGCAGCTGCACAGCCGCAAGCTCCGCAGCTTCGCCGAGGTGGCGTTCCAGTAGTCCGGGCCCTTGCCCCGGCGGTCGCTTTCGCCAATTCTTCCCTCCCCGGTTCGTCCCATCCCGTCCCAGCACAGGCGCACGCCCCATGGCCGAAGCTCAGCCCGCCGTCACTCTCGATGAAATGCGCGACATCGTCCGCCGGCTGCCCGGCCCCGACCTGGAGGCCGGAACGGAGGCCCGGCAGCGCGAGACGCAGCTGACCAAGCCGGCCGGCGCGCTGGGGCGGCTGGAGGAGATCAGCCATTGGATGGCGTGCTGGCAGGGCCGCCACCCGCCGAAGCTCAACCATCCGCGCGTCGCCGTTTTCGCCGGCAATCACGGCGTCGCCGCGGCCCGGGCGGTGTCCGCCTATCCGGTCGCGGTGACCGAGCAGATGGTGCGCAACTTCCAAAGCGGCGGCGCGGCGGTGAACCAGCTGAGCCGCATCGCCGACAGCGACCTGCAGGTCTATGAGCTGGATCTCGGTCGGCCGACGGCGGATTTCACCCGGGGGCCGGCGATGGACGAGGAGACCTGCGCCCGCGCCATGGCCTATGGCATGATGGCGGTCGAGCCGGGGCTCGATGCGCTCTGCCTCGGCGAAATGGGCATCGGCAATACCACCGCTGCGGCGGCGCTCTGTGCCGGGCTGTTCGACGAGCCGCCGGCGCTCTGGGCCGGGCCGGGCACGGGGGTCGACGAGGCAGGGCTGGCACGCAAAGTGGAGGCGATCGGCGATGGCCTTGCCGCCAACAAGGACGCGCTGACCGACCCGTTCGAGGTGCTGCGCTGCCTGGGCGGGCTGGAATTCGCCGCCATTGTCGGCGCCATCATCGCCGCCCGCATGGCGAGGACACCGGTGCTGCTCGACGGCTTCGCCTGCACCGCCGCCGCCGCGGTGCTGTGGGCCTGCGACCCGCGCGCCATCGACCATTGCCTGGTGGCGCATGCTTCGGCCGAGCCGGGGCATCGGCTGCTGCTGGAGCGGCTCGACCGGGACGCGCTGCTCGATCTCGGCATGCGCCTGGGCGAGGCGAGCGGCGCGGCGCTGGCGCTGCAGATCGTCCGCGCTGCCGTCGAATGCCATGCTGGCATGGCCACCTTCGCCGAGGCCGGCGTCAGCAAGAAAGGCTGACGGAAAAACTCAGCAGCCGGCGCGCACCCGGGCCCGCATGGTCAGCTCTTCGGCATAATTGCCGAAGCTGTCCGGCGAGGCATCGATCAGCGAGTGAAAGCGGGAATTGCGCATGGCGCAGTATAGCGCCAGCGAGCGCTGCTGGATGACCGCGGCCTCGACATTGGCCATTTCGGCGAGATACTGGTCGAGGACGTCGATCGCCTCCTCGCCGCCCAGCGTCCGCTGGATCCGCTGCTGCGAGTCGCGGATGCGGTCGGCATGTTCAGCCGTGAACACGCGATACCGGGCATGCAGGTCGGGCTCGCCATAGATGTCGGCGCAGGCCACGCTGGTGACCATCAGCTGGGTGTGCAGTTCGATCACCTTGTGCGCCAGGGCCTGGGCGCGCGGCGGGCATTCGCCGCCCGCCTCCGGTGCGCCCAGCGCGTCCTGGAGGCTGCGGACCGCGTCCAGGGCGCTGTCCTGGTCGGCCTCCTGCGCCTGTCCGGGCGCGACCCAACCCATGAGCCAAGCAGCCAGCACCGCCACCATACCGATCCGTCCCAACCGTGTCATCGCCGTCCGTCCTGTCTTGCCTGCGCGCCAATTGGCAGTTCCCCCGCCTGTACGCAATAGCCGCCGCTTCGTGCAAGGGGTTTGTGCGCACAGGGTTCGCAGGATTGGCTCAACCCGAAACGGTATCGTCTAAGGCATTGCTCATGCCATAGTGTGGAGACCAAAAAGAGCGATGCCATGACCGGCCCTGATTCCCTCTATCACCGTCTGTTCTCCTACCCGGTGATGGTCGAGCAGCTGGTCAGGGAGTTCCTGACGGATGTTGTGGTGATCGACCTCGACTTTTCCGGAATGGAACGGGTGGTTGCGAAATTCCATGGCCCGTCCGGCGACCGACGCGAAGGCGATGTCATCTGGCGCCTGCCGACCACCGAGGGGACCGATATCTATCTCTACCTGCTCCTGGAGTTCCAGTCCCAGAGCGACCGGTGGATGGCCGTGCGAACACTCGTCTATCAGGGGCTTTTGTGGCAGCAGGTCATCGCCGAGCAAGGGCTTAAGGCATCGGATCGGCTGCCGCCCGTCCTTCTCGTCGTTCTCTACAATGGCGCGCCGCGCTGGACGGCCCCCGCCGCCCTGTCCGATCTGATCGCCTTGCCCGCCATGTCGCCGCTTTGGCGTTGGCAGCCGCAGGCTCGATACCATCTAATGGACATCAAGGAATTTCCAGGCAATGACCTGGAGCGAAAGCGGAGCCTGACGGCTTTGCTGTTCCGCCTGGAACAGCGGCAGGATTCCGCTACCCTCGCGCCCTTGATCGACGAGGTGATTGGCTGGTTTCGGCGGCATCCCGGTTATGAGTCGTTGAGAAGCCTTTTTTCGGAGATGGTCTTCCAGGCGATTGCAGGTGTCGGGGTAACAGCCCGCATTCCCGAGGATTTGACCGACATGAGAACCGTGCTTTCGACACTGCCCGAATATTGGAAGGAAAAGTGGAGGGCGGAACTCCTGGCCGAAGGGCGGGCCGAAGGAAAGGCCGAAGGAAAGGCCGAAGGAAAGGCCGAAGGGGCGCGGGAAGCCCGGGCCCTGACCCTGTTTCGCCTTGTCGAACGGCGGTTCGGCCCGGTTGCCGACACGGTGCGCACGCGCATCCTGGCTGCCGACTCCACCGAAATCGACCACTGGCTTGACCGGCTGTTCGATGCCGACTCGCTGGAGGCGCTGCTCGACGGCGAGGCCGGCGATCCGCCAGCCAAGCCATCGCATTAGAGAGGGCTTTCCTCCTTCAATCGGACGGTGCTGCCGCGCCCCGGTCCTCGCCTTCCGCCAGCCAGGCCTCGAAGCGGCGGCGGCGGAGCGCCTCGGTCCGGGCATACCAGGCATCGTCCTTTTCCAGTGCCAGGGCGCGATGGCGGGACGCCGTCGGCAGGTGCGGGCGCATCGGAATGCCGGTCGGCACGTGCAGCCCGACGCGACGCTGGGCGGACAGGCGGGCCGGGCCGTAGGAGATGCGGTTGGCCAGCGCCGCAAGACGCCCGGCGGAGGTGGCGTAGCGGATGAAGCGCGCCGCGAGGTCGCGGTCGGGCGTGCCGGCCGGGATCGCCCAGGTGTTGTGCTCAAGCAGTGCGCTGTCCCAGATCACCGAGATCGGCGCCCCGCCCATCACCTGAGCGTGGAAGAAGCGGCCATTATAGCCGCTGGCCATGGCGACGGCGCCCTCGGTCAGCAGACGCACCGGCTCGTCGCCGCCGCGCCACCAGACCAGGGAGTCGCGGATGGTATCGAGGCGCCGGAAGGCGAGGCGGAACCCGCGCTCGGTGCTCAACAGGTCATAGATCTGGCTGCGCGGCACGCCATAGGCGCGCAGGGCCCAGTCGAGCAGGCCGACCGGCTCGGCCCGCAGCGCCCGCCGGCCGGGAAAGCGCTCCAGGTCGAAGAAATCGGCGATGCTGTCGGGCTTTTCGCCCGGGAAGGCGCGGTCGTCATAGGCGATGACGGTGGCGAAGACCAGCTGGGAGATGAAACAGTCGCCGAAAGCGCCGTCGATGAAGTCCGCGGCGGCCGGCGTGCCGTCCGGGGCGGGTGCCGGGATGGCCGGGTCGAGCGGCTCCAGCAGCCCGGCCGCGCAGGCGGTGCGGGCATCGGCGCGGATCATGTCGATGACGTCCCAGTCGGGCGCGCCCCCGGCGGCGAGATGGTCGCGCAGGGCCGCAACGCCGCCGTCATAGCGCACAATGTCGATCCTGACCCCGGTGGCGGCGGTGAACGGCGCGAAGAGGGCCGCGCGCTGGGCCGCCTCATAGGCGCCGCCCCAGGTCACCACCGTCAGGCGCCGGTCCTCTTCGGCCGCCGCGCCGCTGCCGGGGCCGGCCGCAAGCAGCCATGCCGCGAAAAGCCAAAGCAGGCACTCAGGCCGCCGCATTCTCTTCGCGGCGCAGATCGTGCACCGCCTCCATGTATCCGCCGATCACGGCACCTTCCGGCACCACGCCGAGCAGCCGCCCGTCGGCGCCGACCAGCGGTACCGCCTCGCCGATGAAGTCGCGCATGCGGGTCATCGCCTCCCACAGGGTCGTCTCTTCGTCGAAGACCACGCCGCCGGTCCGGGCCAGCGTCGACAGCGGCGTTTCGCCGGGCTGGTCCATGGCGGCGTGCAGGGCCACCAGCCCGCCATAGCGTCCGGTCGCATCGACCAGCACCGCCTCGGCCCGCCCGACCGCCTTCAGCCGGCGGCGCAGAGCGTCGACCGTGTCGTCGGGGGCCAGAGCGACAAAATCGTCGGTCATATAGGCCTGCACCGGCCGGTGGCCGAGGATGGCCTTGTCCCGCCCGAAGGACAGGTCGAAGCGCCGGTTGCGCAGCTGCACGTCGAACAGCGAGCGGCCGAAGACGCGATAGGCGACAAGATTGGAAAAGACCACGGCGACCATCGCGGCGATGGTCAGGTCGTAGTTCCGGGTCAGCTCGAAGACGATGAGGATGGTGGTCAGCGGCGCGCCGATCACCGGGCTGGTCATCGCCATCATGCCGCAGATGGCATAAGGCACCATGCCGGACTGGGCCACCGGCACAAACTCGGCCACCCCCAGGCCGAACAGCGCGCCGGCGAGGATGCCGATCAGCAAGGCCGGGCTGAAGACCCCGCCGACAAAGCCGAAGCCGACGCACAGGGCCGTCACGGCGATCTTCGCCGCGACCAGCAGCGCCAGCTCCGGCATGGTGAAGGCGCCGTCGATGGTGGCAAAGCGCAGCGTCTCCTTGCCGATGCCCAGCACCTCCGGGACCTGCAGGGCGACGGCACCCAGCACCAGCCCGGCCAGAGCCGGGCGCAGGGCCGCGGGCAGCGGCAGCCGCCCGGCCAGCCGCCCGGCGGCCAGGATCAGCGCCATGAACCCGGCGGCGAGAAAGGCGCTCAGCACCCCCTGGACGGCGAACAGCACGAACTCATGGCCGTGCGCCACCCCGCCGAACTCGACGAGGAACAGGGCCGGCCGTTCGAACACGACATTGGCCATGACATGGCCGGTGGCCGCGGCGACCGCGACCGGCGCAAAGGCACGCAGACTGTAGTGGCGCAGGATCACCTCATGCGCAAACACCAGCCCGGCGATCGGGGCGTTGAAGGCGGTGGCGATGGCCGCCGCCACGCCGCAGGCGATGGCGATGGCGCGCAGGTCGCGGACATGCCGCTCCAGCCCGCCGACCAGCCCGCCGATCAGGGTGCCGAGATAGACCAGCGGCCCGTATTGCCCCACCGAGGCACCGCAGCCGAGCGACAGCAGCGCCGCCAGGGTCGAGGCGAGGCCGCTCTTCAGGCTGGGCGCCGGTTGTCGGGTCTGGGCGACGAGGATGGCATCGGGCGGCCCCAGCCCGCGCTTTTCGGCAATCAACCGGGTGACGATCAGGCCAACGAGCAGGCCGCCGAAAGCCGGGACCAGCAGCGTCGCCGCCCCTAAAAGCAGCGCCTGCCCCTCATACTGCACCCGGGCATAGGCCGACACCAGCAGCGCGTCGTTCAACCAGACCAGGGCGTCGACAAAGGCGATCGCAGCCAGGGCCGCGGCCGCACCGACACCCAGGCCGACCAGCGACATCAGGACGATTCGCCCGACGCTCGCCCGCACCGTTCCGGCGGCCGGCTCCACTGATTCCTGCGATGTCGCCTCGCGTCCCCTCGCGCCGACCGCCATGCCCGCCTCGCCTTCTGAGGGTGCCGATGGTATCGGGAGCGGTCATCGATTAAAATCGGTTCGATCCTCGAGAAAGCCGTGGCTGGCCCTCGCTCTAATTCGGCTCGGCCGATGAACGGGAAGGAACGGAGGATTTATGAACAAAGAACGGGGCACCGTGCCGGTCTTCCGCAATGAGGAGGAAGAGCGGGTTTTCTGGGAGAACCATGGGTCGGAGGATATTGTCGACTGGGAGCAGGCTGCCCAGGCCCGTTTCCCGAATCTCAAGCCATCGACCAAATCCATTTCTCTGCGGCTCCCGGTCGACCTTCTCGATCGCATCAAGATTGCCGCCAATAAGCGCGATGTGTCCTATCAGTCGCTGATCAAATTCTGGCTTTCGGAAAAGCTGGACGAACGCTAGGGGAAGGCCCGCAGCGGGGGCACCGCGGCCGGCAACCGGCCTGTCACAATTTTTCGTGAAGATCCCGGCGCCCGTGTGAGGTATGGTCTGCGCGTCCGAATCGACCCCGGAGGCTTCCGACCATGCCGCCAGCCCCCGAGCCCCGCCCGCGCCGCGCTTTCCTGTGGCCATGCTTCCGCCCCGTTCTGCTGGCCGTCGCCGTGCTGGCGATGCTGGGCCTCGGTCCGCAGCCCGCCGTCCTCGCCGAGGGCGAACAGGTGGCGACGATCAGTGCGCCGGATCTCGGCAATCGCAGCCGCAGCGGCGTCGGCGTGCCTGCGGCGACCCTGTCCGAAGCCGATATCGCCCGCTACCGGACGATTTTCCGGTTGCAGGACGCGGCGCAATGGCAGGCGGCCGACCGGGAGATCGCCGGGCTGCGCGACCGGCGGCTGATGGGCCATGTGCTGGCGCAGCGCTATCTCCACCCGACAGCCTGGACCGCCTCCTACGCGGACCTGCGGGACTGGCTGGCCGCCTATGGCGACCACCCGATGGCCGCGCGCGTCCATGCCCTGGCCGAACGGCGCCGACCCTATGGGACTGCGCCGCCACCGGTGCCGCGCCTTGCGGCCGCCGGGGACCGGCCCTGGCGGCCGGTGCTGCGCTTCGGGCTGCCGCTCTGCCAGGCCGCGCGGCTGGACGGCGGCGAGCGGGCGGTCCAGCGGGAGGTGCGCCGCGCCCTCTATGACGACCGGCCGGAGGCGGCGCTGACGCGGCTGGCCGGCGCGGCCGTATCGCCGACGACGCGGGACCGGCTGCTCGGCGATGTGGCCATACATTTCTATACCCATGGCACGCCGTTCGACGCGCTCGACCATGCCGTGGGGGCGGCCGAACGCTCCGGCGGCCGCGCCGAGGCCGCGCTGTGGATCGCCGGCCTGGCGCATTGGCAGCTTGGCGACTACCCGCAGGCGGGCGGCTATTTCGCCCGGCTGGCCGGGGCGGAATGCGCCTCGGCCTGGGAGCGTAGCGCCGGCGCCTATTGGGCGGCCCGCGCCGCCCTGCGCAGCCGGGCCTTCGACGAGGTCAGCGGCTGGCTGCACCGCGCCGCCGCGCACCGCTATACCTTCTACGGGCTGATGGCGCGACGGGCGCTGGGTCTCGACAGCCCGCTCCGGCTGGCGCCGCCCCGCCTCGGCGAGGGCCATCTGGCACAGCTCGGCCGCTTGCCGGCGGGGCGGCGGGCCCTCGCCCTGGCGCAGGTCGGGCGCGGAGATCTGGCCGAGGCGGAGCTGATGGTGCTGCGCCCGGACACCGACAACCGGCTGCTGGTCGAAGCCATGCTCGCCCTGGCCGACCGCCACGGCATGGCGCGGCTGGCCGCCGAACTCGGCGTCGCCCACCGGCCGGGGCCTCAGGCATACTATGAATCCGCGCTTTACCCGGTGTTCGGCTGGGAACCGCAGGGCGGCTGGCGCATCGACCGGGCGCTCATCCATGCCATCGCCCGCGAGGAGTCGCTGTTCGATCCCGATGCCGTCAGCTATGCCGGCGCGGCCGGGCTGATGCAGCTGATGCCGGGCACCGCGCGGGCCATGGCGGCGGAGATCGCCGTGCCGCTCGACCGCGCGCGGCTGTTCGAGCCCGCCACCAACCTGGCGCTGGGCCAGGCCTATGTCGAACACCTGCTCGCCTTTGAGCCGGTCGGCCGCGACCTCGTGCGGGTGCTGGTGTCCTACAATGCCGGGCCGGGCAATCTGCTCGACTGGATCGAGAGCGTCGAGCATGGCGGCGATCCGCTGCTGTTCATCGAGAGCCTTCCCTCCGGCCAGGCGCGGGCCTATGTCGAGCATGTGCTGGCGTCGCTGTGGATTTATCGCCAGCGCATGAACCAGGCCGCGCCGTCGCTGGATGCGCTGGTGGCCGGCGAATGGCCGCGCTACCGGCCGCAGGACGGCCTGCCGCCGATGCAGGTCGCCGAGCATGCCGATTTCCGATAGCGCCGGGGAAAACGACCGGCCGTTTCTGCCCGTCCGCATCGCCGTTCTGACCGTGTCCGACAGCCGTACCGCCGCCGACGACCGGTCCGGCGACACGCTGGTGGCCCGGCTTGAGGCGGCGGGTCACATCCTCGCGGCCCGGGCGCTGGTGCCGGACGATGCCGGCCGCATCGCCGGCCAGCTGCAAGACTGGGTCGCCGACCCGGGCGTCGATGTCGTGATCAGCACCGGCGGCACCGGCGTGACCGGTCGCGACGTGACGCCGGAAGCCTTCGCCGCCGTCATCGAAAAGGATATTCCGGGTTTCGGCGAGCTGTTCCGCCAGCTCAGCTACGCCAGAATCGGCACCTCGACCATCCAGAGCCGGGCGCTGGGCGGCGTGGCCGGCGGCACCTATCTCTTCGCCCTGCCGGGGTCGACCGGCGCGTGCCGGGACGGCTGGGACGATATTCTCGTCCATCAGCTCGATTCCCGAACCCGTCCCTGCAATTTCGTGGAGCTGATGCCGCGGCTGCGGGAGCACATTCGGAACGCGTGACACATCCGGGCGGCCGACCTCGCGATCCGGCCCGCCGCCGCCATGGCTGGCGTCCTGTCAACTGCACTTGCTGTAGCCGCAGAGCGGGCAGAGATCGCATCCTTCCGACCGCACGAGACTGGCCGCCCCGCATTTCGGGCATTGCCGGCCCGGCCGCTCATGCCGCGGCTGATGCTCGGCGTTGACCACTTCGGCCTCGGGCTCGGCTTCCGCCTCCAGAGCGAGCTGGCGGTCCGGCGGCGCCAGCCGGTCGGCCGGCAGGAAGCCGATCTCGACCATATGCCGCTCGATGATCTCGCCGATCGCCGCCAGCAGGGAGGGCACATAGCGGCCCTTCATCCAATGGCCGCCGCGCGGATCGAAGACCGCCTTCAACTCCTCGACCACAAAGGCGACATCGCCGCCGCGCCGGAACACCGCGCTGATCATCCGGGTCAGCGCCACCGTCCAGGCATAGTGCTCCATGTTCTTGGAGTTGATGAACACCTCGAAGGGACGCCAGCGCTTTTCGCCGCCGGCACCGTCCTGGGCGATGTCGTTGATGGTGACGTAGATGGCGTGGTCGCTGTCGGGCCAGCGCAGCTTGTAGGTCTTGCCCGGCAGGTCTTCCGGCCGGTCGAGCGGCCGGGTCATATAGACCACCCCGCCATCGCTGCTGTGGGCCGGGCGCAGCAGGCCATAGCCGCCGGCCGTGCCGCTGCCGGCCGTGCCGAGGCTCTCCTCGCCGCCACCCGCGGCTCCACCCGCGGCGCCGGCCGCGGCTGCGGGCATTTCAGCCGGGGTCTCGCCGGGCTCCGGCTCGGCCGCGGCGCGCGTCTCCAGGACCGCCCCGGTCACCGCATTGGGCCGATAGGTGGTGCACCCCTTCAGGCCCATGCGATAGGCTTCGGTATAGACGTCCTTGAAGCCCTCGAAGCTGAGATCGGGCGGGCAGTTGATGGTCTTGCTGATCGAGCTGTCGACATAGGGCTGGGCGGCCGCCTGAATGGCCAGGTGGTGAGCCGGCGCCAGCCCGGCGACGTCGACGAATTGCGGCGGCAGCGGCGCATCCGGCCCGAATTGCTCGCGGAACAGCCGGTAGGCATAGTCCTGCACCGCCACCTTGCGGCGGCTGCCGTCGGGCAGCAGGACGGTCCGGTCATACTCATAGGCGAAGACCGGCTCGATGCCGGAGGAGACATTGCCGGCCAGCAGCGAAATCGTCCCGGTCGGGGCGATCGACGTCAGCAGGGCATTGCGCACGCCGTGCCGGGCGATGTCCGCACGCAGCTCGTCGTCCAGCGCCTGAATCATCGGTCGTTCCAGATAGGCCCGGGCATCGAACAGCGGGAACGGGCCCTTTTCCGAGGCGAGGTCGATAGAGGCCCGGTAGGCGGCGTTGCGGATGATTTCCAGCCATTGCCGGGTCAACCGCACCGCCTCTTCCGAGGCGTAGGAGACGCCGCACTGGATCAGCGCATCGGCCAGCCCGGTGACGCCGAGGCCGATGCGCCGCTTGGCCTGCGCCTCGGCCCGCTGCTCAGGCAGGGGGAAGGAAGAGACATCGATGACATTGTCCATCATCCGCACCGCCACCGGTACGATCCTGGCCAGTGCCTCGGTGTCCAGACGGGCATTGCCGGTGAAGGGCTCGAGAACCAGACGGGCGAGATTGACCGAGCCCAGCAGGCAGGCGCCGTAGGGCGGCAGCGGCTGCTCTCCGCATGGATTGGTGGCGCTGATCGTTTCGCAATAATTCAGATTATTGAGGGCGTTGATGCGGTCGATGAAGATGACGCCCGGCTCTGCGTAGTCATAGGTCGCACGCGTGATGCGGTCCCACAGGGCGCGGGCCCGGACGGTCCGGTAGACCCGGCCTTCGAAGACCAGATCCCAGTCCGAGTCGCGATCCAGCGCCCGCACGAAGCGGTCGGTCACCAGGACCGAAAGGTTGAACATGCGCAGGCGGCCTGCTTCCTTCTTGGCATCAACGAACGCCTCGATATCGGGATGGTCGCAGCGCATGGTCGCCATCATCGCGCCGCGCCGCGAGCCGGCGCTCATGATGGTCCGGCACATCGAGTCCCAGACATCCATGAAGGACAGCGGGCCCGAGGCGTCGGCGCCGACCCCGTGCACCGGTGCGCCTTTCGGCCTCAGCGTCGAAAAATCGTAGCCGATGCCGCCGCCCTGCTGCATGGTGAGTGCGGCTTCCCGAAGATGGTCGAAAATCCCGCCCATATCGTCGGGGATCTGCCCCATGACGAAGCAGTTGAAGAGCGTCACGGCGCGGCCGGTGCCGGCGCCGGCCAGGATGCGCCCGGCCGGCAGGTAGCGGTAGCCGTCCATGATCTCGAAGAACCGTTCGGCCCAGCCTTCCGGGTCCGCTTCAGAGACGGCCAGGGCACGGGCGACGCGCTGCCAGGTATCGGCGATGGTCTCCTCGACCGGCCGGCCATCGGGCTGGCGCAGGCGGTATTTCTGGTCCCAGATCTCGGCGGAGATGTCGATTGGGTCGGTCATAGCGGCAGGATCGCAGGGCAAAGGGTGCCGGATGGGGCTCGGATTGGTCCCCGGGGCGCCGGCTCAACAAAATCCGGGGGGCGCGACAACGCCTTGGGGCTAAGATGATCGTTGCCGCCGCCAAAGCCAAGGGTCGTCTCCCCGGTCTCGTCGTTCACTTTATGTTCATGTCGTGTCCGGGTCAAGCGGCGGAGGCGCAGGGTGGGGGAGTCGCTCGCCGGCGCGCCCGCCCGGCCCGGCCGCCCTATCGGAGCCCGTTTGAACCGTGTCCTCGCTGCGCGGCGTCCTTCTGCTCATCGCTCCCGTCCTGCTCAGCGCCAGCTTTTTCATCGGCGCCAACGGGCTGTTCGGGACTTTGCTGTCCGTCCGCCTCGACCTGGACGGCGTCCGCGTCGACGCGATCGGCCTCGTCATGGCCTGCTATTCGGTCGGCTGGGTGATCGGCGCCCTGATCTGCCCCAGGATCATTCGCCAGGTCGGCCATATCCGCGCCTTTGCGGCCTTCGCGGCGATCGTCGCGGCCATGGCGCTGGCGCATCCGCTGCTGGTCGACCCGGTGCTCTGGGCTGTCCTGCGGGTCCTTTGCGGGCTGTGCATGGCGGCGATGTTCACCATCACCGAGAGCTGGCTGAACGCCATGGCGCCGAGTCCAATGCGCGGCCAGGTGATGTCGGTCTATATGATCGTCACGTTCGGCGCCTTCGGGGCGGCCCAGTTCCTGCTCACGGTCACCGACCCGTCGGGCTATGAGCTGTTCAGCCTGGTGGCAATGCTGGCGGCCCTGTCGCTGGTGCCGCTGGCGTTGTCCCGGGTCCGGACGCCGTCGGAGCTGGTCGACGAGCGCTTCATGCTGGGCCGCCTGATCGGCATCTCGCCGCTCGGTGTGGCCGGCTGTACGGTGGCGGGCCTGATCAACGGTGCCTTCTTTGCCATCGGCCCGGTGTACGCGCGTACGTTCGATCCCAGCGCCACCTGGGTCGCCACCTTTCTGATGATCAATGTCCTGGGCGGCCTGCTGTTGCAGATCCCGATCGGGCGGCTCTCCGACCGCTTCGACCGGCGGCAGGTGATCTTCTTCGTCTGTCTTGCCCTGGCCCTGTTCAGCTATCTGGTCACGCTGGCGCCGGCCGACATGAGATTGCTGCTGCTCGGCATCCTGGCGGTACAGGGCGGGGTCGCGTACACCCTCTATCCGCTGAGCCTGGCGCATGCCAATGACCATCTCGACCCGCAGGAACTGGTGCCGGCCTCGGGCGGCCTGCTGCTGTGCTTCGGCACCGGGGCGGCCTTGGGTTCGGTCACCGGCTCGCTGGCCATGAGCCTGGCCGGGCCGCAGGGGCTGTTCTATCAGTTCGCGCTGGTGTCGCTGGCGCTGGCACTCTTCACCGCCTGGCGGATGACCCGCCGGCCGCCGGTGCCGAACGAGGAGCAGGCCAGCTTCGTCGCCGTGCCGCAGACCACGATGCAGGCGGAGGTGCTCGACCCGCGCGCCGAAGACGAGCAGATGTCGCTCGACCTGCCGCCGTGACCCGGCCCGAAGAGGTGGCGATCGCGGCGCTCTGCCCCCACTTACTCGATAGCGACAGCATAGGGGAGGCGGTCATGAGCACGCGACCGGGCTGGCGACCGATGGCGGAGCGCATGCTCGGGCCACGGCTCGCCGTCTCTGTCCTGCTGGCGGCGCTGGCCCTGGCGCTCGCGCCGGCGGGCGCGGCGGCGCAGGACCTCCGCTTCTTTCGCATCGGCACCGGCACCACCGCCGGCACCTATTTCCCCATCGGCGCGATCCTGGCCAATGCCGTGTCCGGCCCGCCCGGAGCGCCGCCCTGCGAGCTGGGCGGCAGTTGCGGCGTGCCGGGCCTGATTGCGGTCGCCCAGGCGAGTTCCGGTTCGGTCGAGAACATCGCCAATATCCGGGACGGCACCATCGATTCCGGCTTCAGTCAGGCCGATATCGTCACCTGGGCGTACACCGGTACGGGGCTGTACGCCGAGGATGGGCCGATCGCCGATCTGCGGGCGATCGCCCACCTCTACAACGAGTTGATCCATGTCGTCGTGCCGGCCGATAGTCCGGTCGAGACCGTGGCCGATCTTCGCGGCCGGCGCGTCGCCCTGGGCGACGAGGGCTCGGGCACGCTGATCGATGCCCGCCTGGTGCTGGAGGCGTATGGGCTGAGCGAGGCGGATCTCGATCCGTTCTATCTGGCGCCCGCGCCGGCGAGTGACGCCATGCTGGAAGGCACGCTCGATGCCTTCGTCTTCGTCGGCGGCGTCCCGCTGGTGGCGGTGGAGGACCTTGCCCGGCGCATGCCGATTCGGCTGGTCGCCTTCGACGATCCGGTCGCCGAGGCGCTGGTGGCCCGGATTCCGTTCTTTACCATGGCGACCCTGCCGGCCGACGGCTATCCCGACGTCGACCCGGTGCCGACCCTGGCCGTCGGAGCGATGTGGGTGACCTCGGCCAATGTCGATGAGGAAACGATTTACGGGCTGACCGCGGCGTTGTGGCATCCCGCGACACAGGCGGCGCTGCGCAATGGCCATCCGCGCGGCCGGGAGATCGGCATCGAAAATGCCCTGCGCGGTGTCGCCATTCCGCTGCACCCTGGAGCTTTGCGCTATTACCGGGACGTGGGACTCGTCAGCGCTGCCGACGCAGAGATCAAATAACCGGATCAAGCCTTGCCTTCCGGCTTCCGGCGTTTCCTTGCGCCGGTCGTAAAGGTGCAAAGGCAACAATTGCTGTTTCAGCGAATTTCTCGACAGAAGGCTGCCCAGGGGCGGGGACAGCATTTTGTGCATGGCTGGTCTGCAGCCACAAGCTCTACAATTGCTATACCTCGTTAACTAAATCAGTCACATACTGCGCTGCAGCAAGACAAGCAGCCCGGCCGGGAAAACGGCCAGAAGGGGAGGATGCCCTCCGCGAGACAGGAGGTTATCCGATGTTGGACGACACGACCCGACCCGCCGCCGACAGAACGGACGGCCCATCCGATTACGGTCCCTTTCATCTCGAGCTGGATCCGTTGATCACTGGGCGTGTGCTCGCTCGGGCGCGGCGATTGCGCGACGCGCGCCAGGCGGCGATGCATCAGGACCTGGGGTTCCGCATAACGCACTGGCTGTATGGGCGCTCGCTCGAGTTCGGGCGGTTCCTGCACCACCACAACTTCATCCGGGGCATTCCGCATTGACCGGTACCCGCCGGCCATAAGGGCCCGAAGCCCCCTCATACCAGACAAACCGAGCGCGCGCCCGCCCGACCGGAAGCTGCGCGCCGAAGACAGGAAGGAGTGACCGGACCGATGTTCGTCGTCACGCGCAAGCTGGCGCATGCGGAAATCGACCTCTACGAGGCCCATCTGCTGCGCCTGGACCATCACGACCGCGCCGCCCGCTTCCATGCCGGCATCACCGACGAGGGGATCGTCCGGCACTGCCGGCGGCTGCGGGCGGCGCCGGCGGTCTGGCTGTTCGGCGCGTTTATCGACGGCGTGCTGCGCGCCGCCGCCGAGCTGCACGCCGAGCCGCAGCATTGGCTCGACGGGGCGGAGCTCGCCCTCTCGGTCGAAGGCCCGTTCCAGGGCCAGGGGCTGGGCGCCGATCTCGTCCGCCGGGCCCTGACCGTCGCCCGCAATCGCGGCCTGCATGACGTCGGCATGATCTGCCTGCGCGACAATTACCGGATCCGCCGCATCGCCAGCCGCTTCGCCGCTGCCCTGGCGGCCGACGAGTCGGATATGACCGCCGGCATGACCCTGGCGCCGCCGACGCCGCAATCCTTCTGGCAGGAAATCCTCGACGACGAGGCCGCCCTGGCGCTGATGGCGATGGCCTATTGGCATCAGGCCCTGGAACCCTTCGCCCGCAGCCGCGCGGTCGCCTGACCGCCGCCGGCCCGGCTCCGGTCCGGTCGCGCCGCGCGCGTGGCCGGATACCGGACAGCTGAAACCAATTGAACAAAAATTTCTGTTTGTTGTTTTTTGACGCAGTAATGTGACAAATGAAGGCGATTCGCGGCAGAGATCGATCTCTGTCGTTTGAATGCAAGTCTTAAAAATCCCCTCGTGTTGATATGCGTCAAGCCAATCAAGGGTGACTTCTGCCCAAGTGTGACGCCATCGGCGAGGGGTTGCGCCAGGCCAAAAACCTGAGCCGCGTTAGGGTTTCTTGTCGAGGCCCGGCGCTTCTAGTTGAGATACCCATCAAATACCCTGGTGCAGCCGCGAAACTGTCCATCCGTCTATCATTGCGGATGGCGTGACGCGGTTCGCCTGCTGCGGACAGGCCGTTTCCGGGCGGTCCCGAGGCACAGGCGCCGACCCCCTCGCGACACACACTCCCAGGACCGCCCGCCATAGCCGGGCCGTGCGCAAGAGGACACGCCTCGATGAGACCTCCCGAAAGCGTTAGGAAAATTCGAGAGAACCCGAAATTCGAACAGCTGATCAAGGCCCGGGCCGGCTTTGCCAATGTTCTCTCGGTGGTGATGATGGCCATCTATTTTGCCTTCATCCTTGCCGTCGCCTTCGCCCCCGACCTTCTCGGCACGCCGATCGGCGATTCGGTGATCACCTACGGCATCCCGGTCGGTCTGCTGGTGATTTTCTCCGCCTTTGCCCTGACCGGCATCTACGTTGCCAAGGCGAATACGCTGTTCGACCGCCTGACCAAGCAGATCATCGAGGAAACGAAATGATGCCGCGAACGCTTCTCTTTGCAGGTGCCGCGTTGGTGGCGACGATCGCCATATTCGCGGCACAGGAGCTGCTGGCTGCCGGCGCCGATCTCGGCGGCGACGTTCAGCAGCAGGAGTTCAACGTCAACGCCGTCATCATGTTCCTGATCTTTGTCGGCGGCACGCTCGGTATCACCTACTGGGCGGCGCGGCGGACGAAATCGGCGGCCGACTTCTATGCCGCCGGCGGCGGCATCACCGGTTTCCAGAACGGCCTGGCGATCGCCGGCGACTACATGTCGGCGGCCTCGTTCCTCGGCATTTCCGGGCTGGTCTTCCTCTACGGCTATGACGGCCTGATCTTCTCGATGGGCTTTCTGGTCGGCTGGCCGGTGATCCTGTTCCTGATCGCCGAGCGGCTGCGCAATCTCGGCAAATACACCTTTGCGGACGTTGCCTGCTACCGCTTCCAGCAGAAGCCGGTCCGCAGCCTGGCGGCCACCGGCGGCCTGCTGACGGTCATCTTTTATCTGATCGCCCAGATGGTCGGCTCGGGCAAGCTGATCCAGCTGCTCTTCGGCCTGCCCTATTCGGTGGCAGTGCTGATCATCGGCACGCTGATGATCCTGTACGTCGCTCTCGGCGGCATGCTGGCCACGACCTGGGTGCAGATCATCAAGGCAGTGCTGCTGCTGGCCGGCGCCACCTTCATGGCGGTCATGATTCTCGTCCTGGTCGGCTTCGACATCGCCGAGCTGTTCCGTCGCGCGGTCGACGTCTCCACACGGATCATCGAGACCGGCCCGAATGCCGGAGACCCGGTGAGAGGCAACGATATCATGGCGCCGGGCGGGCTGATCCAGTCGCCGATCGACGCCGTGTCGGTCGGCCTTGCCCTGATGTTCGGCACGGCCGGCCTGCCGCACATCCTGATGCGCTTCTTCACCGTGAAGGACGCCCAGCAGGCGCGGAAGTCGGTGTTCTATGCCACCGGTTTCATCGGCTATTTCTACATCCTCACCTTCATCATCGGCTTCGGCGCCATCGTCTTCCTGTCGCCCTACTGGCTGGGCGAGCGGGGCCTCGATATCGGCCAGTTCCTGGTCGCCGCGGAAACCGATCCCAACGGCCTGATCGGCGGCAACAACATGGCGGCCATCCATCTGGCCAATGCCCTGGGCGGCAGCTGGTTCCTCGGCTTCATCTCGGCCGTCGCCTTCGCCACCATCCTGGCGGTCGTGTCCGGCCTGACCCTGGCCGGCGCCTCGGCGGTCAGCCACGACCTCTATGCCACGGTCATCCGCAAGGGCCAGGCAACCGAAATGGAGGAAATCCGGGTCTCGCGGATCGCCACCATCTGCCTTGGCATCATCGCCATCTTCCTCGGCATTGCGTTCGAGAACATCAACGTCGCCTTCATGGTGATGCTGGCCTTTACCATCGCCGCCAGCTGCAACTTCCCTGTGCTGCTGATGTCGATGTCCTGGTCGAAGATGACGACACGCGGTGCGGTCGTCGGCGGCTATCTCGGGCTCGCCGTGGCGGCGGTGCTGATGGTGTTCAGCCGGGCAATCTGGGTCGACGTGCTCGGCTTCGACCCGGAGTCCGCACTGTTCCCCTTCGCCTCGCCGGCGCTGTTCTCCATGGCCGTCGCCTTCATCGGCATCTACATCTTCTCGAAGATGGACAAGAGCGAGGTCGCCCTCGCTGAGCATGTGGCCTTCGAAGAACAGTATGTCCGGTCGCAGACCGGCATCGGGGCGGAACGCGCCTCGGTGCATTGACCGGGCATGTCCGCACCCTCCGGCGCCCCGCGCCGGCGGGTGCGGGCGGCTTGTCCTGAATCATTCCGCCTGCGTCATGGCGGCGGCAGGATGGGCGATCGGCCCGCCTGTCGCCGTCGGCGACGCCGCGCTGGACAGAGTGCAATGCCCAACTCGTTCGACTTTTCCGACCCGCCCTACAACCGGCTGAGCAAGGCCGAACAGGAGCGGTTACGCGAGTCTCTCGATATCGGCTATACGCCGACCGGCGAGACGCTGATCCGCGTGGGCGAGACGCCCGACTATCTCTATGTCGTCATCAAGGGCTTCGTCGAGGAGTTCGAGGGCGACGAACTGGTCGCCATTCGCGGCCCGTCCGAGAGCTTCGATTGCCGCGCTCTGCTGGACGGCGAAAGCGCCCATCGCTTCATCGTGCGCGAGGACATGATCAGCTACATGATCCCGCGCCGGGTCGTCCTCGACCTCATCCGTGCCAATCCCGGTTTCGGGGCGTTCTTTTATCAGGACATTTCCAACAAGCTGGAAGCCCTGTCGACGCTCAAGGGCAATCGCGAGCTGAACGCGATGATGATGGCCCGCGTCAAGCAGGCCTATCTCCACCCGGCGAGATTCATCGATGCGACGGCCACGCTCTACGACGCCGGCGAGATGATGCGCGACCACCATGTGAACGCGCTCCTGGTCAATCAGGGCGACAATGTCGGCATCGTCACCGGCATGAACCTGTCGAAGGCGGTGATCCTCAGCCGGCAACCGCCGACAGTACCGGTCGGCAGCGTGGCCCATTACGACCTCGTCACCGTCCATCCGGACGATTTCCTCTATACCGCCCTGATCGAAATGACCAAGCACGGCAAGCGCCGGATCGTGGTCAAGGACGAGGACAGCTTCATCGGCATCCTCGACGAGATCGACCTGCTCAGCTTCCTGTCCAGCCACAGCCATATCGTGGCCGTGCAGGTGGACGCCGCCAAGACCAAGGCCGAGCTGAAGGAAGCGAGCCGCGACATCATCCGCACCGTGCGGATCATGCACAATAACGGCGTCAAGGTGCGGTTCATCTCGCAGCTGGTCTCGGAGCTGACCCGGCAGATCCTGAGCAAGCTGTTCATGCTGCTCGCCTCCGACAACATCAAGGCCAATACCTGCCTGATGGTCATGGGCAGCGAAGGCCGCGGCGAGCAGATCATGAAGACCGACCAGGACAACGGCATCATGCTCCGCGACGATGCCTATCTCACCGAACTCGACGCCTTCCGGCACGAGTTCACCGAGACCCTGATCGACTTCGGGTTTCCGCGCTGCCCGGGCGGCATCATGATCAGCACCCAGCAATGGTGCATGACCGAAACCCAGTACCGCAGCGAGTTGCGGCGCTGGATCCTGATGCCGGAGGACGACTACGCGCCGATCAACCTGGCGATCTTCCAGGATGCAGTCCCGGTCGGCGGCGACGCCGCCATATTGACGGACATGAAGGAGTACATGTTCGACCTGCTGCACGACAACGATGCCTATCTCGCCGGCTTCGCCCGGGCCATCGATCATTTCCCGACACCGCTGGGGCTGTTCTTCAACCTCATCACCGATCGCTCGGGGCGCAAGGACGGGATCGACGTCAAGAAGGGCGGGCTGTTCCCGATCGTCCATGGCGTGCGCAGCATGGCATTGAAGCATCGGGTGCCGGACACCAGCACCATTGAGCGCATCCGCCGCCTGCAGGAGCGCGGCATCCTGGACCGCGGCTTTTCGAACGAGCTGATCGAGTCGTTCTCGTTCTTCATGGAGCTGCGGCTGCGCCGCCAGCTGGCGCGGCTGACCCAGGAGCAGACCGGCAGCCACAACATGGTCTATCTTGACGAGCTCTCCAGCCTGGAGCGCGACCTGCTGAAGGATTCGCTGTTCGTGGTGAAGAAGTTCAAGGAGCTGATCCGCCACCACTTCAAGCTGTCTGCCTTTTTATGAATGATCCTGTCCTCCACGCCCTGCACTGGTGGTTCTCGAAGTGGATGCTACAGGAGCCGAAGTTCAGGTTCCTCTGGGAGCCTGATACCACCGGCGAAGTCGTTGCCATCGACTGTGAGACGACGGGCCTCAATCTCGAGGTCGACGAGATCGTCTCGATTTGTGCCATCAAGATCCGCGGCAATCAGATCCTGACCAGCGAGCGGCTGGAACTGCTCATCCGGCCCTGGGTGGAGATCGACCATTCGGCCGTGCGCATCCACCGGCTGCGCCCGGTGGATGTGGCCGATGCCCAGCGCGCCCCCGATGCCCTGGAGAAGTTTCTCTACTTCATCGGCAGCCGGCCGCTGGTCAATTATTACATCTCGTTCGATGTGGCGATGATCAATAAATATTTGAAAATCATGCTGGGCACGACCCTGCCGAGCAAGCCGATCGAAGTCTCTAGCCTGTATTACGACTGGAAGTATCGCGGCCAGCCCTATCGCCAGATCGATCTGCGCTTTGAAACGATCGTCGAGGAACTCGATCTGCCCTATCGCGACCAGCATGACGCGTTCAATGACGCGCTGATGGCGGCGATGATGTACGTTAAGCTACGGCAGCTGACCGGCAGGGCCAAGAAGCACCCGGGCCGGCCGCCGCAGCACGACATGCCGCAGTTCTGACCCTCGCTTTCGATGACCGACGCGCCGCTCACCATTCTCATGCATCACCGCCTCGGCAGCCAGGACGGCCAGGCGGTCCATCTTCTGGAGCTGAAGAGCGCCTTCGAACGGGCCGGACACAGGGTGGTGCTGGTCGGACCGGCCGGCTTCGGCCGGGTGCCCTTCGGCGGTACGGCGGGCGGCACGGCACGGCTCAAGCAGGCCGTCGCCCCCTGGCTGTTCGAGCTGATGGAGGTCGGCTACAACCTCCCCGCCCTGGTGCGCCTGGTGCGGGCGATCCGCCGCCATCGCCCCGACATGGTCTATGAGCGCTACAGCCTGTTCCTGGCCGCCGGCGCCGTCGCCCGCGCCTTCGGCGTCCGGCCGCTGCTGCTGGAAGTCAACGGGCCGCTCTACGAGGAACGCAGCGCCCATGACGGCCTGCAGCTGCAGGGACTCGGCCGCCTGTTCCAGCGGCTGATCTGGCGGCGGGCCGATCTCGTGCTGCCGGTGACCGCAGTGCTGGCCGGCTATGTCCGGTCCTGCGGCGTCCCGGACCGGCGGATCATGGTTGTTCCCAATGGCATCGACCCGGCCCGCTTCGCCGACACGCCCCCGGCAGAGGAGGCCAAGGCGGCGCTCGGCCTTGCCGGGCGGACGGTGCTGGGCTTTACCGGCTTTCTGCGGGCCTGGAACAAGCTCGACCTGCTGCTCGAATGCGTGGCGGCGGCGCCCGATCGCGACCGGCATGTGCTGGTCGTCGGCGACGGCCCGGCTCGCCCGGAGCTGGAGGCCATGGCCGCCCGTCTCGGCGTCGCCGATCGGCTCACCATTACCGGCGTGGTGGGGCGCGAGGACATCGCCCGGCATGTCGCCGCCTTCGATATCGCCCTGGTGCCGGGCGTCACGCCCTATGCCAGTCCGCTCAAGCTGTTCGAGTACATGGCGCTGGGCAAGGCGGTGCTGTCGATCGACAGTGCCAATATCCGCGAGGTGCTGACCCATGGCGAGACGGCCTGGCTGGTGCCGCCGGACGGCTTTGCCGAGGGGCTGGAGCGCCTCGCCGGCGACCCGGCGCTGCGGCGGCAGCTGGGGGACGCGGGCCGGGCCCGGATCGCGGCGGGCGGCTTCACCTGGGACCGCAACGCCGCCCGCATCATCGCCTGGTACCGCGAGGGCAGGGCGGAGCACGCTTAATCCGCGTTGATGCCGACGAGGCGCTCGGTGCGCCAGGGGCGGGCGGCGGCAATCGCCATGTGGGTGCGGGCGTCCAGCCGGCCCCAGCGGCCCAGCCACGGACCCAGCGGGTGAACGCCGCGGTGGCAACCATCGGGCAGGCTTTCCAGGCGCAGGGTGCGGAAATCCAGGCCGAGACCCAGGCCGGCGCTCTTCGCCATCGCCTCCTTCAGGGTCCAGGCGGCAAGAAAGCGGTCGGCGGTTTCCGGCCCGGCGCCGGCGATGACGTCGCCGGGATGAAACACGTAGTCGGCCGGAAGGCCGGCCGGCTCCCGGGTGATCTGCTCGACATCGATGCCGACCGGAGCATGCGCCGCGACCGCCAGGGCGACCCGGTCACCGCTATGCGAGAGGTTGAAATGCAGGCCGGCGTCGACCAGCACCGGCTTGCCATGCTCGAGGGGCGCGAAGCGGAGCGACGCGCCGGGGCGGCCGAGCAGCCCGCCCAGCACCTGCCGCTTCAGGGCATGGGCGACCAGGAACCGTGCGCGGTCGGCCGGCAGCCGGAAGCGGTCATGGCGGTCGCGTTCCTCGGCCGACAGCGTCGAGAGCGGCAGCCGGTCCGCCAGGCCGCGCGGGGCCAGCACGACCAGCAGCCCGCCGTCCGACAGGCGGAGCCCGCCGGCATCGGCTTGGCCGAGGGTCGCGTCGATCCGCCAGTCCATCCTCTGCCGGTCCATCACGGCCCGGGTCAGCCGTGGATGGCGCTTTCGACCAGGGCGCAGACGACATGGCCGATGAGGATATGGCCTTCCTGGATCTTCTGGGTCTCGCCTGCGGGGACGACGACGAGATGGTCGCACAGCGGGGCCATGGTGCCACCGCTGCCACCGGTCAGCCCGACCGTCACCAGCCCCCGCTCCCGCGCCGTCGCCAGTGCCGCCTTGACGTTGGCCGAATTGCCCGAGGTGGAAATCCCGACCAGCACGTCGCCCGGCCGGCCCAGCGCCTCGACCTGGCGGGCGAAGACTCGATCGAAGCCGTAATCATTGCCGATGGCGGTCAGGGCGGAGCTGTCGGTGGTCAGGGCGATCGCCGCCAGCCCCGGCCGGTCGAAGCACAGCTTGCCCACAAGCTCGGCCGCCAGGTGCTGGCTGTCCGCCGCACTGCCGCCATTGCCGCAGAACAGAACCGTGCCGCCGGCCCGCAGGCTGTCGGTGCAGGCGCCGGCGATTGCGGCGACCGTGCCGGCCAGGACCGGGTCGTCGCGCATCGCCCGGGCCAGGGCAATGGTCTTGTCGAGTTCCTGCAGAAACAGGTCCATGGGCCGTGTCGTCCTCACTCTTCGGGCGCGGCGGCGGGGGTGCGGGCTGCGGGCCGCGCCACGACCAGGGCCACCCCGGCGACCGTCACCGCCATGCCGGCCAGCGCCACCAGGCCGAAGCGCTCGTCGAACAGCAGCCAGGCGACCACCGCCGTGCAGGGCGGCACCAGATAGAACAGGCTGGCCACCCGGGCGGCGGCGCCGCGGCGAATCAGCAGCATCAGCAGGCCGACCGCGCCGATCGACAGCACCACGACGAGCCAGGCCAGGGCAATCACGAAGTCCGGATGCCAGGTGATGCGGTTGGTCTCGAAAGCGAGCGCCAGGCCGCCGGTCACCAGCAGCGCCGCGCCGTACTGGGCGAGCGCCGCCGGGCGCCAGTCGAGCCCGCCGCCATGGCGCTTCTGGTACAGCGTGCCCGCGGTGATCGCGACAAGACCGACCAGGGCGAGGCCGACGGCTTCCGGCCCGAAGCCGGTGAACATCTGTTCGCCGCCGGCCGCCAGCTTTTCCGACAGCACGATGGCGACGCCGGCGAGGCCGAGCGCCAAACCCAGCCATTGCCGCGGGCTGACCTGCTCGCCCAGCAGCGGCCCGGAGACGGCACCCGTCAAAAGCGGCTGCAGCCCGACGATCAGGGCCGCCAGGGCGGCCGGCAGGCCATGGTCGATGGCGGCGAAGACGGCGCCGAGATAGCCGGAATGCAGCAGCACGCCGGTCACCGCCTCGTGCCGGCCGGCGCGCAGGCCGGGCCAGGGCACGCGCCAGGCCGCCATGGCCAGCGCGAACAGGACGACGACCAGGGCGAAGCGCAGGGCGAGAAAGGTCAGCGGCTCGGCATAGGGCAGCCCCAGCCGCGCGCCGATAAAGCCGGTCGACCACAACAGGACGAACAGACCGGGCATCGCGGCCAGCATGAGCGCCTGTGGCTGCGCGCGGGTGGGAGCGTCGGACATGCCTCCGCTCCTAGCCGATTTCCCGGCCGCCCGCCAGCACGCCGTTCGGCACCGCCGCTTTGCGGCGGCAACTTCGGAGCGGCGGCGTCTCGCCGCCGGCTGCCGCTTTGCGGCAGCAACCTTGGAGCGGCGGCGTCTCGCCGCCGGCAGCCGCTTCGCGGCAGCAACCTTGGAGCGGCGGCGTCTCGCCGCCGGCAGCCGCTTCGCGGCAGCACTTCGGAGGGTCGGCGTCTCGCCGCCCGCACCCCTCCCGCCGCGCGCCCCTACTGTGCGGCTGCGCGGGTGTCTTCGGTGGGGCGGATGGGGAGGGTGAAGGAGAAGGTGGCGCCGTCGCCGGGGGCGCCTTCCACCCAGATGCGGCCGCCGAAATGCTGGATGATCTGCCGGCAGATCGCCAGGCCCAGCCCGGTGCCCGGCTGGGCGGCCGGCAGGGCGCCGCCGATCTGGTGGAACTTCTCGAAGATCTGTTCGCGGCTTTCCGGCGGCACGCCGGGGCCGTTGTCGACCACATCGACCCGCAGCCAGCGTCCCCGCACCTTGGCCGAGACGTGCACCCAGCCCTGCGGCCGGGCGCAGCACTTGACGGCGTTGGAGATCAGATTGACCAGCACCTGGATCAGCCGGTCACGGTCGGCGGTGACCGGCGGCAGCCAGCCGGGCAGGTCGACATCGACCTGCACTTCGTTGTCGCGGATCAGTCCGCGCGTGGCGTTCAGCGAGTCGACGATGACGCCGCCGGGATCGAGATCGGCGAGATTCCAGTCCATCCGCCCCGCCTCCATCTTGGCGAGGTCGAGGATCTGGTTGATCAGCCGCGTCAGCCGGTCGCTTTCCTTGATGATGACGTCGAGGAATTGCTGGCGCTCGCCCGTCTCGATCGCCGGCGTGTCGTAGAGGATTTCGGAAAAGGAACGGATCGAGGTGAGCGGCGTGCGCAGCTCGTGGCTGACCGTGGCGAGGAAGTCGTCCTTCAGCCGGTCGAGTTCCTTCAGCCGCTCATTCGCCGCCTTGAGCTCGGCGGTGGTCAGCTCCAGCTGCCGGGATTTCTGCTCCAGCCGGCGGCTGTATTCGCGGATCTGGGTGGCCTCGTCGAGGATCTCCATCACCCGGTCCATGCCCAGCACCTCGCCCTTGACCGCCGAGCCGATGACGCCGCGGGCCGAGGCGGTACCGATCGCCCCCGCCAGCACCCGCTCCGCAAAGCCGACCAGGCGGGCATCGGCGGCCTCGCCGGCTTCCAGCGACAGGCCGTTGGCGGACGCGAAGGCGGCGAATTCGCGCTCGGCCCGCTCGTGCCCGATATAGCGGCCGACCAGGGCGCGGATGTCGGCGACCGTGATGCTGCCGCGCCAATAGCCGAGCCCCTGATAGGGCCCGGCGGTGCGCAGCACCGAGACGAAGGCGTGCGCCTGGATCTGCTCGACCGGGCTCTGGCGGGTCTGCAGCGAGACGATGAGATAGCCGAAGATATTGGCCGTCAGGCTCCAGAGCACGGCATGGGTGATGTGGTCCAGGCCCTCCAGCCCGAACAGCGCGTAGGGGCGCAGCAGGCCGAGGCCGAGGGGCCCGTCCTCGATCATCCCGGCCGGCAGCCAGCCCGACTGGGCGAGCGAGGGCAGCAGCAGCGTATAGGCCCAGACGAGAAAGCCGAGGCTGAGGCCGGTCAGCGCCCCGGCCCGCGTGCCGCCGCGCCAGAACAGCCCGCCGATGATTACCGGCGCGAACTGGGCGGCGGCGGCGAAGGAGATCAGGCCGATCGAGACCAGGGCGTAGGATTCGCCGATATAGCGGAAATACAGATAGCCGAGCAGGATCAGCCCGACGATCGCCGCCCGCCTGATGCCCAGCAGCAGCCCGGTCAGCTCCCCCCGCTCGCTCGCCTGCAGGGCCGGCAGCCGCAGCAGGACGGGCATAATCAGGTCGTTGCAGACCATGGTGCTGAGGGCGATGGTGGCGACGATCACCATGCCGGTCGCCGCAGAGAGTCCGCCGATGAAGGCGAAGAGGGTCAGCGCCTCCTGCTGCCCGAGCATCGGCAATGTGAGGACGAAGGTGTCGGCGTCGACGCTGCCGTCGGGAAAGGTCAGCCGGCCCGCCAAGCCCAGCGGCAGGACGAACAGGTTGATGGCCAGGAGATAGAGCGGGAACAGCCAGACCGCCTTGTGCAGGTGCCGTTCATCGGTGGTCTCGACCACGGTGACCTGGAACTGCCGCGGCAGGCAGATGATCGCCGCCATGGACAGCAGGGTCATGCTCATCCACTGGCCATACTGGCCGAGATTATTGAGCGTCAGCAGCGGCGCCAGATCGGGATCGGCCAGGGCGGCGGCGGATATTTCGCCCGGGCCGTCGTAGAGGCCGAAAACGACGTAGAGCCCGACGGCGAGGAATGCGAGCAGCTTGACGATCGACTCGAAGGCGACGGCACAGACCATGCCCTCATGGTGCTCGCTGGCGTCGATATGGCGGGTGCCGAAGAGGATGGTGAAGGCAGCCAGCGTGATTGCGACGTAAAAGGCCGTGTCGGCCAGCCAGGGGACAGTGGCGGTGGCGGCCGGCGTGGCGACGTCCGGGTATTGCAGAAGGACGTTGAAGCTGACCGACACCGCCTTCAGCTGCAAGGCAATGTAGGGCATGATGCCGATCACCGCGATCACGGTAACGAGGCCGGAAAGAACGCCGCTTTTGCCGTACCGCGCGGAAATGAAGTCGGCGATCGAGGTGATGCGGTTGCGCTTGCTGATCCTGATGATCTTGCGCAGCACGAACCACCACAGCACGAAGGTCAGGGTCGGCCCGAGATAGATCGGCAGGAAGCTGAGGCCGCTCTGCGAGGCCAGGCCGACGCTGCCGTAAAAGGTCCAGGAGGTGCAGTAGACGGCGATCGACAGGCTGTAGACGGCCGGGGTGATCAGGCTGCGGCCGCGATCGGCCCGCAGATCGCCGTAATAGGCGATG
This sequence comes from Alphaproteobacteria bacterium, assembly GCA_009909005.1. Classification (GTDB taxonomy): domain Bacteria; phylum Pseudomonadota; class Alphaproteobacteria; order DSM-16000; family Inquilinaceae; genus JAAAOG01. The sequence continues at coordinate 49,733 of JAAAOG010000064.1, read as the reverse complement.
GCGAAGAGCAGGCAGAGATAGCCGAAGGAGACGAGGAGGATGACCCAGCCTTCCAGCATGGCGTCCCCCTAGGCCTCGCCGCCGGACGGCTCCCCGGCAGTCGGCGGCCCGGCCTCGGCTGCCGCCTCGCTCGCCTCGCCGAGGCGCGCGAGTCCGGCCAGCAGGGCGATGATCACCGCCCAGACGCCGAAGAGATAGAGGGCGAGGACGGGGAAGCCGAACGCCAGCTGCGGGACGCTGAAGATGGCCAGGCCGATCGGGCTGAGCAGGAAGACGGCGGCAACGAACAGCCCGATCGACCGCTCGCCGATCCTGGGCCCGCCCGCCGGGCCACCCCCCGCGCCTGTGACCGCCTCGCCGCCGCCCGGGCCGCCGCCCCGTTCCGCCTGTGGCGTGCCGGCCATCAGTACTGCTCCTGTTCCTTGCGCACTTCGAGCAGGCTTTCGGTTGCCTCGAAGGCCTGGTCGAGCGTGTGAATGCCCTGGGCCTCCAGCAGGTCGAGGAAATGCAGGAAGACGCCGGCGGTGACCATGGCATCGCCCAGGGCGGTATGGCGGCGGGTCACCTCGACCCCGAAACGCGCCGCGATGCCGTCGAGCGTGTGGTCGGTCTCCTGCTCCTCCAGCAGCACCGACAGCAGCAGCGAGTCGAGCACGGGATTGTCAAAGAAGGTCCCGGACTCGGTCTCCTTGGTGCGGATGAACTTCATGTCGAAGGCGGCGTTGTGCGCGACCAGGACGGCGTCGCCGACAAAGGCCTTGAACTGCGGCAGCACCGTCTGGATCGGCGGCTTGTCGCGCACCATGGCATCGGTGATCTGGTGGAAGCGGATCGAGGCCGGCGGGATCGGCCGGTGCGGATTGACCAGCCGGACGAAGGTCTCGCCGGCCAGAATGCGGCTGTTGACGATGCGTACCCCGGCAAGCGCGATAATCTCGTCGCCGCCCGAGGGCCGGAGGCCGGTCGTTTCGGTGTCGAACACGACGTAGGAGAGGTCGCGCAATTGCCGCTGCCCGCGCACGCCGGCCGTCTCGCGCTGGTGCATCAGGTCGAAATCGTAGAATTCCGGCCGGGCCGGCAGCTGCTCGCGCGGCAGGTCGAATTGCGGCCGGCCGGGCGCCGGCAGCGGCAGGCGCAGGGCCGCCTCGCCGCTACGCCGCGCCTGGCTCCAGATCTCGCTGCCGTGATGGTCGAGCACCTGACGGGCGGTGCGGTCGCCGATCGCACCTTCCAGCGGCAGGTCGAGCCAGCCGTCGAGCACCGGCGCCGGGACCGGCTCGCCCTCCCAGGCGATCTCGATATAGGTGTTGCGGTCGCCCATCAGCGGCTCGACGTCGAAGCTCGTGGCCCCGCTGAAAGCCTGAAGGCGGCGGATGACGTATTCCAGGGTCAGCATCAGGAAATGACTGTCGCCGTGCAGCCAGAGCGGAATGCCGACCATGACGACATCGATATTGTCCCGCTCCTTCAGGTGGCGGGCGACGCAGCCGATCAGATCGGCGGAATAGATGTCGGAGAACGGCCATTGCCGGTCGATCAGCCGGCGATAGGCGCTGGCCAGGCTGTCCAGCCTTTCGCTCAGGCTCTTGCTTTCCTTGAAGATCACCTGCTCGAAGGCGGTGCGTTCGCTGCCGGCCAGGGCCGGGAAGGTGGCCAGCGTTTCGGCCGCGGCGCGCAGATTGGCGACCGGCGAGCGCAGACCCTCGGTCGCCTGGCGGAGCAGCGAGTCCCGGTGGGCGAGGTCCACGACGTCCGACGAGATGTCGACGAAGGTCAGGACATAGCCGTTGACGGCTCCCTCCTTGTCGAGCACCAGGCTCATCCGCCCCTGCAGCAGCCCGCGCATGTCCTCGGTCGAGCAGACGAACGTGGTGCTGGTCTCGGTCGGCGAGGGCTCGGTCCCCTCATGCAGCCGGTATTGCAGCTGCTCCAGCGTGTGCACAACCGGCTCCCGCGTGATCAGGCCGAACAGCGAGCGTCCGAGGCCGAGCTGTTCCGGTGCCTTGAGGATGCGCACCGCCGACTGGTTGTAGAGCATGATGCGGTGGTCGAGATTGCAGACCAGCACCCCCTCGGTCAGGTCGATGAGGATCGCCTCAAGCCGGTCCTTCACCTCGTCCAGCCGGGCGGTGGCGGTGGTCATGGCCTTTTTCACCTCGTTGCGCGAGGAGACCAGGGCCCGCGAGAGGGCGGCCACGGTGTCCGGCAGCTCGCCCAGGCTGTGGTGCTTCGGCGCCTCGACCACCCGGTCGGCCCGGGAATTGGCGGCTGCGTTGGTCTGCCGGGCCAGATGCGCCATCGGCCGCAGGAATCGCAGTTCCGCCGCGGTGTAGCCCAGCACGAACAGGAGAAAGAAGACGAGCAGGCCGCCACCGGCCAGCATGAGGAGCAGCTCATCCGGGAGCAGGCCGCTCTGCTGTTCGTACCGCCGGACAATCCACAGGCCGGCCGCCAGCAGGCCGCCGCCGACCAGGGCCATCGCCGCCAGAAGCAGTCCCAGAAGGAGCCGCGGGGTCATGCGCGCCCTCCCGCGTCCGGCGCCATGCGGTTCACCTCACGCCCCGAGCAGCTGCTTGACGCGCTCGACGACATAGCGGGTGGAAAAGGGTTTCGTGATGTACTCGTCCGCCCCCATCGCCATGCCCTTTTCCCGTTCGACCTCGCGCCCTTTGGCGGTCAGCATGATGATGCGCATGTCCTTCCAGGCGGCATTGTTGCGGATCGTCTGGCAGACTTCGTAGCCGTCCTTTTTCGGCATCATCACGTCGAGGAGGACGAGGTCGGGGACGCGCTCTTCGATCATCGCGATGGCTTCCTCGCCGTCGCGGGCGACGCGCACGTCGAAACCGGCCTGGTTCATCAGGAATTGCAGGGACAGGACGATGTTCGGCTCGTCATCCGCCACGAGCACGGAAAGCGCCATGACTTGTGAATCCTCCCGGTGCCTGAAGCCGTCCGGTCTTTGCTGTTCTTCTATTGTCCAAGCCTACACCGCGTGACACGCTTCTGTCAGGTCCTTTCCGCATCCGGGGGCTTGCATCCGGATGCGCGGCAGCGGCGGAGCGACGATGACGACCTTCAAGGCCCTTGTAGTGGACCGCGTAGGCGGCACGATAAGAACCCGGGTGCAACAGCTGGAGCGGACGCGGCTTCCGGCCGGCGAGGTCACCGTCGCCGTCGCCTGGTCGACGCTGAACCATCAGGACGCCCAGGTCATGAACGGGCTGGGCCGAAGGGTGCCGCGCTACCCGCACGTCCCCGGCTGCGACCTGGCCGGAACGGTCGAGGACAGTCGCGACCCCGCCTGGCCGCCGGGCACGCCGGTCATGCTCACCGGCTGGTCGGTCGGGGCCGACCGCTGGGGCGGCCTGGCGCAGCTGGCACGGGTCGAGGCGGACTGGCTGATGCCGATGCCGGATGGGCTGACGCCGCGGCAAGCCATGGGCATCGGGACGCCGGGGCTGACCGCCATGCTCGCCATCGAGGCGCTTGAGGCGCATGGGGTAACGCCCCAGCGCGGCGAAATCCTGGTGACCGGGACGCCGGGCGGAGTCGGTTCAATGGCCGTCGCCCTGCTGGCGGCGCTCGGCTACCGGGTGGTCGCAGCCATCGCCCAGCCGGCCAGCGACCGCTATGTCAAATTGCTGGGTGCGGTTGAGGCGATCGATCGCGCCCGCTTTGCGCGGGCCCCCGAACACGACCTGGAAGCGCCCCGCTGGGCGGGCTGCATCGATACCGCCGGCGGCAACAGCCTTGCCCGGGCGCTGGCCGAAATGATGCCCGGCGGTGCCGCCGTGGCCATCGGGCAGAGCGCCGACAAGGGGCTCACCACCTCGACCCTCCCCTTCATCGTGCGCGGCGTCAACCTGCTCGGCATTCATTCCGACTCGTGTCCGCACGAACGGCGGACGGCGGCCTGGCAGCGCATTGTCGAGACGCTGCCGGCCGAGACGCTGGAGGCGATGCTCGACGAGGCGGTGCTGGAGGATCTGCCGATCCTCGCCGGGGTGATGCTGGAGGGCCGGGTTTCGGGCCGCATCGTCGTCGACGTCAATGCCTGAGCCGGGAGTCGCGGGAGCGGGAATGCGAAAGCCCCGCGCCGCAACGGCACGGGGCTGTGTCCACTCGCCGGGCTCTTTCGCCCATACGCTCCTACGGCACTAGGGGCGCGTTCATGTCCTTACGGACTATAAGACTATGGGCGCCGGTCGGCGGGGAGTCAAGATTCCATCATATCATTCGATGCGGGGCCGCCTGTCCGGTCAATGCGCGCTCTCCTCGAACACGGCGTCCAGCGTCGGCGCCGTGACTGCCCGGTCGATCAGCGCCTCCAGCTCCGACGCCGACAGGGCCTGAATGCGGGCAAGCTGGGATCCGCTCAAGGGGCCGAAGCGCCGTTCGAGCGTGCGCGCCACGGCCTTCGCGAAACCGCGCGCCTCGCCGCGGGCCTCGCCCCGTGCCTCGCCCCGTGCCTCGCCCAGCGCGATGCCGCGTTTCTCGCCGATGGCAATCCCGCGTTCTTCCCCTTCCTTCAGCAATTCCTCTGCGATCGTGGTCACGACACCCTCGCTCCTCCTGGTTTCCGCCAGAGAGATGGCGGTCTGCAGACTTTCCCTGGTGATATTGTAGACCCGCATTGCATATTCGAGAACCTGCCGTTCGATGGGTTCACCGCCCGGGACATCGAGAAGGATCCGGGCGAGCGTTTCCGCTTTCAGCCGGCGCTCCGAGGAATATTTCAGCGCCGCCAGTCCCGCACGCAGGCTGGGATTCTCGGACAGACGATCGTAATCGATCGGCTTCAGATCATGCAGCGTGTAGCGGAAATCATGCACGAGATCCTTGACGGCCTCCTCCCCGTCGATGCAGTCGAGGATCGCGGTCGGGACCGTCCAGTCCGGCCCGCCATGGTAGAATACCATGGGAAAGATCGGCGGGACAGCCCGCAGCCTCTTGGGCTGGCCTTGTGCATAGCGCTCCCAGATGCGCAGCATATAGGTCATAATTTGATAGGGAGTCCCGGGATCCGGCGTGCTCTTGTGCTCAAGCAGCACATAGACCAGGGCAGGCCGGCCGTCTGTCAGTTCGACTTGAAAAAGCCGGTCGCTTTGCGTGCCCTTCAGTTGCGCATCGACGAATGTGGCATCGACAGTTTTCGGCCTGGCCGTGCCAAGGACGGCGCGCCAGGGCGCCGGCAGATAATCCCGGATGAGGCTTTCGGCGCGCCCGGGATCGTCGAGCAGCGCCCGGAACAGCTTGTCGTGCGGGGTGACAATTTCGGCCATGCTTGGGAAGGCGGTATCGCGACGGCACACTATTGTACTCCGATGATGCCGTGCTGCCCAGCCCATGCGACGCTTCTCGCGAGAAAATCGGCGGGCCGGCTCGGTTCTGGATGGTCAGCGGAGCGGCCGCTGTGCCGGCCTGGCTCACAGCCTCATGACGTCGGGCCGACGGCAGCGACCGGGAAGGGAGCGGATTGCGCCCAGAACGTGCTGCCAACCTCCAGGTCTACGCTCAAGCGGCGAAGCTCTTGCGGTCCAGTCTCGGATTGGCTTGGCGGAGCAGGCATGTTAAAGAGGAGTTGGAAGGACAGGTAGGCGTTGCATTGGGCCGGAGAACATTAATATGAGAGAAGTTCGGATTTTTATTTCATCTCCCGGTGATGCGCAAACTGAGCGAAAGCGCATAGAGCGGGTTATCGAGCGTCTGAACGGCGAGCTTGATGACGATTCCCGACTGCAGGCGCTTCGCTGGGAAAAAAGCTTCTACACGGCCGACCGGTCATTCCAGCCACAGATTCCCGAGGCCTGCCAGTGCGACATCGTGATTGCGGTTCTGCGCCACCGCCTCGGGACACCGCTGCCGGACGAGTTTCCCCGCATGCCGAACGGCGAGCGGTACCCGAGCGGCACGGCCTATGAGGTCCTCTCGGCAATCGAGGCGAGCAAGGCCAAAGAATTTCCGGATGTCTATGTCTTCCGCTATCCAGACCCTCCGCGTGTTCAGCTCGATGACCCGGCGTCCGAGGACGTTAAACGCGAATGGGAGCGCGTGAAGAGCTTCTTCGCGCGCTGGTTCGAGACCTCGGAGGGTCATTTCAAGGCCGCGTTCCACACTTTTGGTTCAACGGAAGACCTGGAGGAACAAGCCGAAGCGCTGTTGCAGTCCTGGATCGAAAGCCATCTGATCAAGGGCCGTTTGCCCACCTGGCCGATCGAGCTGATGGACACGCCGTTTCGAGGGCTGGCGGCATTCGGGGCAAGGCACGCGCCGGTCTTTTTCGGTCGCAGTCGCGAAACGCGGCAGGCGGTTGAGCTATTGAAGGATGCGGCGGAACGCGATACCCCATTTCTGCTGCTCCTCGGCCCGAGCGGCTCCGGGAAGTCATCCCTGGCGCGCGCGGGCCTCGTGCCGCGGCTGACAGCGCCGGGTGCGGTGCAGGCGGTGGATATCTGGCGGGTAGCAAGCATGCGGCCGGGCGAGCACGCTGATGGCCCCTTTGCAGCCTTGGCAGCCCAGCTTCTCAAGAGTAGTGAGGAGCTGGAGTGGGAGGAGCAGGATCGGCCGTCGGCCCTGCCAGAATTGGCCGACAGCGACTATTCGTCCGTGGCGGCTCTGGCAAGACTGCTGGCGCTTGGCGACTCCATGGCAATCAGGCCGGTGCTCGGGGCCCTTGATCGGGTGGCGGACGCAGAGCGACACGCCGGCGGCTATGATCGTCCGATGAACGCCCGGCTTATTCTTCTGGTTGATCAGCTTGATGAATTGTTCGCGACGGATGTGACGGCGGAAACGCGAGAGGCCTTTGCCCAACTGCTGCGTGCCTTCGCGGCAAGCGGACGGGTTTGGGTGATTGCCACGGTGCGCGCAGATTTCTACGAAGCATACGTCTCCGTGGCCGGGCTGCAGGAATTGAAAACCGGGGGCGCAAGCCTCGATGTCCGGCCACCGGGTCCGGCTGAAATGGCCGAAATCGTCCGAGCGCCGGCCGCTGCCGCTCACCTGGTGTTCGAGACGGATGAGACCGGCCGCCGGCTTGAGGATCGCATCCTGGAAGACGTCGAGCGCACGGATATGCTGCCGTTGCTGCAATTCACGCTGAGCCGGCTCTTTGAAAAGCGGACAAAGGAGGGCGACGAAGTTCGGCTGACCCATGCCGCCTACGATGAGATGGGCGGCCTGGACGGCGCCATCGACGAGGAGGCGGAAAGCGCCCTGGCACCACCCCTGGGCGACGCGGAAAAGGCAGCCCTGCCGCGTCTGCTGCGCCAGCTTGTGACGCCCGCAGGGTCCGCCGACGGGGCCGGCCCGGTCCGCATGACTGCGCGTTCTGTTCCGTGGACCGAGGCGGTTGCGGACGAGCCGAGCAATCGCCTTGTCCAGGCTTTGGTCGACGCCCGGATCCTCGTGTCGACAAGCAGGGAGGAGGCGGCCCCTAGTATCCGCGTCGCTCACGAGCGTGTGCTTGAGAGCTGGCAGCGGGCGCGCAAGATTGTGGAAGACCATGCCGACTTTTTTCGAATCCGCGAGGACGTCGAGCGTGCTCGCGCCCGCTGGGACGAATACGGCCGTCCCGCTGATTGTCTAATCGACGGCAAAGTTCTTTTAGCGGAGGCAGAGAACATTGCAGCCCGTTTTCCCGGGGAGCTACCGGAGCCGACCCGGGCTTTCATCACGGCTTCAGTCGATCTTGCCCGTCGATCGCAACGTCGGCGGGAACGGTTCATAACAGGAACGGCCTTACTCTTTGCCGCCCTCTTTTTTGGGGCTGCTTTCCTGGGGTTGCTTGCACGCGAAGCGGAACGCGAAGCAAACAGAAATATTGGGATCGCTGCCGATGCAGCCGATGCCCTGGTGGTCGATCTCGCCAATGGATTGCGCGACGTCAAGGGTGTTCAGCTGCAGACAATCAACAACATTCTCGACCGCGCCGAGAATGTTTTTGCCAGCCTGTTCGAAGCGGGCGCTGACAGCCCTCAAATGCGCCATAAACAGGCCATGATGCATCTCGAGTTCCACCGCACGCTGGAAAGCGTCGGCGACCCCGAGGGTCAGCGGCAGCGGGTCGGCCGCGCCGTGGAGACCCTCGAAGAACTCGTTGCCTCTCATCCCGACGAACTCGACTGGCAGAAGGATCTTGCGGACGCCTATATCGAGCGCGGCGATACCCGCCGGACTGAGAATGACCTGGTCGGTGCACTTGGCGAGTATGAAGCCAGCCTTGAGATCATGCAGCGGCTGGTGGCGACGGCGCCCGAGAACCGGGAGTGGCTGCGTCAGTTGGCCCTTGCTCATAACAAGATCGGAGACGTCCGGCGCGCCGAGGGGGACTTTGAAGAAGCCATTCACCGTTATCGCACCAGCATTGAAATCCGGGAATCGCTGGCCCAGGGTGGTCTCGAAGAGACTGAAGTCCAGAGAAAGCTATCAGTCTCTTACAGAAAACTCGGCGACGTCTTGCGCGAATTGAATGATCACGAAAGTGCTTTGCAGAACTATCGGGCGAGCCGGACCATCGCCGAAGCGCTTGCCGCAGCCAATCCGGACGATCTTGAGTTGCAGCGGAACTATTACATCAGCCAGAGCGCCGTTGCTGCCGGTCATCTGCGTCAAGGCAGTCTCGAGGACGCCCATGAAGAGTATCGAGAAGTCGTGATATCCAACCAGAGATTGGTTGAGCTTGATCCCGGGAACGCCGACTGGTTGCGCGATCTCTCGCTAGCGCACGAGAGAGTCGCTCAGGTTCTCGGCATGCGTGGAGACACCGCGGAGGCTCTTGAAACCTATCGGCTGAGCCTGGAGATCCGAGACCGTCTGGCCGCAGACGAGCCAGAGAACGCCCAGTGGCAGCACGACCTCGCCGTTGCGCATCTCCGTTTTGGCGGGCTCTTGAAGCAAGAGGGCGATCTATCCGGGGCGCTCAGGCACTTCGGCCGCAGCGTGGCCCTCATGGCGCGCCTCACCGTGGAGGATCCCGACAATCCGCAATGGCTCCTTCACTATGCCACCGGTTTGGTCAGCGTGGGGGACATTCGACGACAGCACAACGACCTGAGCGGCGCTCTTGAGGCGTACCGCCGCGCCCTGGCAACCAACAGGGAACTGGCCGACATAAATCCCGCGAATGTGCTGTGGAAACGAAACCTGTCGCTTTCCCATGAAATGGTCGGGGACGTTCTCCTGCGCCGGGGAGACGCGGAGCAGGCCCTAGACGCTTATGGTGACAGCCTGGCGATCACGCGGGGCCTCATCGATGACTATGGCAGATCTCCCGAACTGAACCGCGACTTGTTCTTCAACCTCGTGAACATGGCGATGGCGGAACGGGCCGACGGCCGGCGGGCCGACGCCATTCGTCGGTTCGAGGCCGCCGAGGACATCGCCTTGATCCTTGCCGAACATCCTGATGCCAGCCCGCAAGCGCAGGAAGAGCTCGACTGGGTGAGAGAGCAGATTGAGAGGCTCCGGGCCAGCCCACAACAAGAGTGATACCCCTTCATCACGGCCGGACAATCTTGACCAAAGCCATCAAGCCGGGCTATTCGCTTAGATCCGAAACCTCCATTTCAGACATTCGTCGCTGCACCCGGCGGGAATAGGCGATCGCGGATAGCTCGCTACCAGTTCTGCTAATGAATTCAGTTGCAGGCCAAGGCGGAACGATGTTAACGTGTAGGATGTAAAGTTGGATGTCAAACAGACGCGTGTTGACGTTTTGGTCGAGACTGCGGAAATGAAGGGCGCAAAGATGTGCAGGAAACATGGAACTCTACTGCTCGCGAGCGTGGTTGCTTTCGCCATTTTGGTCTCGGGCGACGACGCATGGTCACAAGTGCCAGCTTGCGACGAGCCCTATACCGTCCAACCGAATGAAACCCTGACTGACCTTGCACGGCGCGCCTACGCCAATCCTGATCAATGGTCCATCATTTATTATCAAAACCAGGAGGCCTTGCCAAGCGGCCCGTCAAATATCCAGGCGGGAACAGAGATCACGATTCCCTGTTTGACTCCGAGCATGGAATTCGTGCCCATCCCGCCGGAAGCAACCGGCGAGATTGAATCTCTGACGGCCAGTGATTACGCGCCGTTCACCGACGAAACTCTCTCGGGCGGTGGGTTGATCACAGAGATTGTTCACGCCGCCTTCAATGCCAATCCCATGGCTCCGACCCACAGCGTCACATGGATCAACGACTGGTCGTCCCATCTTGACCCTTTGCTGATGAACCGGTCTTTCGATATGGGCTTTCCATGGCTGAAGCCTGACTGCGGCGACGCCTCTGTCCTGTCCGAGGATGGCCGTTTTCGGTGTGAGACATTTCTGTTTTCAGATCAGGTCTTCGAGATGCTGGTTATGCTCTTCATCTCCGAGGATAACCCCATCCCCTTCGATCGCGATGAAGACATGGAAGGCCGTACGCTGTGCCGTCCGGCGGGTTACTATACCTTCGATCTCGACCAGAACGGTCGTCGCTGGCTGGTTCATGACAAGATTACGTTGGTCCAGCCGCGGTCTGTTCGCGAATGCTTCGAACTGCTGGCGGATGGCGAGGTCGACGGCGTGACCATCAACGAATTCACGGGGCGACTGGAAGTCCATAGAATGGGGCTGTCCGACCGCATCACGGCGCACCCGCGGGCTTTGTCGATCCAGGGACTCTATGCACTGGTTCCGAAAACTCATCCCCGCGCAACCGTCATCCTGTATCACTTCAATCAGGGTCTGCGAGCGCTCCGTGAGACGGATGAGTATAACCAGATACTTCAGCGGCATCTTTCTGCCTATTGGGACGAGCTTTCATAGGTGATTAAAAAAGGCATTGCTTGAGGCGTGCATTCGACAAGCAATGCCTTCTTTCTTGGCTCTAAAATCGGAAAAGCTGTAATCCGCTCGATGCACACAGTTCAAATAGTTCGTTTTAGTTTTATTGCATGTTTAGAACATTCAACCGCGTCAAATCGTCGGGTGTCAGCCAGTACTGCTCCTCATGGCGCGTTTCGAAAGCCACTACAAGAAATGTCAATGATATTGACATGTCAATCAGGTAATCTGCCCGATGCCGGGCTAACTCGGCTGCATCTTGCTCGATACCGTCAAGATACTGTTCCAACTCCCTGCTGACTTCCCGTAATTGATTGATATTTTCAACTTGATCAAGTTGCAGCCTTACGTGGCTTGCAAGGTTTCCCGCACCCACATGAAAGGTAAACATGTGAACGCCGTAACAGGCGGTGGGATGCGCAGCACGAAGGACGCCACCAAGGAACGCGTAAGAACAGGCGCTGAAGCAGGTCGCGCCGGCAGGCACCCGTGTGAACAGCCCTCGCTCCCGGATCTTCCGGCCAAGCGCCAACCCCTCTTGCCCATTGCCGCCTGGTGAATGGAACCAGAGCTCGTCGATCCGCCCGGCCTCATTCAGTGCTTCCTCAAACTCTTGCGCCGTACCCGGCACAATCTCCCCGACGGCGAAAAGAACGTCCCGATTGTCGTCCGGGGACATAACATGGAAGGCCATAGGCGAATTGAATGCGCCTCCCTGTGACGACGGACAATGCTCCTGCGCAGCTGAAAAGCCGGAGCCGAGCGTCGTGAGCGATGCCATGAGCATTCCCGCCAGCTTTGCGGCCGACAATTTGCGTCCGGTTTTCGGTTGCGCTCTCGGCATTTGCATGTTCCTCGCTTATATCAGGCGACTTTGGTCCAGCCGGAACCTTCCGGGTCGCGGCAATATCGGGTGTTCTGTGCGATTTCTTCACCGCCAATATAGGCGATTTCCCGAACCGTGCGACACTCCCGGTTGGCCGTATCGACTTCCGCATCGACCACCTGGGCGGTTCCGTTTACGTCCTCATTCTCATCGCTGTCCCAGGCGACAACGGGAGAGGACGAAACGACAGCCTCAGGCTGGCGCCGAGGACGCGAAGAGGTTGGAAGAGATTCCCGAACAGCGGGTCGCGGAGCTGAAGCGACTTCAACTTCGCTTCGCTCCAGAGCTTGGAGAGTGGCTTGCGATGCCCGCTCCCTGTCAGCTTCGTCCAGCTGCCTGCCAATCTCTCCGCCAATCAAGCCGCCTAGGACCCCCCCGCCTATACCGGCAATGATGGCTCCTGTCGTCCCTCCCAACTCATTTCCAATTACCGCACCCAGGGTTGCGCCCACTGCGCCCCCGACACCGGTGCCAACCTGCTGATTATTCAGCGTATTGCATCCCGCCGTGCCCAGCGCAAAGGCACAGACCAAAACGCAGCTGGTGCGGCGCATTAAATCTGAGCCCGACACATCACTCTCGCGATCAATCATGGTGTCACCCTTTCAATTACAAAGATCACGATTAGCCTACTCTCAGCAGGCTAAGCAGTCAAGATCAACTCTAAACCTCTGTTAGCAGATCAGCAGGGAAAGGTAGCCAATGAAGCTTAGGCCCAACAACGGAAGACACCAGCCCCCCTTCTGGCGAGAATTTCTAAATATAAATTTGAGGCGCACACATGGCTACACCATCATCAAAACGCATTCCTGGGGACAACTCCACAGGTCGACGCATTGAACATTGCGCCATTTCGCCAAGGAGACGGAACTTCTTAAAGCCCGTAGAGAAAGCTTCTCATTCGGAAAAGACAGGCTCGATAACAGGCCAGCGCGGGCGTCTCAGCGCGGCGGTCCTGCGGGGGGCAGGACCGTGTCGATGCCGGTGGCGGGGATATCGAGATCGGCCAGGCCCGGCAGCTCGGAGGCCGCGACATTGTCGCGGACCATGAGGGCCACCTGGCCCTCGGTCAGCGGCGGCGCCGGCAGTTTTTTCATCGCCGCGGCGAGGGCGCGCCAGACCGTAAAGGGCACGGGGATCAGCGGCCGGCGGCGTCCGGTGGCCTGCATCACCCGCTCCAGCAAGGCCCGATAACTCAGGATTTCCGGCCCGCCCAGCTCATAGACCGGTTCCGGCGCCCGGGGCCGGCTCACCACCTGCACGGCCGCCGCTGCGACATCCTCGACGAACACCGGCTGCAGCCGCGTCCGTCCGGTGCCGAAGAGCGGGATGACCGGCGCCCGGCCGGCCAGCCGGATCAGGGTGCCGAGCAGGGCGTCGTCGGGACCGAACAGCGCGCTCGGCCGCAACAGCACCGCGCGCTCGAAAGCCGCGCGGACCGCCGCCTCGCCCAGGCCGCGGCTGCGGACATAGGGCGAGCGCGACCGTGGATCGGCACCGATGCCCGAAAGGTGGACGAGCGGCCCGACCCCGGCCCGGGCGGCTTCCGCCGCCACCCGGCCGGCACCCTCGACATGGATGCTGCGGAAGGTGAGGTCGCCGCGCTCGTGATAGAGGCTGACGGCGTTGATCACGGCGGCTGCACCGGCCACCGCCGCCGACACCGAAGGCCCGTCCCGGATGTCGGCCCGAATGGGCTCGATCCCGGCACCGGCCGGCACCCGGTCCGGCCGGCGGACCGCCACCCGCACGTCGAAGCCGGCGGCCCGCATCTGCGCGACGATCCGGCGGCCGAGATAGCCCGTGCCGCCGAACACGGTCACGCCGGATCGCTCCATGCACGCTCCTTCCCGGGCCGCCGGGCGCGGCCTTACTGCGTCATGCCCTGCTCCCACACCTCATGGGTCCAGGCGGCGTCGCCGGGATCCTCGGTGATCACCGGGTCGCTGTCACCGCTCAGCAGCACCTCGATGGTCCGCTCATAGTCTTCCGGGTCGAGATAGCCCATCTCCTCCGGCGGTGCGGTAATCAGCGTCGCGATGTTCTCCAGCTGGCGGCGCTGCACCTCGAAGGTCGCGGCGCCGGCCATGTCGTTCTCGACGACGATCTCGGCCGCGGCGTCGATATTGTCGATCGCCCAGGCCCAGCCCTGCGCCGAGGCGGCAACGAAGCGCGCCAGTTTGTCGACGTATTCCGGATCCTGCAACTGGTCTTCCAGGGCGTAAAGGCCGTCTTCCAGCGTCGCCACCCCCTGGTCCTCGTAGAAGAAGGTGACCAGCTCGTCCTCGGGGAGGCCGGCGTCGACCACCTGCCAGTACTCGTTATAGATCATCGTCGAGATGCAGGAGGCCTGGTTCTGCAGCAGCGGGTCGACATTGAAGCCCTGGCGCAGCACCTCGACATCGGCGTCCGGGCCGCTGGTCGAATAGCCCAGCCGGCTCATCCACGAAAGGAAGGGATATTCGTTGCCGGCAAACCAGACGCCCAGCGTGTGGCCGGCGAAGTCCTCCGGCGATTCGATCCCGCTGTCCGCCCGGCAGGTCAGCATCATGCCGGAGCGGTCGAAGAACTGCGCGACATTGACCAACGGCACGCCGCGCTCGCGCGCCGCCATGGCCGCCGGCATCCACTCGACGATGACGTCCGCACCGCCGGCGGCGATCACCTGCGGCGGCGCGATGTCGGGCCCGCCCGGCATAATGGTCACGTCGAGGCCGAAATCTTCGTAGAAGCCCTGATCCTGGGCGGCGTAATAGCCGGCGAACTGCGCCTGCGTGACCCATTTCAGTTGCAGGGTGAAATCATCCAGCGCCTGCGCGCTGCCGCTCCCCATACCGATCGCCAGAGCCGTCGCCGAAACCAACCGAAGCGTTTTCATCTTTCTGCCTTTCCTGTTCTTCCCGTTGTTGTTCGCCGCGTCCGCCGGTTCTCCCCTCTACCGGTCGGATTTGCGCTGCGAGGGGTGCCAGAACGTCGTGCGGCGTTCGAGCAGCACCAGCAGCCCATAGGAGGCCGTGCCGGCCATCGCCGCCACGGCGATGGTCGCCCAGACCTTGTCGACATTCAGCCGCGCCACCTCGGTGCTGATGCGAAAGCCCATCCCGTAGATCGGCGTGCCGAAGAACTCGGCGACGATGGCGCCGATCAGCGCCAGGGTGGCGTTCAGCTTCAAGGCGTTGAAGATGAAGGGCAGCGCCCCCGGCAGCCGCAGCTTGATCAGCGTCTGCCAATAGCTCGCCGCGTAGGAGCGCATCAGCTCGCGCTCCATGGCACCGGTCGCCTGCAGCCCGGCGGTGGCGTTGACCAGCATCGGGAAGAAGGTCATGACCACGACCACAGCCGCCTTGGACTGCCAGTCGAAGCCGAACCACATCACCATGATCGGCGCGATGCCGACGATCGGCATGGCGCTGACCAGCGAGCCCAGCGGCAGCAGCCCGCGCTGCAGGAAGGGCGAGCGGTCGATGGCGACGGCGGTGAGGAAGCCGGCGCTGCAGCCGATGAGAAAGCCGGGCACGGCCGAGCGGATGAAGGTCTGCTCGAAATCCACCCAGAGCGTCGCCGCATCGGCGATGACGGTGTCGAGGATGACGCTGGGCGGCGGCAGCAGGATCGCCGGCACCCGGAAGCCCACCGTCAGCGCTTCCCAGAGATAGACCAGAAGGCCGCCGAACAGCAGCGGCAGGACGACGAAGGTCCAGCGCGCCGGCAGGGCGGAGAGCCGGTCCATGGCCCGCCAGAGCGCGGCGGCGATCAGCAGCAGCACTGCCCAGGTGGCGATGCCCTCGACCCGGAACATCAGGCCGTCGCGCAGCCGGTCGAGGAGAAGCAGGCCGAGCAGCACGCCGCTGCCGCCGACCGCCAGGGCTTCCAGCGTCCGGCCCAACCGGTGCGGCAGGGCCAGACCGACCGCCAGGGCGCCCAGCGCCATGACCGCCAGCAGGGCGTCTGCCCCGTCCCGCACCAGGTAATCCGATGCGCCCTCGGCTGAAATACCGGCCGGCGCGGCAAGTGCGATCGCCGCCAGGATCGGCACGGCGATCAGCCCGGGCACCGAGACCCGCTCCGCCGGCCGGGCCGCGCTCATGGCGGGGTCCCCCGCGCCGCCAGCACCAGCCTCTCGGCCAATGTCACCAGCAGAATGCAGACCAGCGCCAGCAGCGCCGCCATGATCAGTGCCGACCAGAGCTGCACCGTCTGCCCGAAATAGGAGCCGGTGAGCAGGCGCGCCCCCAGCCCGGCCTGCGCGCCGGTCGGCAGCTCGCCGACGATGGCGCCGACCAGCGCCAGGGCGATGCCGACCTTCAGGCTCGGGAAGAGGAAGGGCACCGAGGCCGGCCAGCGCAGCTTCCAGAACACCTGCGCCCGGTCGGCGCTGTAGGTCCGCATCAGGTCGAGTTGCAGCGGGTCCGGCGCGCGCAGGCCCTTGACCATGCCGATGGTGACGGGGAAGAAGCTGAGATAGGCGGAGATGATCGCCTTCGGCACCAGCCCGGTCAGGCCGATATTGCCCAGCACCACGACGATCATCGGGGCGATGGCGAGGATCGGCACCGCCTGGGAGGCGATCACCCACGGCATCAGCGAGCGGTCGAGGGTGCGCACATGCACCATGCCGACGGCGATCAGCACGCCCAGCGCCGAGCCGATGAGAAAGCCGACGGCCGTCGAGCTGAAGGTCACCCAGGCATGGAAAACCAGGCTGCGGCGGCTGGTGACGCTACGCTCCACGGTGTTCGCCCAGATATCGGCGAAGACCTGGGCTGGCGTGGGCAGCACCGGCCGCTCCATCGACCATGTCGCCTCGACCAGCTGGCCGAAGGTCCAGGCGATCTCCTGGCGCTCGAAGGCCTCGATGGTGCGCGGCGCGTTGAGATAGACCGCGCCGGCAAACCAGATGACGATGATCGCCGCCAGCACCGTGAGGGTCGGCAGGGTACGGCCGCGCACCAGCTGCCGGGCGAGGCTGGCGCCGGCCGGCGGCGTGCGCAGACGGGTGGCGGGGACGGCGAGCTCGGTCATGTGGGGCCCGTCGCCCCGTCATAGGAATGGCCGGCCCGCAGCCCTTCCCGCACCTGGTGGGCGATCTGCAGGAAGTCCGGCGTCTCGCGCATGTCGAGCTCGCGGTCGCGCGGCAGGGTATTCTCGATCACCTGGGTGATGCGCCCGGGCCGCGGCGACATCACGACGATATGGGTGGAGAGGAACACCGCCTCCGGGATCGAATGGGTGACGAAGATCACCGTCAGCCTTGTGCGTTTCCACAGCTCGTGCAGGTGCATGTTCAGGCCGTCGCGGGTGATCTCGTCGAGCGCGCCGAAGGGTTCGTCCATCAGCAGGAGTTCGGGCTCGAAGCCCAGGGCCCGGGCGATGGAGACGCGCTGCTGCATGCCGCCCGACAGCTGCCAGGGAAACTTGTTTTCGAAGCCGTCCAGCCCGACGGTGGCCAGCGCCGCGCGGGCGCTGTCCCGCCGCCTGGCGGCCGGCAGGCCCATGATCTCCAGCGGCAGCTCGACATTGCGCCGGACGCTGCGCCAGGGGTAGAGCGCCGGCGCCTGGAAGACATAGCCGTAAGAGCGGTCGAGCCGCGCCTGCTCGGGCGTGCCGCCGTCGACCAGGATCGACCCGCCGGTCGGCTTGACCAGGTCGGCGATGACCCGCAGCAGCGTGGTCTTGCCGCAGCCGGAGGGGCCGATCAGCGAGACGAAATCGTGCCGGGCAATGGAGAGATTGACCTCGCTGAGCGCATGGACCGGGCCGTCGGCGGCGTCGAAGACCAGCGACAGGTCGTGGGCGGCAACCAGCGGATGCGGCACCGCCGCGTCGCCACGGTGATCAGTCGGCGCGTGATCCGCGACCCGTCCGTCCATAATGGCGGCGTCCATGGCCCCTGTGCGTTGTAGCGGGCGACATCATGACCGAAGCCATTCAAGCAACGCAATGGCTATGCCACGGTCGGTGTGGCGCCGGAGCGGGCAGAATGCCGGGGACGGCCCGGCACCCTGCCCGTTTCCTGGGCAGTTCGGCCGCTCACTCGGCCGCTTCCTTGCGCATCGGATTGTTCGGGTGGGTCGTCCAGTTGCCATAGCCCCGGCCGGTGTCGACCGGCACCATGGTGATGCAATTGTCGACCGGGCAGAGGTGCATACACAGATTGCAGCCGACGCATTCGTCGTCGATGATTTCGTAGCGCCGCTTGCCGTCGCCGTCGCGCAGGGCGGCGATCGACTGGTGGCTGGCATCCTCGCAGGCGATGAAGCACTTGCCGCACTGGATGCACAAATCCTGGTCGATATGGGCGATGGTCTTGTAGTTGAGGTTCAGCTGCTCCCAATTGACGAATTTCGGCACGGCGGCGCCATGGAAGTCGGCGGTGGTGCGGTAGCCTTTTTCGTCCATCCAGTTGCCGAGGCCGGAGACCATGTCCTCGACGATCTTGAAGCCGTGGACCATGGCGGCGGTGCAGACCTGGACATTGCCGGCCCCCATGGCGATGAACTCGGCCGCCTCGCGCCAGCCCGACACGCCGCCGATGCCGGAAATCGCCATGCCGGCGCATTCGGGATCGCGGGCGATCTCGCCGATCATGCGCAGCGCGATCGGCTTGACCGCCGGCCCGCAATAGCCGCCATGGGTGCCATGGCCGTCGACCACCGGCTCCGGGCACATCAGGTCGAGGTCGATGGCGGTGATCGACTGGACGGTGTTGATCAGCGACACGGCGTCGGCACCGCCCCGCTTCGCCGCCTGCGCCGGCTTCAGGATGTCGGTGATGTTGGGGGTCAGCTTGACGATGACCGGCATGCGGCTGTGCTGCTTGCACCAGCGGGTCACCATCTCGACATACTCGGGAACCTGCCCGACCGCCGAGCCCATGCCGCGCTCCGACATGCCGTGCGGGCAGCCGAAATTCAGCTCGATGCCGTCGGCGCCGGTCTCCTCGACCCGCTTGAGGATGGCCTTCCAATGGTCCTCTTCGCACGGGACCATCAGCGAGACAATCATCGCCCGATCCGGCCAGTCGCGCTTGACCTGCTTGATTTCCCGCAGATTGTCTTCCAGCGGCCGGTCGGTGATCAGCTCGATATTGTTGAAGCCGGCGACGCGGGTGCCGTTGTAGTGCACGGCGCCGTAGCGGCTGGCGACATTGACGATCGGCGGGTCCTCGCCGAGCGTCTTCCAGACAACGCCGCCCCAGCCGGCCTTGAAGGCCCGGACGACATTGTATTCCTTATCCGTCGGCGGCGCCGAAGCCAGCCAGAACGGGTTCGGGCTTTTGACGCCCAGAAAATCGTTACTCAGGTCTGCCATAGTCTCGTCTCCTCGCGCCTTCACCGGGGTTTTTCTTTTTTGTCATCTCCGCGAAAGCGGAGATCCAGATCTTCTGTTTCTGGATTCCCGCCCCCCGCCTTCGCGAGGACAAGCTTCCCCGGAATGACAAGACACCGTACTGCACCGTCACTTCAGCCCCCAGCGGTTGACCGGGAGCCAGTCCGTATCCAACAGATCAGCCGTCTCATAAGGGCACTCGGGCGGTAGGTCATCCTCTGGGATATTGATGCCGAAGGACGCGCTCATTCGAGCGTTCTCGTAAGCGTCGGCCACGAGATCATCGCGCTTTGCCGCCAGACTGGGGCTGGCTCTCAGCCGCTTTTTCACCTGCCACTGACATTTCCGAATAGAAATCGTCCATTGGCGCCGTGGCTCGTCGTCCGTGCTGTGCTCAAGCTTCAGCGCATGCTCAATGATGATGGCCAGCAAGCTGACCACAGCGTCCCGATGCCGCCCGCCCAAATCCTCCAGCTCCTCGGCGATGTTCTCCCAGTCGATCGGCGCGTTCGAGCGGCCACCGGCCTCGGCTTCGGCCTCACCACGGGCGCGCAGCCGGGCCGCCTGTTCGGTGGCCCACCGGTAGAAATCCGTGTCGTAAAGCGTGCGGACATCGTCCATCTCAGCCTCACGGTCCTCTCTGCGGAGCCTGTCCCCGCGAAGGCGGCAGGCGGGTCCCAACGGTCAACCGCTCATCGGGGTTCCCGCTCCGCGCCTTCGCGAGGACAAGGTTCGCGGGAATGGCCAACCACCATTCGAAGCATACAACGTGCCAGCCTGGGTGCGAAAGACCGGCCGCCCCCCTCGGGCCGGCGGGACGCCCGTGCTCGGCTCCTCAGTAAGGCAGGCCCCTGGCCCGCTCGGCCTTGAGCGCGCGCTCATGCCATTCGAACTCGTCGAGAAACTTCTTGATGCGCCGCTCCCAGGCCGGGTCCTTGGGCGTGCCGTCGGCTTCGAACGCGTCCTGCACCTTGGGGATGGCGAAGACCGACGAGATACTGGGCATGCCGATCTCGGCCAGGGTCATGCGCAGCTGCATCGCCGCCCGCACCCCGCCGAAGGATCCGGCCGAGTAGCTGACAATGCCGGAGGGGCGGAAGAAATACTCCTCCAGGAAATGGTCGAGCAGATTCTTCAGCGCCGACGGGATGCCGTGATTGTACTCGGCGCTGACCACGATGAAGCCGTCGGCAACCCGGTAGAGTTCCGCCAGCCGCTCCAGCACTTCCGGTGCCTCGCCGGCTGCATATTCCTTGTACATCCTGTCGAGAAGCGGCAGATCAAGCTGCATCGGGTCGATCAGGTCGGTGTCGTGGCCGCGCGCCTGAAGCTGCGCCTCGACGAAGCGGGCGGCGCCGATGCCGCGGCGTTCCTGCCGCACCGAGCCGAAAAGGATCACAGTCTTGAGGGACATGACGGACTCCCGGATGTTGGCGATGGGCGCATGCCACGGATCGCCGCTGGTGCGGGGATGCGCTACGGCCCGGCCCTATTACACTTGCACCGGCGGATCGTCTGTCAATCCGATTGCATCCCGTTGCCCACCGGACCGCTCATGACCCCCGCCGCCCGTCTTGCCGCCACGATCGAAGCCCTCGACGCCATCGACGCGACACCGCGCCCGGCCGACGGCACGCTCGCCGCCTTTTTCCGCCAGCGCCGCTATATGGGCGCCAAGGACCGCTCCGCCGTCGCTGAGCGCGTCTATGCCATTCTCCGGCACCGTGCGCGGCTCGCCTGGGCCCTGGCCCGGGCCGGCGGGGCCGAGGCCGAACCGGACGGCCGCCTGCTGGTGCTCGGCGATACGGTGCTGCGCGAGGGCACCGGCCTCAAGGACCTCGGCCGGCTGTTCGACGGCGGGCAATACGCCCCGGCGGCCTTGACGGACGACGAGCGGGCCCTGGCCCGGGCTCTGGCGGGGCAGGCGCTCGACGACCCCGCAATGCCCGAGCCGGTGCGCACCGAGTGCCCGGACTGGGCCGCCGCGCCGCTGCACGCCGCCTTCGGCGATCGTTTCGGGGACGAATTGCTGGCGCTGCTGCAGCCGGCGCCCCTCGACCTGCGGGTGCAGGAGGGCCGGCAGAGCCGCGAGGCGGTGATCGCCCGGCTGGCCCGGGACGGCATCGAGGCCGCGCCGACGCCGCTCTCGCCACTCGGCATCCGGGTGACGGGGCGGCCGCCGCTCGCCGGTCACCCGCTGTTCCGCAGCGGCGTCATCGAGGTGCAGGACGAGGGCTCGCAGCTCGTCGCCCTGCTGGCCGATGCCCGGCCGGGCCAGCAGGTGGCCGATTTCTGCGCCGGGGCGGGCGGCAAGGCGCTGGCCATGGCGGCACGCATGCAGGGCAAGGGCCGGGTGGTCGCCTGCGAGATCGCCGAGGGCCGGCTGATCCGCGCCAAGGAGCGCATCAAGCGCGCCGGCGTCGACAATATCGAGCCCAGGCGCCTGGAGCACGAACGCGACAAATGGGTGCGCCGGCAGAAGGGCAAGTTCGACCGCGTGCTGATCGATGCGCCCTGCAGCGGCTGCGGCGCCTGGCGGCGCAACCCCGACGCCCGCTGGCGGCCGACCGACCTGCCGGCCCTGGCCGACCTTCAGGCCCGCATCCTCGCCAGCGCCGCCCGCCTGACGAAGCCGGGGGGCCGGCTGGTCTATGCCACCTGCTCGCTGCTGCCGGAGGAAAACCGTCAGCAGATCGACCATTTCCTGTCCGAGACGGACGCGTTCGCGGTCGTGCCGGTCGCCGATGTCTGGCCGGCGGCGGTCGGCACCCCGCCGCCCGCCGGCGACGGGCCGTTCCTGCAGCTCACCCCCGCCCGCCACCACACCGACGGGTTCTTCGTGGCGGTCCTGGAACGCACCGCCGCGCCGTAGGGTGGTCCTGCGTTCTTCTCCCGTGGGGCAAGCCGGCGAGTGGGATGACGCACGGCGTCAGAATGGCGAGAAGCAGGCCGTAGGTCAGATATTTGAACGAGGGCTGCACGAGGAAGCCGACCGCCAGCGGTGCCAGGACCGCAAGGCAGAGGGCCGGGGCGTGGCGCCACAGCCCCGGTGCCGCGCAGGCCAGCATGGCAAGATAGGCGAGCAGCAGCAGCGTGCCGATCAGGCCGGTCTTGACCGTCATGTAGAGCGGCAAGGCGTGGAGATAGGCCACCCGGTAGCCGGGCACCGCCGGGGTCTCCAGCAGCAGACCCCAGCCGCCGCCGATCAGCGCCGCGGTGAGCGATGCGGCGAGATGCCCGCCGGCAACCGCGATCTCTGCTCCGTGCTGGTTGAAGCCGACCAGTTCGGTCTTCAGCGCCAGGAGTTCGTAAACCCCGGCAAGGTATGGCCCGGCCGCCACCCAGATCGCCAGGGCCAGGGCCGAGAGCGGCACCAGTGCCGCCGGGCGCACCAGCACCGCCCGCAGGGCATAAAGCGCGAAGGCCAAAGCCGCGGCGGCCAGCGCGGCGCGCTGCAGGGTCGCCGCCAGGGCGGCCAGGCACAGCCCGCCGCCCGCCAGCCCGCCCACCAGGACCGCCAGCCGCACGCCGAGCGATCGGCCGGTCTCGCCAAAGGACGCCATGGCGCCCAGCGGCAGAAAGATGGCGGCGAACAGCACCGCCGGGCTGTTGGCCAGGTAGAGCAGCCCGTCGGACGGAGCCACCAGCTGCGCGACGCCCGGCGTCACGCCGGTGATCAGGAAGAACCGTCCGGCGAAGAGCAGGCCGATGGCGGCCAGGCCGCAGAGCAGCGCCAGGCCGAGAGCGCGGTCCCGGCCGGGGCTCCCGTCCGCTGCGGCAAGGAACAACGGGATGAACAGGAACAGCAGCGGCAGCGCATCGCGCAGCAGCCGCGCGGCCGGCGCGCCGTCCGCGGCTCCCAGCAGCGACGGCACCCAGACCAGCGCCACCAGCGCAAGCGTCCCGACGATGTGCCAGGCCCGGGCCTCGCGGACCGCCAGCCAGGCGCCGGCGCCGACCGCCACGGCCCGCCCGGGCCCGACGGCCGCCAGCAGCAGCAGGGCGGCGGCAAGTTCGGCGAGACCGGGATCGTCGGGTGTCGGGGAGCTGAAGGCGCCGTAGACGGCCAGGCCGCCGAACAAAGCGGCGGCCCGAGCCGGCGGCAAGGTCATCGCGGGCCGGCCCGGCCGGCGTCAGGCCGAGTGGGCGTCCGACAGGGCGCCGTGGCAGTGCTTGTACTTCTTGCCGGAGCCGCAGGGACAGGGGGCGTTGCGCGGGACCTTGCCCCAGGTCTCGGGATTGCCGGGATCGGGGCCGACGCCCGGCGGCGGCGCCCGGCGCACGGTGGTGACGCCGCCGGCCCGCGGCGCGCTCTGTACGGCCGGCGAGGCGGTCGGCGGCGGCGGGGCGCCGTCGGTGCCGGTTGCCTGCAGCGCCGCCTCCGCCGGTGGTGCGGCCACCTGGGCCGGGTCGCGGCGCGTTTCGAATGCCGTTTGCTCGCGGGGGCCGAGCGCGGCGACCTCTTCCGGCCGGGCCGAGCGCATCTCCATCAGGCTGAGCACCCGGGTGATGTTCTCCCGCAGCCGCGCCAGCATGCTCTGGAACAGGGAGAAGGCCTCACTCTGATATTCGCGCAAGGGATCGCGCTGGCCATAGGCACGCAGGCTGATGCCCTGGCGGAGATGGTCGAGCTGCAGCAGGTGGTCCTTCCACAGCTGGTCGAGCAGCTGCAGCAGCAGGCTCTTTTCCACCGCCCGCATGGTCTCCGGCCCGATGGTGGCGGCCTTTTCCGCCATCTTCATGTCGACGGCCTGGCGCACCCGCTCCTCGATCTCGGGCTCGGCGATGCCTTCTTCCTTGGCCCAGTCGGGCAGCGGCAGGTCGAGCCCGAAGGTGGCGCGCACCCGCTCCTTCAGCCCGTCCATGTCCCATTGCTCGGCATAGGCGTTCTTGGGGATGGCTTCGTGCACCATCTCCTCGACGACTTCGTGGCGCATGTCGATGATCATCTGCGCCACGTCGGGAGCCGCCATGATCTCCCGGCGCTGTTCGTAGATGACCTTGCGCTGGTCGTTCATGACGTTGTCGAACTTGAGCAGGTTCTTGCGGATGTCGAAGTTCCGCGCCTCGACCTTCGACTGCGCCTTTTCCAGCGCCTTGTTGACCCAGCTGTGGACGATCGCCTCGCCCTCGCGCAGGCCGAGGCGCTGCAGCATGCCGTCCAGCCGGTCGGAGGCGAAAATGCGCATGAGGTCGTCCTGCAGCGACAGGAAGAAGCGCGACAGGCCGGGGTCGCCCTGGCGGCCGGAACGGCCGCGCAGCTGATTGTCGATGCGCCGGCTCTCATGCCGCTCGGTGCCGACGACGCACAGCCCGCCGGCCTCCACCACCACCTTGCGGGCGGCATCGATCTCCTCGCGGATCGCCTGAATGCGCGCGGCCCGTTCTTCCGGATCTTCGATCCCGTCGGTCTCATGCTCGACCCGGCGGTCGAAATTGCCGCCGAGCTGAATGTCGGTCCCGCGGCCGGCCATGTTGGTGGCGATGGTCACCGCCCCGGGCCGCCCGGCATCGGCGATGATATGCGCCTCCTGCTCGTGGAACCGGGCGTTCAGAACGTTGTGCTTGATCTTTTCCTTCTTCAGCAGCCTGGCCAGATGCTCCGACTTCTCGATCGACACCGTGCCGACCAGCACCGGCTGCTGGCGCTGATGGCAGTCGCGGATCATCTCGATAATCGCATTGTACTTCTCGTCGACGGTCCGATAGACCTCGTCGTCCTGGTCCTCGCGGCGCACCGGCTCGTTGGTCGGGATCGATACCACTTCCAGGCCGTAGATTTCGCCGAACTCGGCCGCCTCGGTCATGGCGGTGCCGGTCATGCCGGCGAGTTTCGGGAACATGCGGAAATAGTTCTGGAAGGTGATCGAGGCCAGCGTCTGGTTTTCGCGCTGGATCGGCACGCCCTCCTTCGCCTCCACGGCCTGGTGCAGGCCTTCCGACCAGCGCCGGCCCTCCATCATGCGGCCGGTGAACTCGTCGATGATGACGATCTTGTTGTCCTTGACGATGTAGTCGCGGTCGCGCTGGAACAGGGTATGGGCCCGGAGCGCCTGGTTGCAGTGGTTGAGAAGGTTGATATTGCGGATCTCGTAGAGGCTCTCACCCTGCAGGAGGCCGGAATCGCGCAGCAGCGTCTCGATCTTCTCCTGCCCGCTTTCGCTGAGGATGACCGTGCGCTGCTTCTCGTCGATCTCGTAGTCGTCTTCCTCGAGCTTCGGGATCAGGGTATTGATGCGGATATAGAGCTCGGAGGAATCCTGCGCCGGGCCGGAGATGATCAGCGGCGTGCGCGCCTCGTCGATCAGGATCGAGTCGACCTCGTCGACGATGCCGAAATTGAAGGGCCGCTGGACCATCTCATCCAGCCGGAACTTCATATTGTCGCGCAGATAATCGAAGCCGAACTCATTGTTGGTGCCGTAGGTGACGTCGCACCGATAGGCCTCGCGCCGCTCGGCATCGGTCTTGCCGTGGACGATGCAGCCGACCGTCAGGCCGAGGAACTCGTAGATCCGTCCCATCCAGGCGGCGTCGCGCCGGGCCAGGTAGTCGTTGACGGTGACGACGTGGACGCCCTTGCCCTCCAGCGCATTGAGGTAGACGGCCAGGGTGGCGACCAGGGTCTTGCCCTCGCCGGTCTTCATCTCGGCGATCTTGCCCTGGTGCAGGACCATGCCGCCCATCAGCTGGACATCGAAATGGCGCTGGCCGAGGGTGCGCTTGGCCGCCTCCCGCACCGCCGCGAAAGCCTCGGGCAGAACATCGTTCAGCGTCTCGCCGTCGATCAGCCGGCCGCGCAGGATATTGGTGCGCGCCGCCAGTTCGGCGTCCGACAGGGCCTCGAATTCCGGCTCGCGGGCGTTGATCAGGGCGACCGTCTTGCCGAGCGATTTGACGAAGCGGTCATTGGCCGTGCCGAAGACCTTGCGGGCAATCGCACCGAACATTCAAAAAACCTCGATCGAGTCCGACGGGAAGAAAAGCGGCAGGAAACCCCCGCACAATTAGGCGGAACGCGGCCCAGTTTCAACATGGCTGTCGGTGCGGGACGGGCAGGCGGGCGGGCTCAGGCGCCGGCCGTGCGGCCGGGCTGGGGCAGTTCGGCGACCGGAATGTAGGTGACTGCGGTCTCCTCGTCGCGCAGGGCGTCGCCCTTGTTGACCCGGTCGCCATAAAGGGTGGCGCCGACCAGCATGGTGACCGTCCGGTCGTCCTCCGACAGCGGGAAAGCGATGCGCTCGCCGTCGGCATGGAAGGAGCGGGTGGAGAACAGCCCGCTTGCGTGCATCATGACCTGCCGCTCGACAATGGTCAGATAGCGTTCCATCAGGGTCGGCAAAGCGCGGGCCGGGATGTAGTCCGCCAGATCATGACCGCGAATGTAATGGCCGTCGATATTGTTGCAGAGGAAGGCGTTGATCTGCTCGCCGGCGAGGCGGCAGACGAAACGGCGGGTCTCCGGCTGATAGTCCAGCATCCAGATCCAGGGCAGAACATAGGGGATGTCGACCGGGTCGATATCGCGGCGGCGGGGCATCAGCCGGTTACCGCGGCGGGCCACCCAATAGTCGGCGAAGCGCCGAAGACGCGGATCGCGGATGATGTCGAGCGGGTTCATGCGGCACCGGTCCCACACGAAACCGGCCGGCCGGCCGGCATGGCGGCGGTTTCGCGGTCCCCGGCTGAATGCAATGTTATGCTCACACCGCGAGGATGCCTGACGCTGCCTCCGACATCAAGGCCCGGGCCATGGGTGTGCCGGCGGGACGGCGTTGACTTCGCCGGCCGCACGCTTATATAAGCGGGTCTTGCGGCGGGCCGGCAGGCGGCCCGGGCCGCTTTCGTCGTGTTCGCGTTCGCGCGCGCCCTGCCGCGGGAACGATTTCAGGCAAGGGATTGGTTTCGACCATGTATGCAGTGGTGCGCACCGCCGGCAAGCAATACCGCGTCGCCGCGCAGGATAAGATCTTCGTCGACATGCTGGTCGGCCAGCCGGGCGAAACCGTGGCCTTTGACGACGTCCTGATGCTGGGCGGCGATGATGGCGTGACGGTCGGCAGCCCGACGATCGCCGGCGCCCGGGTCGAGGCGGAGGTGGTCGAGCATACCCGCGGCCCCCGCCTGACCGTGTTCAAGAAGCGGCGCCGCAAGAATTCCCGCCGCAAGAACGGCCACCGCCAGGACCGCACCGTGCTCAAGGTACTGCAGATTGTCGGCGCCGGCAGCGCAGCGTCCCCGGAACCGGAGGCCGCGCCGTCGGCGCCCGAAGCCGACGGCGGACCGGCGCCGCAGCCGGGCGCTTGAGCGCGGGCGGCCGGAGACAGGCACGAAACGCAAGTTTGATGAAAGGATCGGGTCATGGCGCATAAAAAGGCCGGCGGCTCCTCGCGCAACGGGCGCGACTCGGCCGGGAGGCGGCTGGGCGTCAAAAAGTTCGGCGGGGAGCATGTCATCCCCGGCAATATCATCATCCGCCAGCGCGGCACCAAATGGCACCCCGGCACCCATGTCGGCCTCGGCAAGGACCACACGATTTTCGCCAAGGTCGAGGGGCATGTGCAGTTCAGGAAGACGCGCGACCGGGTGACCGTTTCTGTGACGCCGCTGGCTCCAGCCGAAGCCGCACCCGCCCCGGCGGCCGAAGCCGCGGAATAGGGCGCAAAAAAAGGGCTTCCGGCGCGTGCATGGGGACGCGTGGGCTTTTTGCCCACGGTGAGCCCACGGTAAAAAGTGGACGCGGACGTTGGCGCTCCCAGGGCTCCGGAGCCGGAGCGCGGCACCATGAAATTCCTTGATGAAGCCCGGGTCTTTCTGAAGTCCGGGGATGGCGGCAATGGCTGCCTCAGCTTCCGCCGCGAGAAATATGTCGAGTTCGGCGGGCCGAACGGCGGCAATGGCGGGCGCGGCGGCGATGTCTGGGTCGAGGCCGTCTCGGACCTCAACACCCTGATCGATTATCGCTATCAGCGGCATTTCAAGGCCGGCCGCGGCCGGCATGGCATGGGCCGCGACCGCACCGGCGCCGACGGCGAGGACGCGGTCCTCAAGCTGCCGGTCGGCACCCAGGTGCTGGAGGAGGACGAGGAAACCATCCTTGCCGACCTGACCGAACCCGGCCAGCGGCATAAGCTGCTGACCGGCGGCGATGGCGGCTTCGGCAACGCCCATTACAAGAGTTCGACGAATCGGGCGCCGCGCCGCGCCGATCCCGGCTGGCCGGGTGCCGAGATGTGGGTCACGCTGCGCCTCAAGCTGATCGCCGATGCCGGGCTGGTCGGCCTGCCCAATGCCGGCAAATCGACCTTCCTTGCCGCCACCACCCGTGCAAAGCCGAAGATCGCCGACTATCCCTTCACCACCCTGCACCCTGTCCTGGGCGTGGTGCCGGCGCTCGACAGCGAGTTCGTGCTCGCGGACATCCCCGGCCTGATCGAGGGCGCCCATCAGGGCCATGGACTGGGCGACCGCTTCCTCGCCCATGTCGAGCGCTGCAAGGCCCTGCTGCACCTGGTCGACGGCGCCGGCGACGACACGGCCGCCGCCTATCGGACGGTGCGCGAGGAGCTGGAGGCCTATGGCCACGGCCTCGCCGACAAGCCCCAGCTGGTCGCCCTCGCCAAGACCGACCTTTACGATGAGGCCGCGCGGCGGGAGAAGCGGGCGGCGCTGGCCGATGCCGCCGGCCTCGACCCCGACGCCGTGCTGACGGTGTCGGCCGCGACGGGGGACGGGCTGGACGCGGCGCTGGCGGCCCTGCTACAGGTGCTGCGCGAGACCGCACCCGACGCGCCCGACCAGGAGCCGGAGCCATGGCGGCCCTGACCCGCAGCCCGGCCGATTTCCGCCGGCTTATTCTCAAGATCGGCTCGGCCCTGCTGGTCGACGAGGCGAGCGGCCAGGTGCGTCATGACTGGCTGGCGGCGCTGGCGGCGGACATCGCCCGCTGCCGGGCCCGCGGCCAGGACGTCATCCTCGTCTCCTCCGGCGCCATCGCCGTCGGCCGGCGTCATCTCGGCCTGACCGGCCGGACCCTGCGGCTGGAAGAGAAGCAGGCCGCCGCCGCCACCGGCCAGATCCGCCTGGCGCATGCCTGGCAGGAGGCGCTCGCGCGGCATGAGATCACCGTCGCCATGGTGCTGCTGACCCTGGAGGACACCGAGGCGCGGCGCCGCCATCTCAATGCGCGCAGCACCATCGACCAGCTGCTGCGGCTGGGCACGGTGCCGGTGATCAATGAGAACGATACCGTCGCCACCAACGAGATCCGCTTCGGCGACAATGACCGTCTGGCCGCCCGGGTGGCGCAGATGGTCAGTGCCGACGGGCTGATCCTGTTCTCCGATATCGACGGGCTCTACACCGCCGATCCGCGCCGCGATCCGCGGGCCGAGCGGCTCGCCGAGATTCGCGAGCTGACGCCGGAGATCGAGGCGATGGCCGGCACCGCGCCGCCCGGCTATTCCTCCGGCGGCATGGTGACCAAGCTGATGGCGGCACGCATCTGCATGGGGGCGGGCTGCCATATGGCGATCGCCCGGGGCTCCGCTCCGCACCCGCTGCAGGCGCTGGAGGAGGGCGCCCCCTGCACCTGGTTCGTCCCGGCGGCCGAGCCGCGCACCGCCCGCAAGCGCTGGATCGCTGGCGCGCTGAAGCCGGTCGGGGCGCTGGTGGTCGACGACGGCGCCGTCGCAGCCCTGGCGCGCGGCTCCAGCCTGCTGCCGGCCGGCATCGTGGCGGTCGAGGGTGCCTTCCAGCGCGGCGACCCGGTGGCGGTCGTCGACCGCCGCGGCCAGACGGTCGGGCAGGGGCTGTGCGCCTATTCGGCCCGCGACGCCCGCCGCATCGCCGGCCATCGCAGCGCCGAGATTGCCGCGATCCTCGGCTTTCCCGGGCGGGACGAGATGATCCACCGCGACGATCTGGTGATCGAGCGCGAGCCGGCCGCCGCGGATTTGCAGGAGAGCGCTTGAAACGCCGGGCGCAAGGGCGCAAGCCTTGCGCCATGACGGTCATCGCAAGAGGGATCGGGAGATGAGCGCACTGGCCGACCTCGACAGGCACAGACAGACGGACATGGACGCGATCGACGCCGGGATGCAGGCGCTCGGTCGCGCGGCGAAGGCCGCCGCCGCGGTGCTGGCGACGAAGCCGTCCGAGGCCAAGGCGGCCGGCCTGCGCGCTGCTGCGGCCGCCCTGCGCGATGCCCGGGCGACGATCCTGGAGGCCAATGCCCGCGATCTGGCGGCGGCGCAGGACAAGGGGCTGACGGCGGCCTTTCTCGACCGCCTGACCATCGGCGACAAGGGCGTGGCCGGCATGGCCGCCGGGCTGGAGGCGGTCGCCGACTTCCCCGACCCGGTCGGCGCCGTGATGGCGGAGTGGGAGCGGCCGAACGGCCTGAAGATCGCCCGGGTCCGGGTACCGCTGGGCGTGATCGGGATCATCTACGAGAGCCGGCCGAACGTCACCGCCGATGCCGGCGGGCTCTGCGTCAAGGCCGGCAATGCCGCCATCCTGCGCGGCGGTTCGGAAAGCGTCCATTCCTCCCGCGCGATCGCCGACTGCCTGCGGGCCGGTCTGGCGGATGCCGGCCTGCCGATCGACGCGGTCCAGCTGGTGCCGACCACCGACCGGGCCGCGGTCGGCGCCCTGCTGCGGATGAGCGATTATGTCGACGTCATCGTGCCGCGCGGCGGCCGCTCGCTGATCGAGCGGGTGCAGCAGGAAAGCCGCATCCCGGTCTTCGCCCATCTCGACGGGCTCTGCCACACTTATATCCACGAAGGCGCCGACCCGGAGATGGCCCGGGCGATCGCCGTCAACGCCAAGATGCGCCGCACCGGCATCTGCGGCGCGACCGAGACGCTGCTGGTCGATCGGGCCGTCGCGGCGCAAGTGCTGCCGCCGATCCTCGACGATCTGGCCGGGCTGGGCTGCGAGCTGCGCGGCGACGAGCCGACGCAGGCGCTCGACCCGCGGGTGCGGCCGGCCATGCCGGAGGACTGGGATACCGAGTATCTCGACGCGATCCTGGCCATCCGCCAGGTCGACGGGCTCGATGCGGCGATCGCCCATATCGAGCGCCACGGCTCCCACCACACCGATGCCATCATCACCGGCGACCAGGCGGCGGCCGATGCCTTTTTCGCGCGGGTCGACAGCGGGATTCTGCTGCACAACGCCTCGACCCAGTTCGCCGATGGCGGCGAGTTCGGCATGGGGGCCGAGATCGGCATCTCGACCGGCAAGATGCATGCGCGGGGGCCGGTCGGGGCGGAGCAGCTCACCAGCTACAAGTACATCGTCCGCGGCAGCGGCCAGACCCGGCCCTGACCGCCGGGGGTGCGGCGCCGGTGACCGATACCGACATCCGGGTGGAGCGGCCGCTGCCGGGCGGCCGGGTCGGCCTGCTCGGCGGCTCCTTCAATCCGGCGCATGACGGCCATCGCCATATCAGCGTCGAGGCGCTGAAGCGCCTGCAGCTCGACCGGGTCTGGTGGCTGGTGTCGCCGCAAAACCCGCTGAAGCCGGTGCATGACATGGCGCCGCTGGCCGAGCGGCTGGCGCGGGCCCGTGCGGTCGCCGACCACCCAAGGATCGTCGTCACGGCGATCGAGCGGCGGCTGGGGGCCCGCTATACCGCCGACACCCTGGCGGCGCTGAGCCGGGCCTATGCGGAGACGCGATTCGTCTGGATCATGGGCGCCGACAACATGATCCAGATCCGAAAATGGCGACACTGGCAACAGATCTTTCACACGGTTCCCATTGCGATCTTCGTAAGACCTTCTTATTCTTTTGGAGCGATAGGCAGTCCTGCTGCACACCGCTTCGCCCGGCACCGCGTCGCCATGGCTCGGGCCGGCGAACTGGCCGATCTGCCGCCGCCCGCCTGGTGCTTTCTGCATGTGCGGGCGCACCCGGCCTCGGCGACGGCGCTCAGAAAGCGCCGACGCGGCGGCGCCAGCGGACGGTAAGGACGCAGTGCCTATCGTGATTTTTATGGGTCAGCAGCCGTCATGCCCGCATCGCCCGTTCCCGGGCGGCAGCAGACGGCCCGAAGAGAAGAGGTGACCGCCATAACGCCGAACTTGCGTGTCGTCCACAGCGCGGACGACATCCCAGGCCCGAGAGACGCGCACGGCTCAACTCGGAGCATTTCCACCCTCGTGCTGTCGTCGCTGGACGACGACAAGGCCGAGGATGCGGTGGTGATCGATCTGGCCGGCAAGACGACCTTTGCCGACAGCATGATCGTCGCGTCGGGCCGGTCGGCCCGCCATGTCGCCGCCATGGCCGAGCATCTGGTCGAACGGCTGAAGGCGGCCGGCCAGCGCTCCATCCATGTCGAAGGCCTGCCGCAGGCGGATTGGGTGCTGATCGATGCCGGGGAGGCGATCGTCCATCTGTTCCGGCCGGAAGTGCGCTCCTTCTACAATCTTGAGAAAATGTGGGGCGACGAGTTTCCGGCATCGGCCAGACGGCCGTCGCCGATTCAGGACGTGTACGTCAACGCCTGATCAGCGGCCGGAGCGGGCGCGACTCGGCGCATCCGCCAGCCGGGCGCCAATGCGCGGCCTGCCATGCGGCTGATCGTTGCGGCCGTCGGGCGGCAGCGCCGCAGCGTCTGGGATGAGGCCTGGGGGCTCTATGCCGGGCGGCTGGACGGGCCGCCGCTCGGGCCTCTTGTGCTGAAAGAGGTGGATCTCCGCAAAAAGCTTGCGCCCGCCGAACTTCGTGAGCGGGAGGGCGAAGCCCTTCTCTCCGGATTGCCGCCACGAGCCCCCCTGGTGGCGCTCGACGCGCGCGGCGAAAATCTCGACAGCGACGGTTTTGCCGCCCGGCTCGCCCGCTATCGCGATGCCGGCACCGCCGATCTGGCTTTCGTCATCGGCGGCGCCGAAGGCCTGAGCGACGCGATCCGGGAGCGGGCCGACCGCCTGCTGGCCTTCGGACAGATGACCTGGCCGCATATGCTGGTGCGGGTGATGCTGGCGGAACAGCTCTACCGCGCCCGCACGATCCTCGAAGGCCACCCCTATCACCGCGGATAGACGCGGCCGGGGTCAGACCGTGAGTTCGGTGCGGCCGGTGTCGCGGATCAGGTCGATCATTTCCGGAAAGCGCTGTGCCATCAGGGCGTAATGCTGCCGGAGCGCCAGGATCAGTCGGCCATTGCGGCGCATCATGCGGTCGGCCATGGCGATCATCCGGCTGTTCGGCCAGCAGCGCTCCCGCACCCGCGCCACCGCGGCAAAGGCGTCAGCCTCCCGCCCCGGATGGTTCTGGGCGAGCAGAATGACGGCCGCCGCCGTCGAGCGCGACTGGCCGACATGGCAGTGGACCAGCAGGTGGCCGACCGGAGCCCCGGCAAGATAGCGGCCGATTTCCAGCAGGCGCTTGATGTCGTTGGGCTCGGGCAGGTCCACCCCGGGTGAGGGCAGCACCTCGTCGTGGAAGTAGAGCGTAAAGCGCTCATGCGGGCCGAAGCGCCGCAGGGGCGGCGGCTCCGGCCAAGCCGGGTCGAGCACCGAAATCACATGGGTGACGCCGGTTTCGACAAAGTCCCCCAGCTCCAGCAATCCGCAGATCGACAGCTTGTAGGGAACCAGATCCGGACCGGGCGATATTGCGGCTGGCGAGGAACCTCTGGGCATGGGCCTCTTGATCAAGGCGTGTGCGGGAGAAGGGACGCCGGTCCGCACCGGCGGCTCGTCCTTGATGATGACGCACTTTAACACGCGCACCGCGGCAATACCAGCGAACTGGGGCTAGTGTCCTGTCGGCAAACCTTACGCTTGCGATGCGAGTATCGCCGAATAGCGTAAAGCGGGGTTGACGGTCCTGAAACCTCCATATTAGCGTCAATCTGTACTCATTTGATATTTCGCAAAAAATCATGTTGGCACGAATGCTGCTTTCGTATGTGCGCAGGGCTTGCCGGTTGGTCGTACCGGTTACCGTCCGTCCAAAGACCAGAATCAATGTAGGATCGAGGAGAGAAACATGCGAGGCTTCAAAACCTTTCTAGCGGCGGGCGCCCTTTCGCTGATCGCAGGTTCCGCCTTGGCAGCGCCCATCACCGGCAAGATCGGTTTCGGTGGCAGCGCCAGTCCCGTCGATGTCAACGGTGATCCTTTGCTGGACTTTAATGGCGCCGTTGGCATCGATGTGGAGAATGACTTGGCTCAGGTTCTGCTTGGCAGCACCGACGGGTCATTCAGCGCGGTTCCGGCTGGAACGCTGGTGACGTTTAACGATTTCACCTTCGATCCGGCTGTTGTGCCTGTGGCGCCTCTCTGGTCTCTGACTGCTGGGCCCACAACCTTTTCTTTTGATCTTGAGTCAATTACAGTTTTGCCAAGCTCTGACGACAACTTTATCAACCTTGCTGGTTCCGGTACCCTGATGGGGACCGGCTTCGACGACACAGAGGCCACTTGGTCATTCTCCGGCAACACGACGACGAACGATACGGAATTCGTCTTTTCTGCGGACAATACCGTCACTCAGGCGCCCGAGCCGGCGACGCTTCTGCTGATTGGCACGGGATTGCTGGCGGCCGGCGGTATCGCGATGCGGCGGCGTGGCGCGACCGGAGCCCGCAGATTTTAATTTGTCAAGACCGTCAGGAAAGCCTCGCGTCTTTCTTCCTGGGCCGGGTTTCCAGCCCGGCCCACCTTCTTCCCGCCGGTCAATCGCCGGCGAAACGGGTGAAAGCCGTCGCAACCACCGCTTCCGGGGCATCTAGGGGCACCAGGTGTCCTGCCTGAGGAATGCGGGTCAGGCCGGCGTCCGGTATTGCCTGTTGCAAACTTTCGCCCTGGGCTACCGGTATCCAGGCGTCCGCCTCGCCCCACAAAATGTGCACCGGGCAGCGGATGGCGCTCAGCCGCTCTTCGATCTCCATCGTGAACCGCGTGTCCATCTGGCCGATCTGGCGATAGAAGGCCGCCTGTCCCTCGTCGCCCAGCCAGGGCGCCATCAGCACCTGCAGCCAATCCTCCGATAGCGCCGTCGCCGACGCCGTCGCCAGATAGGCGCGGAGCAGGGCCTGGTGCAGATAGGCGGGCAGCCCGGCAAAGGCCGCCTCATGCGCCCGGACATGCTGCACCAGCGGCGAGCCCCAGGGCCGCAGCGCCACCGGGTCGACGAGAATCAGGCCGCCATAGTCCCGACCGTCCAGCAGATGGCAGCGCAGGGCCGTGGCCCCGCCGAAATCATGGGCAATGACGAACGGCGCGCGCAGGCCCCAATGATCGAGGAGCGCCGCCATGACCCGGTTCTGGATGCCAAGCGAGACGTCCTGGCCGGCGCGCTTGGCTGAGCCGCCATAGCCCAGCAGGTCGAACCGGTAGACCCGGAAGCGCTCGGCCAGCGCCGCCGCGACCCGGTCCCAGACCCGCAGGGAAAAGGGCGTGCCGTGCACCAGCACCAGCGGCGGACCGTCGGAACGTCCCTCGACCTGCCAGGCCACCGCGTCGCCGTCGAACGCAAAGCTGCCTGTCTGATCCATCTCGAAAGCCCTCTGCGTCGTGCTCTCTCGTCACGTGAAAGCTGGGTGACGCCCAGGCATCATCCCAACGAATTAAACTAATATTCTGATCAAAGGAATTGATTGCCCCGGAAAGGGGGCCGCGGGACCCAACCGGCTGGAGACCGGCCGGCCGGGTGGTTATCATCGGGGCCATGGATACCATCGCCGCCCGCCATGAAATCCGCCTGCCGGCCGCCGATGCGCTCGCGGTGGGGGCGCAGGGCGGCGTGCTGGTGTCGTCCGACGGCGAGGTGACGACGCTCGATATGGCCGGGCTGAAGGCGCGGCTGGACGGGCCGCCGGTGCTTCTCTGCCATGCCCGGGCGGTGGCCCGGCGGTGCGGCCGCGATTCGATCGTCGCCTTCGATCTGCTGGAGCTCTTCGCCTTCGTGCACCCCGCCCGCTTCTGCCTGCCGACGCCGCGCGGGCTCGCCGCGGCGCTGGGGCTGGCGGCGCCGGAGGGTCTCGTCCCGGCGGCGGCCGCCCTGCCGGACATGGCGGCACGGCTGCTGCGCACTTTGGCTGCGCCATCGCGGGAAGAGGCGTCCGATCCCGTCGCGATCGCCGCGGTGATGGGCCGGGGCGGCTGGCCCTGGGCCCCCTTCGTCCTGGCGGCGCTCGGCCGGCCCGAAGGCCCGGACGATCGCGCCGGCGACCGGGCGCTGCACGTGTGGCACCGGCTGCCGGAATGGCAGGCGGAAGCGCCGCCGCCGCCGCCCGGCGGCGATCCCGTGGCCCCGCGCGAGGCGCGTGCGCGCCTGTCGGCCCTGCTCGGCGACAAGGCCGAGCCGCGGCCGCAGCAGGCCGATTATGCCAGCGGCGTGTCGACGGCCTTTACGCCGCGCGACGAGCAGGGGGCGCCGCATTTCGTCGTCGCCGAAGCGGGGACGGGGGTCGGCAAGACGCTGGGCTATCTGGCGCCGGCCAGCGTCTGGTCGGAGAAGAACAAGGCCCCGGTGTGGATCTCCACCTATACCCGCAATCTTCAGCACCAGATCGACAGCGAGCTCGACCGGCTGTTCCCCGAGCGGGTGACCAAGGCCCGCAAGGTGGTCGTCCGCAAGGGCCGCGAAAACTATCTCTGCCTGCTCAATCTCGAGGAGGCGGGGCGCGCCGTCGCCCTGATGCCGCGCTATGCCCCGGCCATGGGCCTGATGGCGCGCTGGACCGCCGCCACCCGCAGCGGCGACATGACCGGCGGCGATTTCCCCGGCTGGCTGCCCGATCTGGTGGGGCGCGGCCGCTCGCTGGGCCTCGCCGACCGGCGCGGCGAGTGCATCTATTCCGCCTGCCCGCATTATTCGAAATGCTTCATCGAGCGCAGCATCCGCCGCGCTCGCAAGGCCGACATCGTCGTCGCCAATCACGCCCTGGTCATGATGCAGGCGGCGCTGGGCGGCCTCGACGACACCTACCTGCCGACGCGCTATGTCTTCGACGAGGGGCATCACCTTTTCGACGCCGCCGACAGTGCCTTTGCCGGCCATCTGACCGGCCTGGAGACGGCGGAGCTGCGGCGCTGGCTGATCGGCGCCGAATCCGGGCGGCGCCAGAGCCG
The DNA here is from genome assembly GCA_009909005.1 of Alphaproteobacteria bacterium. Lineage (GTDB taxonomy): Bacteria > Pseudomonadota > Alphaproteobacteria > DSM-16000 > Inquilinaceae > JAAAOG01. The sequence goes on along the minus strand of JAAAOG010000064.1, from coordinate 12,592 downwards.
GGCCCGCGGCCTGCGGCGCCGGCTGGAGGGGCTGGTCGAGGAAAATGCCGAGAGCCTCGCCGAGGTCGAAGCGGCCGATGCTGCGGCCCGTGCCCTTCCGGGCGAAGGCTGGGCCGGCCGTGTTGCCGCCCGCTTCGATGCGACCGGGTCGGGCCCGGCAGGCGGCGCCGATGCCGACGCGGGTGCCGACGCCGACGCGGACGGGCCGCCGGCGGAAGGCCTGGGCGGGCCGATCGGGCCGACCGAGGCCTTCCTCGCCCTTGTCCGCCGCCAGGTCTTGGCCCGGGCGGCCGGCGTCGACGGCCCCTACAGCCTGGAATGCCCGGTGGCCGAGCCCGTCCCGGGGCTGGTCGACGCCGCCCGGCGCCTCGATCGGGCGCTCAACCGGCTGCAAAAGCCGCTGGTCAAGCTGGCGGCGGCCCTGCGCGGCCGGCTGGAAAACGAGGCCGACAGGCTGGACAGCCAGACCCGGCAGCGGCTCGACGCCCTGGCGCGGGGTCTCGACCGGCGCGGCCGGGTCGAAATCGCCGGCTGGCGGGCCATGCTGGCGAGCCTGGAGCGCGAGAGACCGCCGGAGTTCGTGGACTGGTTCGGCATTCACCGCGAGCATGGCCGCGATGTCGATATCGGCTATTACCGGCACTGGGTCGACCCCACGCGGCCCTTCGCCGACGTCGTGGCCGGCCCGGCCCACGGGGTCGTGGTCACCTCGGCGACCCTGACCGACGGCACCGGCGACCCCGAGGAAGACTGGCGCGCCGCCGAGCTGCGTACGGGGGCGGTGCACCTGCCGCGCCCGGCTGTTCGCGCCGCGGTGCCCTCGCCCTTCGACTATGCCCGGCAGACCCGGGTGCTGGTGGTCCGCGATGTCCGCAAGGACGACCTCGACCAGGTGGCGGCCGCCTATCGTGCCCTGTTCGAAGCGGCGGGCGGCGGGGCGCTCGGCCTCTTCACCGCGATTGCCCGGCTGCGCGGCGTCCATACCCGGATTGCCGCCGATATCGAGAATGCCGGCATCCCGCTCTTCGCCCAGCATGTCGACGGCATGGACGTCGCCACCCTGGTCGACATCTTCCGCGGCGAGGAAACGGCCTGCCTGCTCGGCACCGACGCCGTCCGCGACGGGGTGGACGTGCCGGGGCGCAGCCTGCGGATGATCGTCTTCGACCGTGTGCCCTGGCCGCGCCCCTCGCTCCTGCACAAGGCGCGGCGAGAGGCGTTCGGCGGCCGGCGTTATGACGACATGCTGACACGCCTGCGCCTGAAACAGGCCTATGGCCGGCTGATCCGCCGGGCCGACGACATGGGGGTGTTCGTGCTGCTCGACCCGATGATGCCCGGGCGGCTGGCCGGCGCCTTTCCCGACGGCGTCGCCATGGAGCGGGTGGGCCTGGCCGAGGCCGTGGCGATTTCCGGCGACTTTCTCCGCCCCGTGCGCGGACAGACTTAACGGAAAGATAAGTATAGATGAATAAGTATTTTCCGGCGCGGCCGCGCGGTGTCCTCTCGCCCGTGGTCGCCAGAGGATCCGGAACCCTGTGGAGCCCCCCATGTTCGACCGCTGTGCGGCTGCCGTCTGCCTGGAGACATCAGGCCCGGAAACCTTGTGGCAAGGCGTTCCGACGCGCAGTCCGATGCGCAGTCCGACGCGCAGCCGGCGCTCCTGGCGGCCGGCCCGCCTGCGGGACGCGACCGGTCACGATGCTCCGGGAATTGCAGCCGTGCATGCGGCCAGCTGGCGGTCGGCCTATCGCGGGATCGCCCCGGATGCGCTGCTCGACGGGCCGCTGATTGCCGACCGCGAACGCCATTGGCAGGCGAAGCTGGCCGGCAGACGGCCCCAGGACATTGTCCTGCTCGCCGAGGATGACGCCGGGCGATCCGTCGGGTTTCTGGCCATCTGGGTGCTGCACCGCGCCGATGGCGGGGCCTATCTCGACAATCTGCACCTGCTTCCGGAACGCCGCGGCGAGCGGCTGGGCCTGCGGCTGCTCGACCGCGCCCTCGCGCCGGTCCGGGCGGCCGGCGCCCGGACGGGCTTCCTCTGGGTGCTCGACGACAACCAGCCGGCCATCCGTTTCTATGAGGGGCTCGGCGCCCGGCGGGACCGGCACGACATCCGGGTCATGGGCGGTGTCCCGGTCGGCCACACCCGCTATGTCTGGGACGACCTCGCGTCGCTCGCGGCGACGTGCCGGGGACGGCTTTCAATCGCCTCCTAGTGCAACGTAACGGACGGATGCTGCACATAAGGCTGGGTTGAGGGTGTACGAGGCGTCCCGGCTTTTGGGAATACTATGCCCGCGGAGGCCAGAAATCGTCCCCGGCGATCTGGTCGAATGAATAGGGACAGTCGTCGGGAAAGACGTCGGGATCGATCTCGGTTTCGCGGACGGCAAGATCGCGCCCGTCGTTCCAGCCCGTGTCCAATGCGCGTCCTGTGATAGCCGGGTTCTTGAGGCCCGGATTCGCCTCCAAATGCCTGCGGAGCTGCCGACGCTGGGTCCGGACCGTGCTTTGCCAGCTGCGTTCATGCTTGTCGGTCCGCTCTGTCTGGTATTCCAGCTTCAGGAGATGGGCACAAATCAGCGCGACACGCGAGGCGAATTCGCGGATCTCCGATTTCCCCATGCTCTCCACCTCATCGGCAAGGTTTTCGATATCAAGCTGGTCGTACCGCCTGGCTTTCAGAAAGGCGGCCTGTTCCTGGGTCCAGGTGAAGAAATCGTCGTCATAGCGGACGGACATGGCGATCTCCCCTATTCTTGCGGCACGTCCGGCGGGTCGCCCAGCATCGCCGGCAAGAGAATGAGCGTGGCCGCCAGGGTGCAGACGATGGCCAGGGTCAGGAGCAGACCCATGGTGGCGGTGCCGGGGTGGGTCGACAGCGCCAGGCTGCCGAAGGCCGAGGCGGTCGTCAGGGCGCTGAAGACGATGGCCCGGGCGGTGCTGGACTGCAGCGGGCAGCAGACCCCGGCGCGCCAGTTCATGACGAAATAGATATTGTAGGCGACGCCGATGCCGAGCAGCAGCGGCAGGGCGATGATGTTGGCGAAGTTGATCGCCAGGCCGGTCAGCACGCAAATCGCCAGCGTATAGAGCCCGGCCAGCACCAGCGGCGCCATGACCAGCAGCGTGTCGCGCACCCGGCGCAGGATGGACAGCAGCAGGATGGCGATGGCCGCCAGGGCATAGAGCCCCGCCTCGCGGAAGGCGGCGACGACGGTGTCGCCGGATTCCTGCAGGGTGATCGCCGGCCCCGTCGCATCCGGCGCCACCGCCCGCACCGCCTCGGCGAAATCGACCAGTGTCTCGTTGTCCCGGACATCGCCGGCCGGAAAGACTTCGACCCGCGCCCGCCCGTCGGCACTCACCCAGCGGCGGCGGAACCCATCCGGCAGGGTGTCGAGGCTGACCGCACCGGCTTCCAGGGCGAGGCGCAGATCCAGCAGCCGGTCCGGCAGCCCTTCGGCGAGCGCCGTCGCGGCCTGTCTTACCGTCTCGTCATCGGCCTCGAGAACCCCGTCGAGGACCGTCGCCAGGGCGGCGGCGCTCGATCCCGCCGGCGGATCGGCCGCTTCCAGCATGGCGTCGAGGTCGCCGAAGGCCTGGCGCAACGCCGCGATGGAGGGCGGTGCGGCTTCCGGATCGGGCGCCAGGCTGGGGCCGAGCAGAAACGCGGCGTCGTCGATCAGGGCCAGCTTCGCCTCCTGGTTCGCCGGCACGAAGCTGTTGACCGACAGGACCCGCGATACCTCCGGCAGCTCCCGCAGTTCGGCGGCGAGGTCGGCCGCCGCCGCCGGAGACTCGGTCAGCACATTGATCGTGAACGGCGTGGCGCGGTTGTCCGCCATCAGATCATTGGCCGTCGCCACCGATTCGGCCTGCTGATTGCGAAGATTGAACGGATTGAAGTCGAAGCGCAGCTGCGGCAGCAGCACCATGGCCGCGATCGCCAGGGCCAGCCCGACGCCCATGACGCTCCAGCGCCGGGCCAGCAGGAAGCGATCGATGCCCGCCGTCCAGCGATAGCCGACCGGCTCGTCTTCGCCGGGCGGCGCGCACAGGGTCAGCAGGGCCGGCAGCAGGGTCAGGTTGAGCAGCACGGCGAAGAGCATGCCGGCGCCGGCGATCAGGCCGAGCTGCGATACGCCGACATAGTCCGTGGGCACGAAGGACAGGAAGCCGACGCTGGTCGAGGCGGCGGCCAGGAGCAGCGGCCCGGTCAGGCGGCGGGCGGTGCGCCGCAGCGCCTCGTTCAGCTCGTCGACCAGATGCCGGACATGGCGGTAGCGGACGGTGAACTGGATGCCGAAATCAACGCCGATGCCGACGAACATCACCGAAAAGGCGACCGAAATGGGATTGAGCGTGCCGACCGTCGCCGCGGCGAAGGCGGCCGTCAGAATCAGCCCGACGGCCAGCGTCACCAGGACCGGCACGATCAGCCGGAAAGAGCGGACGGCCAGGAACAGCAGGGCAACCACCAGCGTCACCGAGACCAGGCCGGACAGCCCGGCGCCCTCGGCGACGGTGGCCAGCTCCTCGTCCTTCAGCGCCACCGAACCGGTCTGCCGCACGGTAAAGCCGTTCTCCGCGGTCAGGCCCAGCGCCTGCGCCGTCTCCCGCGCGAAGGCCCGCGCCTCCCGTCCCGCCTGCAGACCCGTATGGTCGAGCCGGGGCCGGGTGATGACGAACTGGAACTGCTCCTCCGGCCCCGGCCGCTGTCCGGTGAACAGCGCCCGCCAGGGCATGCGCGCCGGCTCCCCGGCCAGTACGCCGTAGAGCGTCTCGGCCATCAGGGCCAGCGGCTCGTCGAGGTCGACCAGCTCGGCCTCGCCGAGGGCCACGCCGCCCAGCGCCAGGCCCAGCGCATCGACCAGACCGCGGGCCGTGGGGTCCTGGGCCAGCGCCGCCAGGAACGGTTGGGCGCGGACCAGCTGCTCGGTGACCGCCGCAACCTCCTCCAGCGGCAGGAAGAGCAGCCCGTGACGGCGGAAGAACGGCTCCGCACCCGGCACCCGCACGTCCCGGAACAGCGTGTCGTTGGCGTCCAGCGCCTCGGCCAGCCGGCGCGCCGCGTCCCGGCCCAGATCGGGAGTCGGCGCCTCGATCACCATGACAAGGCTGTCGACCTGTTCGGGGAAGGCCTCTTCGAAGGCGGCCTTGCGTTCGCGCCAGGGCAGGTCGTCGGCGATCAGCTTGTCGACATCGGTGTCCATGCGCAGCCGGTCGGCCGTGAACACGGCCAGGCCGATCGACAACAGCACCCAGACGGCCACCAGCAGCCAGGCCGAACGGCGGCTGCCTTCGACGACGCGGACGGCGAAGCCGGCAAAGCGTTTACGCCCGGATGGCGCGGTCTCGGTTTCGGTGGACGGCGTCATCGGTCTCCGAAGAAAGGCCGCGGCTCGGCTGCGGCGGTACCGGACCCGACCGTAAAGCGGGAAACCCGATTTGGCAAATTCCGGCGCCGGCCGGACGGAAGCGGCCTTACGGTCCGGCGGGCGTCAGGATGCCCATGATCTCCTTGACCTCGCGCAGGGTCGCATCGGCGATGGCCCGCGCCTTCCCGCCACCCTCATGGAGCACCCCGTCGACATAGCCGGGATCGGCGAGCAGCCGGCGCATCTCCTCGGCGATCGGCGCCAGGGCGGTGACGGCAATGTCGGTCAGCGCGCTCTTGAACGTGGAAAACGGCGCTTCGTTGAATTCCGCCAGCACCTCGGCAACCGGCTTGTGGGTCAGCGCCGCATAGATGTGCACCAGATTGTCGGCCTCCGGGCGAGCCTCCAGGTCCTCCGGCGCGGCGGGCAGCGGCAGCGGATCGGTCTTCGCCTTGCGGATCTTCAGGGCGATGGTGTCGGCATCGTCGGTCATGTTGATGCGCGAGAAGTCCGAGCTGTCCGACTTGCTCATTTTCTTGGTGCCGTCGCGCAGGCTCATCACCCGGGTCGCCGATCCGAAGATCTGCGGCTCCGGCAGCGGGAAATACTCCCGGCCATAGCGGTAATTGAAGGCGCCGGCGATCTCGCGGGTCAGCTCCAGGTGCTGCTTCTGGTCCTCGCCGACCGGCACATGGGTGGCGCGGTAGATCAGGATGTCGGCGGCCATCAGCACCGGGTAGGAATAGAGTCCCAGAACCGCCTGCTCCTTGTGCTTGCCGGCCTTTTCCTTGAACTGGGTCATGCGGTTGAGCCAGCCGAGCGGCGTCAGGCAGGAGAACAGCCAGGCGAGCTCGCTATGGGCCGGCACGCTGCTCTGGACGAAGAGGATGGAGCGGCGCGGATCGATGCCGGCCGCCATCAGCGTCGCCGCCAGGGTGCGGCTGTTCTCGCGCAGCTCGGCCGGGTTCTGCGGCAGGGTGAGCGCATGCAGGTCGACGACGCAGTACAGCGTCTCGAAGCTGTCCTGCAGCCCGACCCAGTTGCGCACGGCGCCCAGATAGTTGCCGAGATGCATGGCGGCGGTCGGCTGAATGCCGGACAAAATGCGGTTCATCCGTTTGATGCCTGTTTCGGTAGATGCCTGTTTCGGTGAAGCCGTCACATGCGCCGCGCCTTAAGCAGCGCAGCAACATCTTGCAGTCTGGCGGCCCCGGTGAGCACCACCAGCGCCAGATACACGGCCGCGCCGCCCAGGACAAGGCCTGCCAGCGCCGCGATCTGCAGGGCCAGCCCGCCGGCCAGGGTCGCGGCCAGCAGCAGCGCCCCGCCATACAGCGCCGCCGCCATGCCGGCCGTCGCCAGGGCCATGCGCGGCAGGCGGCGGCGCAGCCGGGCGTCGACGGCGAGGAAGCCGTGCCGCCGCAGGCCGCGCGCCAGCAGGGCGGCATTGACCCAGGCGGTGATGCCGGTGGCGAGCGCGATGCCGACATGCCCCAGCCACCAGATCAGGCTCAGGCTGAGTGCGATATTGGCCATGGTGCAGACCACCGCCACCTTGACCGGGCTCGCCGTATCCTGCCGGGCGAAGTACGCCGTCGACAGCACCTTGACCAGGATGTACGCCGGGATGCCCAGGGCGTACGCCGCCAGCGCCGCCGCCGTCGCCATCGTTTCCTCGGGACCGAAGGCGCCGCGCTCGAACAGCACCGTCAGGATGGGCGCCGGGATGACCATCAGCGCCGCGGCGGCCGGCAGGGCCAGCATCAGCCCGAATTCCAGCGCCCGGTTCTGCGTGTCCATGGCCGGCGCATTGGCCGCGGAGGCGCCGCCCGCCTCGACCTGGCGCGACAGGATCGGCAGCACCGCCGTGCCGATGGCGATGCCGATCACCCCCAGCGGCAGCTGGTAGAGCCGGTCGGCGTAATAGAGATAGCTGATCGCCCCGGCCGGCAGCAGCGAGGCGAGCAGGGTGTCGACGAACAGGTTGATCTGCATGACTCCGGCGCCCAGCGCGCCCGGGCCCATCAGCCGCAGCAGGCGGCGCATCGCCGGGGTCAGGCGCGGCCGAGGCAGGCGAAGCGCGAAGCCGGCGCGCCGGCAGTGCCAGGCCAGCCAGAGCAGCTGGACGATGCCCGCCGCCGCCACGGCGTAGGCGAGCGCATGGCCCGGCGTGGCGAACCAGGCCGTCGCGCCCAGCAGGGCGGAGATCAGGGTCAGGTTGAACAGGACCGGCGCCGCGGCGAAGGGGGCGAAGCGGTCCAGCGCGTTCAGCACCCCGCCCATCAGCGCCACCAGCGACATGACGAAGAGATAGGGGAAGGTGATGCGCGCGAACTCGACGGCCAGGGCATAGCGGTCGCCGTCATCGACGAAGCCGGGCGCCATGACCGGGATGATCCACGGCATGGCCGCCACGGCCAGCACCGTCAGCGGCGCCAGCACCGCGACCATCAGGGCCAGCGCCTCCTCGGCCAGCCGCCGTGCCGCCGGCCGTCCGCGGCTCTGCAGCTCGGCCGAGAACAGCGGCACGAAGGAGACGCTGAAAGCCCCTTCCGCGAACAGCCGGCGGAACAGGTTGGGCAGCTTCAGGGCGACGAAAAAAGCGTCGGCCACCGGCCCGGCGCCGAGCACCGCGGCCATCAGCACGTCGCGGACGAAGCCGGCGACACGGCTCAGCAGGGTCAGGCCACCGACCGTGGCCACGGCGCGCAGCAGGGGCATGGCAAAAAAGCGTGTGTCAGGGAGCCGGGCGCGGGACGGTCCGGCGATGGTCCGGTCTATAGCCGCGACCGGGTGCGAGTCGCCATCATACCGCAAAGACCGGGCCTGCAACGGCGCCATTCCGGCACCCTTTGCCGGCAGACGTCGCACAGGCCCGACGGACGGGCCCGCGGCGTCGCGCCGGGTTGCTGTGGCACCGTGTCGCGACGGGATCGCCTATCTCCCCGACCTCCCCTCCCTATACCCTTACGGCTTGTGGGGTCGAGGCGTAACGGATGACATGCCCTTGACAGCCCCGGCATTTCCCCAGAATGCTGCAGTAGCGAAATAAGGGGCGAGACATGCACGAGATCATCGAAAAACTCGATGAAAAGCGGGCGCTTGCGCAGGCCGGCGGCGGCGAGCGCCGCATTGCAGCGCAGCACAGCCGGGGCAAGCTGACCGCCCGGGAGCGCATCCGGGTCCTGTTCGATCCGGGCTCGTTCGAGGAATGGGACATGTTCGTCGAGCATCGCTGCGTCGATTTCGGCATGGACAAGAACAAGGTCCCCGGCGACGGCGTGGTCACCGGGTATGGCACCGTCAATGGCCGGCCGGTCTTCGTCTTCAGCCAGGATTTCACGGTGCTCGGCGGCAGCCTGTCGGAGGCGCATGCCGAGAAGATCTGCAAGGTGCTGGACGCGGCGATGAAGATCGGCGCACCGGTGGTCGGCATGAACGATTCCGGCGGCGCCCGCATCCAGGAAGGCGTGGCCTCGCTCTCCGGCTATGCGGAGGTCTTCCAGCGCAATGTCTGGGCCTCGGGCGTGGTGCCGCAGATCTCGCTGATCATGGGCCCCTGCGCCGGCGGCGCGGTGTACTCCCCGGCCCTGACCGACTTCATCTTCATGGTCCACGAGCGCTCGCACATGTACGTCACCGGGCCCGAGGTGGTCCGCAAGACCATGCACGAGGAAATCGACCATGAGGGGCTGGGCGGGGCCGAGACCCATACGACCAAATCCGGCGTCGCCGACGCCTCCTTCGACAACGACGTTCATGCCCTTCTATTTGTGCGCGGACTGCTGAATTTCCTGCCGTCCAGCAACCGCGCGCCGCTGCCGGAGCGGCCGACCTATGACGCCGTTGACCGCGAGGAGGCGTCGCTCGATACACTGGTTCCCGACAACCCCAATACGCCCTACGACATCCGCGAGCTGGTCGACAAGGTGGTCGACGAAGGGCATTTCGTCGAGATCAAGCCTGACTTTGCCGGCAATATCATCGTCGGCTTTGCCCGCATGAACGGCGCCACGGTCGGCATCGTCGCCAATCAGCCTATGGTGCTGGCCGGCTGCCTGGACATCGACGCCTCGGTCAAGGGCGCGCGCTTCGTGCGCTTCTGCGATGCCTTCGGCATTCCGATCGTCAGCTTCGTCGACGTCCCGGGCTTCCTGCCCGGCGTCGCGCAGGAGCACAACGGCATCATTCGTCACGGCGCGAAGCTGCTGTACGCGTACGCCGAGGCCACCGTCCCGAAGGTCACGGTGATCACCCGCAAATCCTATGGCGGCGCGTACACGGTCATGGGATCGAAGCATCTGCGGGCCGACGTCAATCTTGCCTGGCCGACCGCGGAAATCGCGGTGATGGGGCCGAAGGGTGCGGCCGAGATCATCTTCCGGGACCAGGCCGGCGATCCCGAGCGGCTGGAAGCGCGCACCCAGGAATACAAGGAAGCGTTCGCCAATCCCTTCGCCGCGGCGCGTCGCGGATTCATCGACGACGTCATCCTGCCGCACAGTACGCGGCGCCGCCTCTGCAAGGCCCTGACCATGCTGCGCCGCAAGCATGTCGAGGCCCCGTGGAAGAAGCACTGCAATCTGCCTCTGTAGAAAACAGGTCCCGGCGAGACGCGGAAAACAACCATGCCCTTGTTCGACAAGATTCTCATCGCCAATCGGGGCGAGATCGCCCTGCGGGTCCATCGCACCTGCGCCCGGCTCGGCATCAAGAGCGTCGCCATCTTCTCCGACGCCGACAAATACGGCCTGCACGCCCGGACCTGCGACGAGGCGTATCGCGTCGGCCCGCCCCCGGCCCGCGAGAGCTATCTCGACATGGACCGGATCGTCGAGGCCTGCAAGGAAACCGGAGCCCGGGCGGTTCACCCCGGCTATGGCTTCCTGTCGGAGAACGCGAAATTCGCCCAGCGTCTGGCCGAGGAAGGCATCACCTTCATCGGCCCGAACCCCGACGTCATCAGCATGATGGGCGACAAGATCGCCGCCAACCGCAAGGCCCAGGAAGCCGGCGTGCCCACCGTGCCGGGGCACTGGGACACCATTCCCGATGCCGACGCGGCGGCCGGGATCGCCAGCGATATCGGCTATCCGGTGATGCTGAAGGCGGCGGCCGGCGGCGGCGGCAAGGGGATCCGGATTGCCAATGACGAAAAGGAATTGCGCGACGCCTTCCGTCTCGCCTCAAGCGAGGCGCGGAGCGCCTTCGGCGACGACCGGGTGTTCATCGAGAAATTCATCGTCCGGCCCCGGCACATCGAAATCCAGGTGCTCGGCGATACCCATGGCCATGTCATCCATCTGGGCGAGCGCGAATGCTCCATCCAGCGCCGCCACCAGAAGGTCATCGAGGAGGCGCCCTCGCCCTTCGTCTCGGAGGAGATGCGCCGGCATATGGGCGAAGCCTCGGTCAATCTTGCCAAGGCGGTGGGCTACAGCTCGGCCGGGACGGTCGAGTATATCGTCGACCAGGAGGGCAATTTCTTCTTCCTGGAAATGAACACCCGGCTGCAGGTCGAACATGCGGTCACCGAAATGACCACAGAGACCGACCTGGTCGAATGGATGATCCGCGTCGCGGCCGGCGAGGAGCTGACGCTCGCCCAGAGCGACATCCACCAGCGCGGCTGGGCGATCGAGGCCCGCATCTATGCCGAGGACCCGAATCGCGGTTTCCTGCCCTCCACCGGGCGGGTCACACGCTTCAGCGCGCCGGAGGAAAGCCGGTATGTCCGGGTCGACAACTCCGTCTATGAGGGCGGCGAGATCAGCCTGTTCTACGACCCGATGATCGCCAAGGTCACCACCTGGGAGCGCGAGCGCACCAAGGCGGTTGCGGAGATGCGGCGGGCACTCGACGAGTTCTACATCAAGGGCGTCCAGCACAATATCGCCTTCCTCACCGCGCTGATGGCCAATCCGCGGTTCCTGTCGGGCGACCTGACCACCGGTTTCATCAATGAGGAATATCCGGACGGCTTCATTCCGGCACCATTGGAGGACCGGGACCGCGACGACATCGTTGCCGTCGCCGTGCTGATGCATCTCCGCTATGTCTACCGGGCCGCCCGGACCAGCGAGCAGATGCCGGGCTATCACCGCATCGTGCCGCCCGAATGGGTGGCCGTCGTCAACGGCGAGTTCTGCCCGGTGACGGTCTCGGAGGCTGAGCGCGGCTCGGAGGAAGGCTTCGACATCACCTATGCCGACCACCTGATGGCGGTGCGCAGCACCTGGCAGATCGGCGATGTCGTCCTGCGCTGCACCATCAACGGCCAGCCCCGCCGCTTCAAGGTCGAACGCCAGCCGCCGGGCTATCATGTCTACCATCTCGGCGCCGAGATCGACGTGGTGGTCTACCGCGCCGACGTGGCCGAGATGCTGCAGCGCATCCCGCCGCGCAAACCGAAGGACATGTCGAAGTACCTGCAGTCGCCGATGCCCGGCCTGCTCCGGTCCATCGCGGTGTCGGTCGGCGAGAAGGTCGGCACCGGCGACGAACTGGCCGTGGTCGAGGCGATGAAGATGGAGAACCTGCTGCGCGCCACCCATCCCGGCAAGGTGAAGAAAATCCATGCCGAGGAGGGGGATTCGCTCAAGTACAACCAGATCATTCTGGAATTCGAGTGAGCGCGCGCCGGCGTCCACCGCCTAGAAACCAGGCAAAAGCAGCGGCCGAGAGGAACAGCATCAGCGCCAGGGCGCCGCGGTGGGCCGCCGGCCCGGCGAAGCCGAGCGCGGCAAACCCGTCGATCAGGGCGCCGATGCCGGCCTGGGTGGCGAAGGCGCCGAGAAAGACCAGAAGGTTGAGGGCGGTGTTGGCCCGGCCGGCCAGTTCCACGGCAAAGCTGCGGGTCAGCATGGCGTAGAACAGGATCGAGCCGGTGCCGAGAAGGCCGAACAGCGGCCATTGCACCGACGGCAGGTCGAGGCCGGGCAGGACCAGGCTCGCCTGCAAGAGCAGAAAGGCCGCCAGCAGCGCCGTGGTGGTGGCCGGCACCGGCACGCCGGCCCGGTCCAGCCGCGTCGCCATCCAGCCGAGCGCCACATAGCCGAGCGTCATGCCGAGTGCGATGCTTTCCAGATGGCCGGCCACCGCGGCCCGGCCCAGCCCGTCGACCTCGGTCAGCCAGGGGGCGGCCCACAGCCCCTGATAGGCCATGAAGGTCGACTGGCAGAGCACGGCCACCGGCGCCAGCCGCC
>JAAAOG010000033.1 GCA_009909005.1 Alphaproteobacteria bacterium | reverse complement strand
AGGTGCCGCAGCAGATCCGGCACCACGTCGCGCGAGGCCCACAGGGTCGGCGTGCCGTCGGCCGTCGCCTGCTCGGCCAGAATCTTCTCGCCGAACCGCGCGCGAAGCTCTGAAAGTGTTGCGGATGGATCCGTCATGCGCACCAGCGACCGGGAAAACGGAACCGATGTCGGCCCCCTCCGTCGTCCCCTCGCTGTCGCTCGGGGACGCCACCTCCCCCGCAAGCGGGGGAGGCAAACTCAGCCGTCTTCCACCTCCCCAGCTTGCGGGGGAGGTCGGCGGGGCGAAGACCCGCCGGGAGGGGGGCAAACCGGCCGGGACTGTCGACAAGCGGCACAAGCTAAACCGTATCGGGTGACGGCAGTTCCTTGGTGCGGCTGCGCGCGTCGCGCTTCATGTCGCGCAGGCTGGGCGGTTCCACCTTCTGCGGGCCGCCGGGGCCGAGCATCCAGCCGAGGGGACGACGCTCCGCGCCGATCGCCTGCTGCAAGAGGATCAGGCCCTCCAGCAGCGCTTCCGGGCGGGGCGGGCAGCCGGGCACGTAGACGTCGACCGGCAGGAAGGTGTCGACGCCCTGCACGACGCTGTAGATGTCGTACATGCCGCCGGAATTGGCGCAGGAGCCCATGGAGATGACCCAGCGCGGCTCCATCATCTGCTCGTAGAGCCGCTTGATCACCGGCGCCATCTTCACGAACACCGTGCCGGAGATGACGATCAGGTCGGCCTCGCGCGGGGTGGCGCGGATGACTTCGGAGCCGAACCGGCCGAGGTCGTAGGTGCTGGTCAGGGAGGTCGCCATTTCCACATAGCAGCACGACAGGCCGAAATTGTACGGCCAGATCGAATTCTTGCGCGACCAGGCGACCAGCTCGTCGAGGCGGCTGAGCAGCATGCCGCGGCGGACCCGGTCCTCGAACGAGGCGTCCCGGTCGGGTTCGGGGCGCGGGGCGGCGGCTTCGGCCTTTTTCAGGGACCAGCGCATCAGTCGTCTCCCCGAGGCGGGCTGGGGAGCCGGCCGGTCCGGCCGCTGCCGCCCTTGGCGGCCCAGTCCAGCGCCCCGGCCCGCCAGAGATAGAACAGCGCGGCCAGCAGCACCGCGACGAAGACCAGCATCTCGATATAGCCGGCCCAGCCGACCTCGCGCCAGGCGATGGCCCAGGTGAACAGGAACACGGCTTCCAGGTCGAAGATGACGAAGAACACCGCGACCATGTAAAAGTGCGCCGAGAAGCGCTGGCGGGCGAGGCCGGTCGGGGTGATGCCGGATTCGAAGGGCTCGCGCATGGCCTGGCTGCGATGGCGCTGGCCAAGGGCGTGCGACAGCGCCAGCAAAGCCGCGACGCCGGTCACCACCAGCGCCGCGTAGAGCAGCAGCGGCCAGAGCGCGCCGGTTTCGGCGATCATCGGCGCCGCCTCAGCCGCCGGCCAGTTTCATGTCGGTCAGGCTGATGCGCGGCCCGCCGGCCAAAGCCTTGGACACCGGGCAGCCATGCTTGGCCGTCTCGGCCTGCTGGCGGAAGGTCTCGTCATCGATGCCCGGCACCGCGCCCTCGGTCGACAGCGCGATATCGGTGATGGCGAAGCCGCCCTCGTCCTTGCCGATGGTCACCCGGGCGATCGTCGCGATGCGCTTGGGCTCGAAGCCGGCGCTGCTCAGGCCGTGGGCAAGTGCCATGGAAAAGCAGCCGGCATGGGCGGCGGCAATCAGTTCCTCCGGATTGGTGCCGGCACCGGCCTCGAAGCGCGAGGTGAAAGAATAAGCGCCGTCGAATTTGCCGCTGGCCAGGGTCATCACGCCCTGACCGTCCTTGAGCGGGCCATGCCATTCGGCCCGGGCTTCGGATGTCTTCATGTCGCGTCCTCCTTGGTTCTCGACGGCGCTATTGCCCGAATTGCGGCTGTCCGCTCCCGCCTTCGGCCCCCGCCTCCGGGCCGGCCTCGTCGGGTGCGCCCGTCCCGGTTTCGATCTCCGGCGCCTGCCGGGCCTGGGCCAGGAGGTCGCTCAGCCGCTGCATCTCGCTGCCGAAGGTCTGCCAGTCGCCCTCGGCCAGGGCCTGCTGGGCGCTGTCCAGGATCTCCTGGGCGCGCGGGGCCGGCAGCACCTGGCCGCCGGGGGCCACCGGCGCAGCGGCGACACCCTCCTCCGCCGGCCGCTCTTCATCGCCGAACACCACCTGCAGCGCCCGCTCCAGGGTCGGCTGCATGGCGAGGCGCTCGCCGTCGCTGACGATCAGCCGCTGCAGCTGCGGGATGTCGGTCCCCTCGGCGCGGAGATAGACGGGCTCGACATAGAGGAAGGACCGGTCGATCGGGACGACCAGCAGATTGCCGCGCGTCACCCGCGAGCCACGCTGGTCCCACAGCGACAGCTGGCGCGAGATGCGGGTGTCCTGGTCGATCATCGCTTCCAGCTGGATGGGGCCAAGGATCAGCCGCTCCTTCGGCAGGCGGAAGGAGATCAGCTCGCCGTAATGCGGCGCGTCGGCGCGGGCGGCCACCCAGGCGATCATGTTGTCGCGATTGCTGGGGGTCAGCGGCTGCATCAGGAGGAACTCCACCCGCTCCTCGTCCGGCAGCCGCATCAGGATGTAATAGGGCTCCATCGGGATGGCTTCGCCGGCGTATTTCTCGCGCGGCACGGTCCAGACGTCCTCCCGGTTATAAAACACCTGCGGCACCGTCATGTGATAGGTGCTCAGTCTGTCGATCTGAACCGAGAACAGGTCGACCGGATAGCGCAGATGGTCCCGCAGACCCGCCGGCATGGCTTCGAGCGGCCGGAACAGGTCCGGGAACATGGCGCGATAGGCGCCGAGCACCGGGTCGTCGGGGTCGACGGTGTAGAAGGTGACGTCGCCGTTATAGGCGTCGACCACGATCTTCACCGAATTGCGGATATAGTTGAAGCCGCCGGTTGCCGCCTCGGAATAGGGATAGGCGTCGGTAACCGTGTAGGCGTCCTGGATCCAGTAGACCCCGCCGTCATGGACGACGGGATAGGGATCCTGGTCGAGGCGCAGGAAGGGCGCGACCTGCGCGATGCGTTCCTGCACCGGCCGCCAGAACTGGATCCGGCTGCGCTCGTTGATGTAGTCGGAGAGCAGGATGCTGAGATCGCCCATCTCCCAGGCGAAGAGCGCCCGCAGGAGCGGCGTGCCGAGCGAGACCCCGCCATCGCCCTGATAGCTCGTGTAGACATGCTCGGATAGTCGAACTCGTCGAGGCCGGTGGAGACGATGCGGTAGCCGGCCTGGCGCTCGCCGTAATAGATCGCCGGCCGCGCGATCGACAGGCCTTCCGGACTGACCGGCGGCAGGTCGCGGACCGTCAGCACCGGCCGGCCATTGTCGGACACGGCCGCGGCCGGTGCCATGACCACGCCATAGCCATGGGTGTATTGCAGGTGCCGGTTGACCCAGGTCTGGGCGCGTTCCGGCAGGGTCTGCGACAGCTCCCGCACCGACAGCATCATCTGGCGGTATTCGTCGCCATAGCGATAGCGGTCGACGTCGACGTCGTGGAACTCGTAATAGGCGCGGATCTGCTGCAGCTGCCGGAAGGTCTGGCGCAGCGGCCGCCAGTCCCAGATCCGGATATTGTCGATCGTCGCCTGGTTGTCCCGGATGTCCTGCATGGACAGCGTGGCACCCGGGTCGTAGGAGCGCTCGCGCAATTCGGCCAGCCCATAGGCCTCGCGCGTGAAGGCGATGTTGTGCTCGAGATAGGGCCGCTCCAGCTCGAACTCGTTCGGCTCGACCAGGAATTGCTGGACCAGCACCGGGGCCACGGCCAGCGATACCATCACAAAGGCCACATAGGCGCCGGCGCCGATCACGGCGGCCCGTGGCGCGCGGTTGGCGAGTGCGATCCAGGCAAAGACGACGACCAGAGCGATGGCGGCGGCCGCGGCCGCCCATAGCGCCCAGCGCCGGACGATGACGTCGGTATAGCCGGCGCCCTGCACGGCCCCCGAGGGGTCGGTGAGCAGTTCGAAGCGCGACAGCCAGTGCCCGAAGGCGAGCGCCAGGGCGAACAGCCCGACATTCGCCATCAGGTGGATCAGCGCCGCGCGCGGCATGCGCAGACGGCCCCGGGCCCCCCGGTCGATGACGCCGCTCTGCAGATAGGCGAGCGCCACCAGCAGCGTGCCCAGCCCGGCGACCAGCACGACGGTCGTCTCGACCATCTGCCAGAAGGGCAGGGAGAAGACATAAAAGCCGATATCATTGCCGAAGATCGGGTCGGCCCGGCCGAACGCGCCGCCGCCGGCAAAGCGGACATAGGTGTCCCAGCTGCCGGCATAGACGAGACCGGCCAGCACCGCCGGGATCAGCGCAGCGCCGACGGCGATCCAGCGGAAGCCGCGCGCCTGCTGCGCCTTTTCGGCGATCTCAGCTTCGTCGGTCAGCTCGCCCAGCTGTTCGGCGCTGCTGCGGATCAGCGCCTCCATGCTGACGGTCCGGGCGACAAGGCGCAGGTCGATCCAGAGATAGAGGAAGACGATCAGCGTCGCGGCCAGGAAAAGGCCGAGCTGCGTCGTCAGAATGGTCCAGAACACGCGTTCATAGCCGAGCGCGCCCATCCAAAGCCACTCGACCACATAGCTGGAGAGCAGTGCGGCGAGGATCAGAACCGCCAGCACGGCCCAGAAGAGGCGGGACCAGAAACCTGTCATGGGGCGGGCAGAGCTCCCGTGGTGGGGGCGCCCGGCACCGGACGGCCGGGCGCGGCCGCAAATCCGTCAGCCCGTGAACGCCGCGCCGCGGGCTTCGGTTCCCCGCACCTGTGCGAGCCGTGCGGCGGCCGGGCCACGCGGAACTCTTCGCCGGTTCGGGGGGTTCGCGGATATCACTCGAACGAACACGCGGATCCGAATGACGGACGAACGCGAACGCCCCGGCCGCCCGACGCGCCCCGTGCCCAAGGAGCCGGTGGTCGAAATCAGCAGCGACGAGCAGCTGGCGGCGTACGAACGCGAGCTGGCCGAGCTGGTCCCGCGCGAGGATCGGGAGGCCGTGGAGCGCGTCGGCCAGCTGGAAGCCGCGATCCTCGAATACCGCGAGCAGCATCGCGACCGCCTGGAAAAGGCCTATCCGGCGGAGTCCGACGAGCGCGATCTGTAGGCAGCCCGCACCACCGATCCGGAGACTGATCGATGCCAACCTTCGTCATGCTGACGCGCGTGTCGCCGGGCACGCTGGAGAGTCCGGCGTCCTTCCAGAGGCTGGAAGAAGAGGCGGTCAATCGCATCAAGACGGAATGCCCTGATGTCGAATGGCGGGAAAACCTCGCGCTCCTGGGGCCGTATGACTATCTCGACGTCTTTACGGCGGCCGACAACGACACGGCGCTGAAGGTCTCGGCGATCGTGCGCGCACATGGCCACGCCCATGTCGAGGTCTGGGCAGCCGAGGACTGGAAGAGGTTCAAGTCCCTGGTCCGCGATCTGCCGTGAGGCCGGCGCTGGCGCCGCTCACATCCCGCCGAGCTGGCGCAGCAGCGGCACCTTGACCTCGAGGAAACCGGCGGCGCGCTTCGTCAGCAGGGCGATGGCCTCGGCCTCGTCGGTGACGGGCTCCCCCTTCTCGATCAGGTGCTCGCCCCGCGCGGTAATCGGCTCGTAAATGAAGCGGGCCAGCTCTTCCGCCTCGTGCGGCAGGCCGGATTCCAGGCCCAGATAGGCCAGCGCCTCGACCACCGTTGCGTACATCCCTGTACTCAGCAGGCTGCAGGCCAGGCCGATCCGCGTATTGGTCTTGGCGTACAGGCATTGCCGGCCGAGCGTCAGGTTGAAATGCCGGGCCCGCTGCGGGTCGTTCGGGGCCAGCGGGTCAATCGGCATCGTCTGGTCGGTGCCGGTCAATATCCCGGCGATTTCCGCCATGCTGAGATCGGGCTTGCCGCGCAAGGGGGGCATGTCGACCAGCTCGCCCAGCGTGTGCGGCCGCTCGGCCAGAGCGTCGAGAACCGGGGCGTACACCTCTTCCGAAATGGTCGCCTGGCCGAGCGGCGTGTCGATGGCGAGCGTGGTCTGCGCCCGCGGGATCACCAGCGACAGCGGCAGGCCGCGCAGCAGGTCGTCCTGGCGCTGCCGCGGCATGCGCCGGGCGCCGCGCACGAATACGTCGTGGCGCATCAGCTTCGGCCGCAGATAGTCCTTGGCCATTTCCTTGAGGATAGGCGAGGGCAGGGCGTTGACCCGCGCCTTTTGCTCGGCCGTCAGCGACAGGTCGGCGAAATTGTCGAGCAGCCGGGCGGCGCCGACATAGTTCAGCTTGGCCTCCGCCATGTCGCGAACCACGTCGGGGTGGAACAGCGGCTGCCAGCCCCCGGACAGATATTCGTGGACGAGGTACACCACCTCGCCGCTGCTGACCCAATTGCCGAGCTTGGTGACGAACTCATTGTCCTTCAGCGGCGGGGCATCCAGCTCCGCCAGCTCCTGGACAAACTTGACGGCCTGCAGCATCTGCCGGTCGCTGCGGTCGGCGATCAGCTTGCTGTACTCCAGCAGCAGGCGCTGGATCGGCACCGCCCCCGCCCAGCCCGGCTGGTTGTTGTAGCTGACATAGACGATGCCGCCCGGCTTGACGAAGCGCTTGAGGAACGCCTTGAGGAATTCCCGGTTCTCCGGCGTCACCCAGGAGTACACCCCGTGCATGGTGACGATATCGAACATCGGCAGCTCGGGCCCGTCAGGCGACACCAGCTCCTCGAAGCTCGCCTCGACGAACCGGACATTGTTCAGCCGTGCCTCCTCGGCCATGGCGCGGGCCGCGGCCATATGGGCGGGGTTGAAGTCGACGCCGACAAAATCGCCGCGCGGATCGGCGGCCGCCAGCAGGCCGGTCGTCAGGCCGAGGCCGCAGCCCAGCTCGCAATAGGTAAAGCCGTCGCGCAAAGGCAAAGGCTCGAAGCCGTTGAGCAGGCAGACGAAGTTGAGGAAGGTCGGCGACTGTTCCCGATAGAATCCCGTGACATATTCGATATCGGCCACATAGCCGCCGGTCCAGTCGCTCATGATGGTCTCCCGCAGGTCATGCTTCGGCCCTGCCTGCCGGGACGGATGGCGGGCCCCCTTTGACCGCGATGATGCACGGGCACCGGCGATTTTGGAACGACGAAATGACGCGGACCAGTCAGTGATCCCATCACACGTGCTGGCCGCCATTGATCTGGATTTCGGCGCCGCTGACATAGGCGGCCGGCTGCGAGCACAGGAAATAGATCACCGCCGCCACTTCCTCCGGCCGGCCGAGCCGCCGCAGCGGGATGGTCTCGATCAGGTCGCGGGTCCCCGGCGACAGGATGGACGTCTCGATCTCGCCCGGCGCGATGGCGTTGACGCGGATGCCGTGCGGGCCGAAATCGGCGGCCATTTCGCGGGTCAGGGCGGCGAGTGCGGCCTTCGACGTCGCATAGGCGGAGCCGGCAAAGGGGTGGACGCGGCTGCCGGCGATCGAGGTGACGTTGACGATGGCGCCGCGGGCCTCCTTCAGCTCGGCGAACAGGCCGCGGGCCAGGAACATCGGCGCGAAGAAATTGACGTTGAAGACCTTGCGCCAGCTGTCCCAGTCGGTGTTGATGGTGCCGAGCCGCACGCCCTCCGGCCCTTTCGGGGACACCCCGGCATTGTTGACCAGCGCGTTCAGCCGGTCGCCGGCCAGTCGCCGGCGCAGCTCGACAACGCCGGCCTCGATCGCCTCGACCTCCGACAGGTCGATCTGGACATGGTTTTCCGGCCCGCCGGCCCAGGGGCAGTCCTCGGAAAAGCCCATGCGCGAGACGGTGATGCAGCGCCAGCCGGCGCTCTGGAACCGTTTGGCGGTGGCGTGGCCGATGCCCCGGCTGGCGCCGGTCAGGATCAGCGTGTTCTGCGGGTCGCTCATGGCGCGTCGCTCGCCCGTCGGGCAGAGGGTCGAACGTCCAACCCTTTCGAAGAAGCCTTAACCGAGCCCGGCCCGCTTGGCAAGGGACGCCACCCCGCGACCGTTGCGGGGCTGGACCTGGTGGCCGCGGCTCTATACCACACGGACCGTCATGCCCGATGTCGCCCAGATCCTCCTGCTTGTCGGCATTCTGCTGCTGATCCACAGCCTGGTTCAGCCGCTGGCGGCCCGTCTGCGGCTGCCGAGCACGGTCCTGCTGGCGGCGATCGGGGTGGGGCTGGGCGTCCTGGCCCTGCTCGGCGAAGCGCCGGACGGCGAGATGCCGCAGATGGGGCCACTGACCCAGCTGGCCCTTCTGGTGGCCGAGTTCGAGATCAGCTCCCAGACCATTTTCACCATCTTCCTGCCCATCCTGCTGTTCCAGACCGGCCTGACCATCGACGTCCGCCGCATGCTCGACGATTTCGCGCCGGTCCTGGTGATGGCGGTGGTGGCGGTGGTGGTCTGCACGCTGACGGTCGGGGTGGCGCTCTGGGGCGTGTCGGAGGAGGCGCTCGTCGTCTGCCTGCTGCTCGGCGCCATTATCGCCACCACCGACCCGGTGGCGGTCGTCGGCATTTTCCGCGAGGTCGGGGCGCCGCGCCGGCTGTCGATCCTGGTCGAAGGCGAGAGCGTCTTCAACGATGCCGCCGCCATCGCGCTGTTCGCGGTGTTCCTCGGCGTGCTGGTAACCGGCCGCGACCTCTCCTGGTCGGAGGCAGGCTGGCTGTTCCTGAAGGGCTTTTTCGGCGGCGCGTTGCTCGGGCTGGCGGCGGCGCGGCTGCTCGTGGTGGCGATGGCGCCGCTCCGCCGCCAGCCTCTGGCCGAGACCTCGCTGACCCTGGCGCTCGCCTATCTCGTGTTCGTCATCGGGGAACGCTATCTGGAGGTTTCCGGCGTGGTGGCGGTGGTGACGGCGGCCCTGGTCATCGCCTCGACCGGGCGTGCCCGGCTGACGCCGGACAGCTGGGCACAGCTGGAGGGGGTCTGGAACCAGCTGGGGTTCTGGGCCGCCAGCCTGATCTTCATTTTCGCCTCCATGCTGATCCCGCGCTTTCTCAGCGAGTCGCTGGAGTGGGCGGATGCCCTCTATCTGCTGGTGCTGGTGCTGGCGGCGCATGCGGCGCGGGCGGTGATGATCTTCGGCGTGCTGCCGCTGTTGAGCGCCTGCGGCCTGGCCGAGCGGGTCAGCAACGCCTACAAGGCGGTGATCCTCTGGGGCGGCCTGCGCGGCGCCGTCACCCTGGCGCTGGCGCTGGGCGTGACCGAGAGCGTCTTCCTCTCCGATCAGGTGAAGAGCTTCGTGGCGGCCCAGGCGACCGGCTTCGTGCTGTTCACGCTGCTGGTCAACGCCACCACGCTGCGCTGGCTGATCGGCGCCCTGAGGCTCGACCGGCTGTCCGGTGTCGACCAGGCGCTGCGCAACCGCACCATCAGCCTCGCCCTGTCGAACATTCTGGAGCGCGTTGAGGAGACGGCGGCGAGCCACGGCATCAGCCGGCCGGTGGCCAGGCCGGTGGTCGACGGCTATCTCGCCCGGCTGGAGGAGGCCCGGCGCGACGGCACCGAGATGCCGCTGACCGCGACCGAACAGCTGAGGCTCGGGCTGCTCATCCTGACCAACCGCGAGGAGGAGCTCTACCTTCAGCATTTCGGGTCCCGTACCGTCTCCCGCCGCACCGCCGTCGGGCTGCTGGCCAAGGCCGGGCGGTTGCGCGACGGCGCCAAGACGGCCGGGCGCATCGGCTACCTCAAGGCGGCGCGCGACAGCGGCCGCTTCCGCCTGTGGTTCCGCGTCGCCAGCCAGCTGCACCGGCGCTTCGGCATCGACCATCTGCTGGCGGTCCGGCTCGCCGACCGCTTCGAGACGCTGCTGATCAGCCGCATGGTGCTGAACGAGCTGATGGGGTTCAACGCCGCCAAGCTCGAGCCCATGCTGGGGTCGCACGTCACCGGCGAACTCAAGACGATGCTGACGCTGCGTCTGGAGACCTGCCAGCAGGCACTCGACGCCCTGCGGCTGCAATATCCCGATTACGAGCGCCGGCTGGAGGAGCAGTTCCTGCGCCGCGCCGCGCTGCGGCTGGAGGAGCAGGAATACGTGACCCTGCTGAAGGAATCGGTCATCAGCCCCGACATCTTTCAGGACCTCAGCCGGCGGCTGCGCGCCGATGCGTTGACCCTGCGCGTCCGCCCGAAGCTCGACATGGAGCTGTCGACCGAAGCGCTGATCCGCCGCTTTCCGATGTTCGACGATCTCGATGAGGCGGAGCTGCGCGAGCTGTCCGACCTGTTCAGCCCGCGCTTTGCGCATCCGGACGAGCGGCTGTTCACGGTCGGCGATCGCGGTGACGAGATGTACTTCATCGCCTCCGGCGCCGTGGAAGTGCGGCAGGAAGACTGGGTGGTGCGGCTCGGCCGCGGCGACTTTTTCGGCGAGCTGGCGATCCTGCTCGGCCGGCGGCGCAGCGCCACGGTGACGGCGATCGCCTATTGCCATCTGCTCGTTCTGCCGGGTCGGGACTTCCGGCGCTTTCTGCGGAACCATCCGGATCTGCGGGCCCGCATCCGCGAAATCGCCGAGGCGCGGCGGTTGGCCGCCATCCGCTACCCGGGACGGCTGGTCTCCGCCGTCGCCCCGGACGACCTGACCCGCGCGCCGGCCACCGAAACCGACGCCGGGTCGACAAGAAGAGACGACGCCGGGCCGGACTAGGCCTATATAGCTGCAGCTTCGCCTTCACCCTCTGTCCTGAGCGCGCCGATGACCGGAAAGCCGATCCTGAAACCGCATTCCCTGGGCGAGACCCTGTACTTTTTCCGCCGCTGGCTGCGCGACCCGTATCTGATCGGGGCCGTCGCGCCAAGCGGCCGCGGCCTGGCGGCCGGCATGGCCGATCCGGTCGATCTTGCGGCGCCGGGGGCGGTGATCGAGCTGGGCGGCGGCACCGGCCGCATGACCCGCGGGCTGCTCGACCACGGCATCCCGCCGGCCGACCTGTTTCCCGTCGAAAAGGACGAGACGCTTTATGGCCTGCTGGTCGAGCGCTTCCCGGAGCTGCGCATTACCCATGGCGATGCCGCCGACCTGGCGCACATCGCCGGCGGGCTCGGCCTTGCACAGGTAAAGGCGGTGGTGTCCGGCCTGCCGCTGATCGGCATGCCGCGGCCGGTGCGCCGGGCGATCGTCGGCAGCGCCTTCGAGGTGCTGGCGCCGGGCGGCATCTTCGTGCAGTTCACCTACACCCCGGTATCGCC
>JAAAOG010000030.1 GCA_009909005.1 Alphaproteobacteria bacterium | reverse complement strand
GGTCTCCGGGCTGGCGGTCTCCGGGCTGGCGGTCTCCGGGCTGGCGGTCTCCGGGCTGGCGGTCAAGCGGGCTCGTCCTGTCAGGCGGGCAGCGGCGCGCCGTAGAGTGCGGTGCGCGGGCGCGGCAGGGCGAGAGCATAGCAAAGCCCGACCAGCAGCGTCAGCACCAGCACCGCTCCGGCCTGGTGCAGGGCGCCCAGCCAGATCGGCACCCCGGCCAGCAGCGTCGCAATGCCGAGCGCGACCTGCAGCAGCACGGCCGCCGCCAGGCCGTGCGCCAGCCGGCGCATGCCGTCCTGCAGCGCCTCGCAGGCCAGCACCCGCCACCACAGGGCCAGCACGACAAGCGCCGTGGCGATGCCCAGCCAGCGGTGGAGGAACTGGACCAGGGCGGTGTTCTCGACCGCATTCAGCCAGACGGGCGAGAGCGCCCAGGCCTCGGGCGGCAGGAAGGCGCCGTCCATCAGCGGGAAGCTGTTATAGGCAAGCCCGGCGTCCAGCCCGGCGACGAAGGCCCCCCAGATTATCGTGACCGCCGCAATTCCGAGCGCCGCCCGTGCATGGCCGGCCGGCACCGCCAGGGCGCCGGAGGGCGCGGCGTCCGCCGGGCGGGGGCGCAGCAGCGCCAGCGCCTGCCAGACCAGCAGGCTGTAAATGATCAGCGCCAGGCCGAGATGCGCGGCCAGCCGGTAATGGCTGACCGACGGGCGGTCGACCAGGCCGCTCATCACCATGAACCAGCCGAGCAGCCCTTGCAGTCCACCCAGCACCAGCAGGCCCAGCAGCCGCCAGAACAGCGGCCGGTCCAGCCGCCCGGTCAGCCAGAACCAGAGGAAGGGAACGAGGAACACCAGCCCGATCAAACGGCCCCACAGCCGGTGCAGCCATTCCCAGAAGAAAATGTTCTGAAACTCGGCCAGCGTCATGCCGGCGTTGAGATAGAGATATTCCGGGGTCTGGCGGTAGAGGTCGAAGACCCGCTGCCATTCGCCGTCCGACAGGGGCGGGATGGTGCCGACCAGCGGCCGCCATTCGACCATGGACAAGCCGGATTCGGTCAGGCGGGTGATGGCCCCGATGACCGTCATGGCGAAGACGAAACCGGCGGTGACCAGCAGCCAGACGGCGATCGCCCGGTGGTCGGGTCTGGGATGAGCGGCGGTCGACACGAGCACCTCGGCAAAACACGAAACCTGCCTCAGATGTAGCGCGCCGGCGCCGCTGCCGGGCCGGACGAATTGCCGCCGCCGAAGAACGCCCTGATCCGCCACGTCAGAAAGTCATCGAATGATCGTCGCCAGCTGCGGCGTTCAGTGCCCGAGGCTGCTCGATGGCATCAAGAGCACAGCCAAACGTATAGACTCAATACTGCTCCGGCAGGTTCGGCTTTCACGGCGGTTTCGGTTCGGCGCCCTGGGCCGCGCCCGGCCTCAAGCGCGGGCTATTCCGGCGTCCCGTCCAAGACGGCGGCCAGGGTCGGAGCCTCCAGCACGCGGCCCAGCCAGCGCTCGAGGGTTTCGGTATCGGCCGCAGCGACCTGTACCCGGACCTCATCCGGCAGCGGCCCGAAGCGGCGTTCCAGCTGCAGAAGCAGGGCGTGCGCCAACCCCTCCGCTCGCCCTTCGGTCCGTCCCTCGGTCCGTCCCTCGTTCCGTCCCTCGTTCCGTCCCTCGGCTTTCCACTGCTCCCGCCATGTCTGGCCCAGGGTTTCAAGCATGGTCTTGATCTCCTTCAGGTCGGCCGGGATCGCGACCTGGACCCCCACCCCTTCGATTGACCGTGTCACCAGTTCCGTAAAGAGCCGTTTCAGCTCTTCATAGCCCGGATGCTGACGGAACCAGCCGATCACCTCGTCGATCAGCGGTGCCAGCGTCTCCGGCTCCTGACGCCGTTCCAACCGGAAAAGCAATGCCGTCAGATCCCGGCGGCGGGCCAGGAAATCGTCGGAAAAGGCGCCAATATCCAACAGGTGGTACCGGGCGGCCGGTTGCCAACGCCAGAGCGGAGACCCTTTGGTCAGGGCTATCAAATCGGACAGCTCGATCGGCGCCGACCAGCGCGGCCCGCCATTGTACAGCACAACAAGCAGAACCGGCGGCAATGAGTCACCCGGCTTCAATGGCGTTTCCCTGATGAGTTCCTGCCAGAGGAGCGCCTGATAGGCCTGCGCCCTCAGAGCCATCCAGGGATCGCTCTGCGACTGAAACTCGATCATCAGGCAGAGGTAGAATTCGGTCCCGTCGGCCAGCGGCAGGCGCCAGATGACATCGCCTTCCCGGCGCTCGCCCTTGTCGCCGTGAAACCGGGCGGAGACCCGTTTCATGCGCGAAAAATCGACACTGGTGTCGATGGCGTCATGCAAAAAGTCCCGCACCAGCTGCTCGACCATGACCGGCTGGGAAAAGAGGCGATGATACAGGGAATTCGGACCCGGCCATCGACTCGTCCTTGCACCGGCCGGTTACGCAGGCTCGTCAAGCCGAGCGGGCGAGGCGGCCGCCGTGCCAGCCGCTGCTCGGCTGCTCGGCCGCCGGCAAGGTGTCGTAGCACCAGGCGGTCTCGTCGGCGAACAGGGCATGCAGGAGTGCATTGTTCAGGGCATGGCCGGACCGGCAGCCATGGAACCGCCCGAGAATCGGCGCCCCGGCAAGATAGAGGTCGCCGATCGCGTCCAGCAGCTTGTGCCGCACGAACTCGTCGGGAAAGCGAAGGCCGTCGGGGTTCAGCACGCTGTCGCCGTCGAGGACGATGGCATTGTCGAGCGCGCCGCCGCGGGCCAGCCCCTGGGCCTGCATGGCCCGCACCTCAGGCAGAAAACCGAAGGTCCGGGCCGCGGCGATATCGCTGACGAAGCCGTGGCGGGTCAGCCGGATATGGCCTTCCTGATGGGCGATGGCGCGGCTGGGAAAGTCGATCTCGAAACCGAAGGTACTGGCGGCATCCGGCTCCAGCCGGGCGTAGCGGCCATCGTCGCCGACATGCACCGGCTTCAGCACCCGGATGGCGCGCGCCGCCGCGGCCTGGGAGACGAGGCCGGCCTCTTCGATCAGCCGGACGAAGGGTGCGGCACTGCCGTCCATGATCGGCACTTCCGGCCCGTCGAGTTCGATCACCGCATTGTCGATGCCGACGCCCCGCAGCGCCGCCATGAGATGCTCGATAATGCCGATGCGGGTCCCCGCCTCATTGCCGATCATGGTGCAGAGTGCCGTGTTGCACACATGATCCCACTGCGCCGGGACCATCCCGATATCCTCGGGCAGATCGGTGCGAATGAAGATGAGGCCTGTATTCACGCCGGCCGGCCGCAGCCGCAGCGTAATTGCTGCGCCGCAATGCAGACCCACGCCGCGGCATTCGACAACGGTTCGCAGGGTCTTCTGGGCGGCGGATTGGCCGTGAGCGCGATCGAATACCAAGGTGCACCTTCTGCCGGCAGCGGGAACTCTTTGCGCTTCCTTCGCAGTCGGCCGCCGCTTTCGGATTACCAGCGAGCAAACGAGCCAAAAAGAAAGCTTCAGGAAGCTGAGTAGCAAAGCTTCCTGAAGCCCTCAAATCACTCTTTGTTACGTATTGTTACCGGCGGAGACGGAGCGGATTTTCTTCCCGCCCCGGCTCGCGGCTGTCGGGCTAGTTGGCCTGGCGGCGCAGAAAGGCCGGAATGTCCAGGGCTTCGTCCTCGTGCTTGGGCAGCGGCGCGCGATTGCCGCTTTCCACCGCGCTCAACCGCGGCGCCTGGCTCCGCTGCGGCTGGCTGCGCCCGGAGGTGGATTGCGGCGGGGCAGCATGGTTCTGGCCGTTCTGGCTGTCCTGTGCGTCGCGGCGCCGGTCGCCGCTGCCGCCGCTGCTGCTCTCATCATCCCCGAGCAGCCGGGTCATCCGCCGGAAAAGGCCGAGATGCCGCTTCTGGCCGCTTGCCGGCTCCTCGGGCCTGGTCGCGGGCGCCGCACCGCCCTGGCCGACGGGCCGCGGCGTCGCGGCCTGCGGCCGATCTGCCGAGGGCGACAGCCCCCTCGGCCCGCCGAAACCGGGCTGGCGCCCCGCCGCCGGCGCGCCGGTGGCCCGGCCGGTGTTGCCCGCCCCGGGCTGTGCCTGCGGCTGGCGCCAGAGATTGCTTGAAACCCGCGGCGCGCCGCCACCGCCGGCCGCCACCAGCTTCTCGGGCTCTTCGAATTCCTCTTCCACCATCGCACCGTCCTGGCTGCCCGCGCTGCCCGCGTCAGGGCGCAGACCGGCCGCCGCAGTGCCCGGTCCGGCCGCCGCCGCGGGGCGATCCTCCGGCCCGGCGCCCGCCGTTGCGGCTTCGGCAGCCGTCTCCGTCTCGAACTCGGCGACGGCCGGTGCCGGCTCGAGCCGCGGCGCCGGCTCCGGCGCCAGGTCGAGCATCGTGGCGGCACGACGCTTTTCGTTGACGGCGCTCAGGCTGGTGACCAGCGGCCGGCCGGCCTCGCGCACCTCGGCATCGATGCCGGTGGCGACCACCGAGACGCGGAGATTGCCGTCCATATTCGGGTCGAAGGTCGAGCCGAAGATGATATTGGCCTCCGGATCGACCTGTTCGCGGATCTGGTTGGCCGCCTCGTCGACCTCGTACAGGGTGATGTCGTTGCCGCCGGTGATGTTGATCAGCACCCCGCGCGCGCCCTTCATCGACACCTCGTCGAGCAGCGGGTTGGAGATCGCCGCTTCCGCCGCCTGGATGGCGCGGCGGTCGCCGGTGCCCTCGCCGGTGCCCATCATCGCCTTGCCCATCTCGCTCATTACCGAGCGGATGTCGGCGAAGTCGAGATTGATCAGCCCGGGCATCATCATCAGGTCGGTGACGCCACGGACGCCGGCATAGAGGACGTCGTCGGCCATCTTGAAGGCGTCGGCGAAGGTCGTCTTTTCGTTGGCGATGCGGAAGAGGTTCTGGTTGGGGATGACGATCAGCGTATCGACATAGTGCTGCAGGTCCTGCAGGCCCTGGTCGGCGGTGCGCATGCGGTGGCTGCCCTCGAAATTGAAGGGCTTGGTCACCACGCCGACGGTCAGGATGCCCTGCTCGCGGGCCGCGCGGGCGATGACCGGGGCAGCGCCGGTGCCGGTGCCGCCGCCCATGCCGGCGGTGATGAACACCATGTGGCTGCCTTCCAGATAGCTGATGATCTGGTCGATCGCCTCCTCGGCGGCGGCGCGGCCGATATCGGGACGCGAGCCGGCGCCGAGGCCCTGGGTCACCCCCTTGCCCATCTGCAGGCTGTGTTCGGCCGAGCTGCTGGCCAGTGCCTGGGCGTCGGTGTTGCAGACGAGAAAATGCACCCCCTCCAGATTGGAGCGGATCATGTTGTTGACGGCATTGCCGCCGGCGCCGCCGACCCCGACCACGGTGATCCGGGGCTGCAATTGCTGGGCGGTATCGGGGATGCTGAGATTGATCATTGCGGCCTCCCTTATTGATCCAGTGGCGTTTTGGCTGCGGTGTTGCGGGGGAACGGCGTGCGGCCGGCCCGGTCCGATCGGGTGAGCGGGTCGCGGGCCTGAACGCGGTCTGCGGGTTTACAGGTATTCACGGATCCATCCTCCCAATCGGCCGAGAAGACCGCCGGCAGGCCCGTCTTCCAGGCGGGAGACGACGGCCATGTCGGCGTAGTGGCGGTCGGCATGGGCCAGCAGGCCGACCGCCGCGCTGAAGGCCGGCCCCGAGGTCGCCTCGGCCAAACCCGGCATGGTCCTGGGGCGCCCCAGGCGGACCTGCTTGTCGAGGACGGTGCGGGCCAGCTCCTGAATGCCCTGCATCTGGCTGGCGCCGCCGGTCAGCACGACGCGGCGTCCGGCGACGCGATGGAAGCCGCTGGCTTCCAGCCGCGAGCGCACCAGCTCGAACACCTCTTCCAGGCGCGGCTGGATGATTCCGGTGAGCAGGCTTTTCGGCACATGGTTGGATTGGTCGGGATCGCGCTCGCCGATCAGCGGCACGTCGATCAACTCACGATCGTCCGCCGGCGAGGTCACGGCGCTGCCATAGAACGTCTTCAGCCGCTCGGCCGCGGTGATCGAGGTGGTGAGGCCGCGGGCGATGTCGTTGGTGACGTGGGCGCCGCCGACCGGCAGGGAGTCGACGAAGACCAGCCGGCCGTCGAAGAAGACGCCGACGCTGGTGGTGCCGCCCCCCAGGTCGATGACGGTCGCCCCCAGCTGCATCTCGTCCTCGACCAGGCAGGCAAGCCCGGAGGCATAGGGCGCGGTGACGAAGGCGTCGACCTGGAGATGGCAGCGCTGGATGCAGGTGGCGAGGTTGCGCATCGCCCCGCTCGCGGTCGAGACGAGGTGCAGCTCCAGTCCCAGCGTATCGCCGAACATGCCGCGCGGGTCGCGGATGCCGCGATTGCCGTCGAGCGCATAGGTCACCGGGATGGCGTGGACCAGCTCGCTGTCGTCGGGCAGGTCGTCGGGGTCGATCTTCAGCGCCTGGCGGATATCGGCATCGCTGACGGCGTGGCCGGCAATGTCGACCTCGATGCCGACGGTGCGCGAGGACGGGTGGCCCCCGGCCATGCTGACCAGCAGGCCGTGGATGGTCTCGCCGGCCATGTCCTCGGCGGCCGTCACGGCGCTGCCGATCGCCGCTTCCGCCGCTTCCATGTCGACGATGGAGCCGGCCTTGACGCCGCGATTGACCTGATGGCTGAGACCGATGATCCGCACCCGCCCGCCTTCGGCGACGCGGCCGATGAAACACGCGACCTTTGTGGTGCCGACATCGAGCACCGCCAGAAGGTCGCCATTGCCCTTGCTGCGTGCCCGCTTGCGTCCGTAGAAGCCCATCGCCGTTTACGCCCCCGTACCGCCGCTGCGACGGCGCCTGCCCATGACCCTTACGTGTTCTCTCCCGGCAGCCGGCGCCGTTCCGCCGCTGCCGGTGCCTGCCGGATGACCACCCGGTCGCCCAGGCGCAGATCGATCGCCCGAATGTCGCGGTCGATCAGATCCGCCTGCTGCTGCATGTCGGCGAGGCGCCGCAGCGCCGGGCCGATCTCTTCTTCCGGCAGGTGCACCCGTACCCCGTTGTCGAGGTGCAGGTCCCAGCGTCGCTCGCCCACCCGCACGGCGGCGCTGACGCGGGCCGCCAGCCCCGGCACCGTCTCCAGCACCGCCAGCAGCGCCCGGGCATGGCCGGGTGCATCCGGTCCGACCACCAGCGGCAGGGTGCGATAGGGGCTGAGATCGTCGACCGGCACCACCGCGCCCGCGGTATCGAGCAGGTGCAGCCGGCGGGCGTTTTGCCAGAGGGCGAGCGGCCGGCGCTCCTCCATGCGGATGAGCAGGGTGTCGGGCAGGCGGCGGCGGATGCTCGCCTCCTCGACCCAGGGCAGAGCGAGCAGCGCCGCGCGCCCCGCCCCCAGGTCGACGGCCAGGATCGGATCGCCGCGTTCTGTTCCCAGTGCCGCCAGCAGCGCCGCCGGATCGCTGGCGCGTCGGCCGGTGACCAGCACCTCCTCGACCCGGAAGCCGGCGGCGACGGTCAGGTCCGTCACGGCCGTTTCGATCGCCGCGACGCGCCGGTCGAGCCAGCCCGTCGCCCAGGCGAGAACGCCGGCGCCGGCCAAAGCGATCAGCACCAGCCCGCCGGCGCTCAGGCGCAGCGCCCATTTCAGCCGCGGCGACAGGTGCGGCCGGCGCGGCCGTGCGTCGGGACGGGCCTCGCGCCGCGCCTCCTTGCGGCCGTCCTGGCGCGGTCGGGCGGTCAGCCGTGGCATTGCGCGGTCTCCACCAGCCAGATGCACAGATCACGGAAGGAAATGCCGACATGCTCGGCCTGCTCCGGCACCAGCGAGATCGGCGTGAAGCCGGGCTGGGTGTTGAGCTCGAGGAAAAAGAGCCCCTCCAGCCCCGGCTTGCTGTCGTCATAGCGGAAGTCGCTGCGGCTGATGCCGGCGCAGCCCAGCAGCCGGTGCGCCTGCAACGCCTGGTCCATCGCCGCCCGGAAGACGGCCGGCGGCACCGGCGCCGGCAGCAGATGGGTGGCATGGCCCTGCACGTATTTGGCGTCGTAGTCGAAAAAGCCGTGGCTGTGATGGATTTCGGTCACGGTCAGCGCCCGGTCGCCCATCACCCCGACCGTCAGCTCGCGGCCGGGGATATAGGCCTCGACCAGCACCTCGGCGCCGAAGGCCCAGCCCGCCGGGTCGAGCGGCGGGGCATTGTCCATCGGCCCGACGACCCGCACCCCGACGCTGGACCCTTCGGCCACCGGCTTGACGACATAGGGCGGTTCGAGGACGTGGGCCGCAGCAGCCTCGGCCGCCGGCACGACGCGGAAGTCCGGGCTGCGGATGCCGGCCGCGGCCAGCGCCCGCTTGGTCAGGACCTTGCTCATCGCCACCGCCGAGGCGGCGACGCCGGAATGGGTGTAGGGAATGCCGAGCATCTCCAGCACGCCCTGAACGACGCCGTCCTCGCCGCCGCGCCCGTGCAGGGCGTTGAACACGACGTCGGGCGCCGGCGTCAGCGCCGCGAGCAGGGCGGGCAGGTCATGGACGACGTCGACCTCGGCGACCCGGTAGCCGGCCTCGGCCAGGGCCTTGGCGACGGCGGCGCCGGAGACCAGGCTGACCGCGCGCTCGGCCGACCAGCCGCCCTTCAGTACGACGACGCGCGGGAATGCGGTGTCAGCCATCGCCGCCTCCCCCGCTTTCCGCCACCGCCTCTCCGGCGGGCACGCCGATGCGCCGGATCTCCCAGCGCAGGTCGATGCCGGACTGTTCGAACACCCGGCTGCGGACCAGCTCGCCCAGGCCCTCCAGGTCGGCGGCCGTCGCATCGCCGGTGTTGATCAGGAAATTCGTGTGCTGCTCCGACACCTGGGCGCCGCCCAGCCGCAGCCCGCGGCAGCCGGCCGCGTCGATCAGCTGCCAGGCCTTGTGCCCCGGCGGGTTGGCAAAGGTCGAGCCGCCGGTCCGCGAGCGCACCGGCTGGGTGGCGCCGCGCGCCTCGCCGATTTCGGTCATGCGCGCCGCGATGTCGGCGGGCCGGCCGGCGGTGGTCGAGAAGACGGCGCCGGTGAAAATGCGGTCGGCCGGCACGCCGCAATGGCGGTAGCCGAGCTGCATCGCCTCCAGGCCCAGCACCTCGGCCTGTCCCCGGCGATCGAGCGCCGTCGCCATGACCAGCACGTCCTTGACCTCGCTGCCATAGGCGCCGGCATTCATGCGCAGGGCGCCGCCGACCGTGCCGGGGATGCCGGACAGGAATTCCAGCCCGGCCCGGCCCTCTTCCGCCGCCCGGCGGGCGACGTTGAGGTCGAGTGCCGCGGCACCGGCGCTGAGCAGCGGCGGGTCGACGGTGATCTCGGCAAAGGCCCGGCCGAGCCGGATCACCACGCCCGGCACGCCGCCGTCGCGGACCAGAAGGTTGGAGGCGACGCCCATCACCGTCAGCGGCACATCGGCCGGGCAGCCGGCCAGGAAGGCCGCCAGATCGTCCTCGTCGGCCGGCTTAAACAGCACCTCGGCCGGCCCGCCGACCCGGAACCAGGTGACGCCGGCGAGCGGCGCCTTGGCGGTCAGCCGCCCGCGCAGACCGGGGATCGCCGCCCGCAGTCGCGCGATCAGGCCGCCCTCGCCGCGCGCCGCCGCCGGCCGTGTCGCCATCGCCGCCATCATGACACCGCCTCCTTGCGCTGGTTGCGAATGCGGCGCAGGTCGCGAAGCTGGTCCGGCAGCGCATAGGCCCAGGAGGAAATGCTGCCCGCCCCCAGGCAGACGACGAGATCGCCGGCCGCCGCCAGCCGGTCGACCTGCGCGGCCAGCGCGCCGGCCTCGGCCAGCGGCATGGCATGGCGGTGGCCGCGGCTGCGCAGGCCCTCGACCAGGCTGTCGCGGTCGGCGCCGGGAATCGGCGCCTCGCCGGCCGGATAGACGTCGGCGACGACCACGGCATCGGCGTCGTTGAAGCAGGCGCAGAAATCCTCGAACAGGCTGGCCAGGCGGGAATAGCGGTGCGGCTGGAACACCGCGACCACCTTGCCGCTGGTCCCCAGGCTCTCGCGCGCCGCGCGCAGCACCGCCGCCACCTCGACCGGGTGATGGCCGTAATCGTCGATGATGGTGATGCCGTCGATCTCGCCGGTCTTGGTGAAGCGCCGTTTCACCCCGGTGAAGCGCGCCAGGGACGCGGTGATGGTCTCGGCGGGCACGCCCATCTCGTCGGCGACGGCGATCGCCGCCAGGGCATTCTCGGCGTTGTGCCGGCCGAGCATCGGCAGCCGGCACCCGGTCAGCAGACGGGTGTTGCCGCTCGGCCGGTCGGTGATGACGACGTCGAAAC
This sequence comes from Alphaproteobacteria bacterium, assembly GCA_009909005.1. Taxonomy (GTDB): domain Bacteria; phylum Pseudomonadota; class Alphaproteobacteria; order DSM-16000; family Inquilinaceae; genus JAAAOG01. The sequence goes on along the minus strand of JAAAOG010000030.1, from coordinate 884 downwards.
GGGCACCCTCGGGCGACAGGCGCAGGTCGACGCCGCGGACATCGGCCTGCGGGCTGAAGCCATAGGTGACGATGCGCCGGTCGAGCACCCGCGGGATCATCGCCTGCACCTCGGGGTGGTCGATGCACATGGTGGCGAAGCCGTAGAACGGCACATTGGTGACGAACTGCTCGAAGGCGTCGCGCACCGCATCGAAGCTGCCGTAGAAGTCCAGATGTTCCGGGTCGATATTGGTGACCACGGCGATGGTCGCCGGCAGCCGGGTGAAGGTGCCGTCGCTCTCATCCGCCTCGGCGACCAGCCAGTCGCCCGCTCCCAGCCGGGCATTGGTGCCGTAGGCGTTGATGATGCCGCCATTGATCACCGTTGGGTCGAAGCCGGCGCCGTCGAGCAGGGCGGCGACCATCGAGGTGGTGGTGGTCTTGCCGTGCGTGCCGCCGACCGCGACCGACCATTTCAGGCGCATCAGCTCGGCCAGCATCTCGGCCCGGCGGACGACCGGGATGAGATTGGCGCGGGCGGCGGCGACTTCCGGATTGTCCGGCTTGATGGCGGAGGAGATGACGACCACCGCCGCCCCGCCGACATTGCCGGCCGCATGCCCGATGGTGACGGTGATCCCCATGCCGCGCAGGCGCCGGACATTGGCGTTCTCGGCGATATCGCTGCCGCGCACCGCATAGCCGAGATTGTGCAGGATCTCGGCGATCCCGCTCATGCCGATCCCGCCGACCCCGACGAAATGGATGGTCCCGATATCGAGCGGCATCTCCCTCATTCGGCCGCCTCCAGGTGCAGGGGCGCGGCCGGCGGCGACCCCTTCGCCGCAGCGCCGGCGGCGGCCGCGTGGGGGTGGCCGGCAATGCCGCGGACGATGCCGGCCA
>JAAAOG010000191.1 GCA_009909005.1 Alphaproteobacteria bacterium | reverse complement strand
GAACAGTGCCAGCAGCCGCGGCCGTTCCACCGTGCGATAGGTGTAGTGGATGGGGATCCAGTCGACGTCGGAGAAGCGGCCGTTCACATGGCCCTCCAGCGTCTCGATCTGCTCGCGCATTTGCTGGTATTCCGGCACGCCCTCCCGCGAGGGCGCGGCCAGTTGCAGCAGCGTCACGTGGCGGTGCAGGTCGGGGTGATCGTCCAGCAGCCGCTCGAAGGCGCGGAAGCGCTCCGGCAGGCCCTTGGTGTAGTCCAGCCGATCGGCGCCGATCAGAATGCGCCGGTCGCCAAGATGCTGTGTCAGTTCGCGGCCTTCGGCGAGGCTCTCTTCAGAGCGGGCCATGTCCGCAACCTGCCCGGTATCGATGCCGATCGCGAAAACATCGGCCGCAAAACGCCGGTCGCCGAGCCGCAGCCTTCCGTCTTCGGCCGCGCCCCCCTCCTCATTGACCACCAGATCGCGAAAGTTGATGAGATCGCGCCGGCTCTGGAACCCAAGCAGGTCGAATTGCGCCAGCGCCGCCAGCATATCGCCAGCATGCGGAATGGCGGTCATCACTTCCGCCGGCGGAAAGGGCGTGTGCAGGAAAAAGCCGATCGGCTGGGCGACGCCGCGCCGGCGCAGTTCGCGACCGAGCAGCAGCAGATGGTAATCATGCACCCAGACCAGGTCGCCCGGCTCGAGCAGCGGCACCAGGTGCTCGGCGAAAGTCTCGTTCACCCGGCGATAGGCCGCCTCGTCCTCCGGGTCGAAGGTCGCCAGGTCGAGCCGGTTGTGCAGGGCCGGCCAGAGCCCGCGATTGGCATAGCCTTCGTAGTAGCGGTGATAGTCGGACTCGGACAAATCGATGGTGGCGACCTGATAGGCCCCCTGGTCGAGGGTCTGCAGGTTTCCGGTCTCCTCCCCCGTCTCGCCGCTCCAGCCGAACCACAGGCCCCCGGCCGCATCCAGCGCCGATTTCACGCCCAGCGCCAAGCCGCCGGCACTCTTGCCCAGCGCTATCCGGTTCGACACGGCCACGATGCGCGCCATCGCCTTGCTCCCCCGCGACACTGCCTGTATGGGAAACACGCTAAACAAAAGAATGTCGCGGATCTGTCGGCCAGCGCCTGCTCCCATGCCCACTGTCCTCACAGCCGGACCTTATCGATTTCGGTTCTATAGTTCCGATCGTGGGGAACCGCCCCATATCCATGCGTGGCGGGATGACCGCATGGTGAAAATTCAGCTTGACGACCTTCGTGTCATCGAGACCCGCGAAGTGCCGCCCCACGAGGTAAAACGCATACTAAGAATTGTCGAAGACAACCAAAAACTGCTGATGGAGGCTTGGTGTGACTATTTTGGATACTAGAGATGCTGTCGATCATATTACCTTCTCGGATAAGGACATTAGTTTCGCCCTGGTCGATGGGCGCGTGCTTACTGTTCCACTAGACTGGTACCCTCGGCTTGCCGGGGCGACGCCGGAGCAGCGCCAAGCCTACAGACTGGCCGGCAATGGCCGCTACATCCATTGGCCGGAGATCGACGAGGATTTGGAGATCAGTGGCGTCCTCCGCGGCAACCGGGCACCGGAAGGATCAGCCGCGTGGACCCCGCCGCCGCATGGCGCGTTCAAGCTGGATTGAGGGGGCTCTGGAGACCCCCGACCCAGGTGGCGCGGACCTGGAGGTCGTCGTCGAGCCAGACAATGTCGGCATGGTTCATCGGGTCGAGGCGCCCGAATAAATGGTCCATGCCGAACACCAGGCACGGGTCGAGTGAAGCCATGCAGAGCGCGTCGGCCAGGTCGACCCCGAGCAGCGATACCGCATTGCGCACCGCCGTCGCCATGTCGAGGGTGGAGCCGGCCAGCGTCCCGTCGGCGGTGGCGCAGCGGCCGTCGGCCGCGGTGATGGTTTTGCCGTAGAGGGCAAAGCTTGGGTCGTCCGCGCCGACCGGCGGCATGGCATCGGTCACCAGGATGACCGCGCCCGTCAATTGCGTCCTGAGCGCGATCTTCAGGCACACCGGGTCGACATGCACGCCGTCGGCAATGACGGTGCAAAAGGCGCGGCGGTCGGCGAGGCAGCCACCGACCGGTCCGGGCGCCCGCCCGGTGAGCGGCGGCATGGCATTGAAGAGGTGGGTGAAGCCCAGCAGCCCCTCGGCCCGGGCTGCGGCGATCTCGGCCGGCGTCGCCTCCGTGTGGCCCGCGAAGACGACCACGCCGCCCTCACTCAGACGGTGGATCGTCCCGGGCGGCAGACATTCCGGCGCCACGGTCAGCAGCGTGCGGTTGAAATAGCCGGTCAGGGCGGTGATCTCGGCGATGTCGTCCTCGGTGATCGGCCGGATATACGCCGGATCATGGACGCCGCAGCGCGCCGGATTGAGGAACGGCCCTTCATAATGGACACCCAGTATGCGGGCCCGATCCGGCGTCGCGTCCTCGCCGCCCGCGTCCCAGACCGCATGACGGGCGCGGAGCATGGTGCCCGGGCGGTCGCTGATCAGGGTCGGGAAGAAGCTGGTGGTCCCGAAGCGGCGATGGGCGGCGGCGATGCGATGCAGGGCCCCGGCACTGAGGTCGTTGTTGAACAGGACCCCGCCGCCACCATTGACCTGCAGGTCGACGAACCCCGGTGCCAGCAGCCCTCCGTCGAGCCGGGTGATCTCGGCCTTGGCCGGGATCTCCGCCTCCGGCACCTTCGCTTCGATACGCCCGTCCTCGATCAGCAGCGCCTCGCCGTCGTAAAAGCAACGGCTGTCGAAGATTCGGGCACCGGTCAGGGCGAGCATGCCCTAGCGCTCCCGACTCTGCCGGGCGAGCATCAGGGCACCGTCCAGCGCATCGCCCAACGGCTCGGAGAGCCGGTCCCGCAGATCGCGCGGCAGCCAGGGCGCCAGCGCCGGTGCCAGGCCGCCGAGCAGGCAGAGCCGCGGCACGCCGAGACCGAGCAGGCGCCCCGCCATGCCGGCGACATCCGCTGCCGCCTGTCGCATCAGGCCGACGGCCAGCGGGTCTCCGGCCGCCGCATGATCGATGACGAGCGGTGCCAGACCGGCATAGTCGCGCGGCCGGGCCTCGTCGAGCCAGGCCACCACCTGTTCGGGGTCGTCGTCGAACCGGGCCATCACCGCCGCGGTCAGCGGCGGCATGTCGATCAGCCCGTCATGCGCCTGCAGCGCAGCCCGCAGCGCCTCCAGCCCCAGCCAGGCGCCGCTGCCCTGGTCGGAGACAGGGAAGCCCCAGCCGCCGATGCGCACCCTGCGGCCGCCGGTCAGGGCGTGGCCGCACGAGCCGGTGCCGACAACCAGCACCGCACCGTCCCCGCCGCCATGCGCGCCCAGGCAGGCAACATGCGCGTCGGTTGCGAGTGCGCGGCCGGCGAAGGGATGAGGGCGGGCCAGCAGCCGCTCGAACTCGCGCTGCTGCCCGACCCCGGCAAGGCCCAGCCCGGCATGAACGCGGGCGCGCGTCGTTCCAGGCAGGCCGGCCGCTGCCAGGGCTGCGTCGGCGGCTTCGATGATGGCCGCCATGGCGCCGTTGAGATCGATCCGTGGATTGGCCGGCCCGCCCCGGCCTTCGCCCAGGACGATCCCGGCCCGGTCCGTCAGCCGGGCGCGGCAGCCGGAGCCGCCGCCATCGACTCCGAGGAAATAATCGGGCATGGGCGCACATCACCTGGAGCGTCGGCCTCCGGCCGACGACGGCGGCGGGACGCCGCCGCTCCTTACTCCTAAGACCGAAACGCGGCGAGGATTTCCTGGGCCGCCAGAGTGGCGGTCAGCCGTTCCTCGATAACATCCTCCTTCACCCGCGGCAGGATTTCCTTGACCTTGGGATGATGCTTCAGCGCGAACTGCATCTGGTCGTTGATCATCGACCACATCCATTTCAACTGCTGCTGCCGCCGCTTTTCCTGCATTTCGCCGCTGGCTGCCAGGGCCTCGCGGTGCGCCTCGATATTGTTCCAAAGCTCGTCGAGGCCGAGCCGCTTCAAGCCGCTGCACAGCACCACCGGCGGGATCCAGTTGGGGCTGGCCGGCTTCATGATGTGCAAGGCGTTCTCATAGTCGCGCTTGGCCGCCTTGGCCCGCATTTCATTGTCACCGTCGGACTTGTTGACGGCGATCATGTCGGCAATCTCAAGAATGCCCTTCTTGATGCCCTGCAACTCGTCGCCGGCTCCGGGCAGCATCAGCACCAGGAAGAAGTCGACCATTTCGGAGACGACGTATTCCGACTGACCGGCCCCGACCGTTTCGATGAGAATGACGTCGAAACCGGCCGCCTCGCAGAGCAGCATCGTCTCGCGGGTGGTGCGGGTGACGCCGCCCAGCGTGCCGGAAGAGGGCGAAGGCCGGATGAAGGCATTCGGATCGATTGCCAGCTCGTTCATCCGCGTCTTGTCGCCGAGAATGCTGCCGCCGCTCCGCCCGCTGGAGGGGTCGACCGCCAGCACCGCGACGCGGTGCCCGCGTTCGGTCAGAAACTTGCCGAAGGATTCGATGAAGGTGCTCTTACCGACGCCGGGCACGCCGGTAATGCCGACGCGGTGCGAGCGGCCGGTCGACGGCAAGACACGCAGGAGAACTTCCTGCGCCGTCTGCTGGTGCTGCTGATTGCGGCTCTCGATCAGCGTGATCGTCCGTCCCAGCGCCGTGCGGTTGCCTTCCAGCACGCCTTCGGCGTAGTCGTCGACGGACCATTGGGGACGGGCGCTGCCGCGGCGCGCCATCTGCGAGGTTGGCCGACCCGGATCGACGCTGAGGTGATCCAGGTCGGCGAGGCTTTCTTCTTTCTGTCCCGACACGAAGACGTTGCCACCTTATGCGGCCAGGGGCGGATGCCCCAGCGAGTTGTTGAGCTTTTCGAGCAGGTCGGCCGCGGCATCGCCGATGACCGTGCCCGGCCCGAAGATCGCCGCCGCACCGGCTTCATACAGCGCGTCATAGTCCTGCGGCGGCACGACGCCCCCGACCACCACCATGATGTCTTGCCGACCCAGCTTGGCGAGTTCTTCGCGCAGTGCCGGCACCAGGGTCAAATGGCCCGCCGCGAGGGAGCTGACCCCGATGATATGAACGTCGTTCTCCACCGCCTGCTGGGCGCTTTCCGCCGGGGTCTGGAACAGCGGCCCGATATCGACGTCGAAGCCGAGATCGGCGAAGGCGCTGGCGATCACCTTCTGCCCGCGGTCATGCCCGTCCTGTCCCATCTTGGCGATGAGGATGCGGGGCCGACGGCCCTCATGCTGCTCGAACTCGTCTACCAGCTTGTGGATGCGCTCCATGGTATCCGTCGCCTTGCCGACCTCGCTGCCATAGACGCCGGAGATCGCCTTGATCTCCGCCTTGTGGCGGCCCCAGACCTTTTCCAGCGCCTCGCTGATCTCGCCGACCGTCGCCTTGTGGCGGGCCGCGTCGACCGCCAGTTCGAGGAGGTTGCCCTCGCCGATCTCGGCCGATTTGGTGAGCGCCGCCAGCTTCTCCTCGACCGACTTGGAGTCGCGGTTGGCCCGCAGCTCCTTCAGCTGCTCGATCTGCTGAGCGCGGACTGCCGTGTTGTCAACCTTCAGAACGTCGACCTGTTCCTCCTCGTCAAGGCGGAACTTGTTGACGCCGACGACGGTCTGGGTGCCGCTGTCGATCCGGGCCTGGGCGCGCGCCGCCGCTTCCTCGATGCGCATTTTCGGGATGCCGGCCTCGATCGCCTTGGCCATGCCGCCGGTGCCCTCGACCTCCTCGATGTGCTCCCAGGCGCGCTTCGCCAGCTCATAGGTCAGCCGCTCGACGTAATAGCTGCCGCCCCAGGGGTCGACGACGCGGGTGGTGGCACTCTCCTGCTGCAGGAACAGCTGGGTGTTGCGGGCGATACGGGCGGAGAAATCGGTCGGCAGCGCCAGCGCCTCGTCCAGGGCGTTGGTATGCAGCGACTGGGTGTGGCCCTGGGTCGAGGCCATGGCCTCGATGCAGGTGCGCACGACATTGTTGTAGACGTCCTGCGCCGTCAGGCTCCAGCCGGAGGTCTGACTGTGGGTGCGCAGGCTCATCGACTTCGGATTCTTCGGATCGAACTGCTTGATGAGCTTCGCCCAGAGCAGCCGGGCGGCGCGCATCTTGGCGATCTCCATGAAGAAGTTCATGCCGATCGCCCAGAAGAAGGACAGGCGCGGCGCGAACTGGTCGATGCCCAGCCCGGCATTCAGCCCGGCGCGGGCATATTCCACGCCGTCGGCAAGAGTGTAGGCGAGTTCCAGGTCGGCGGTCGCCCCGGCCTCCTGCATATGGTAGCCGGAAATGCTGATCGAATTGAACTTCGGCATCTTCTTCGAGGTGAAGGCGAAGATGTCCGAAATGATCCGCATCGACGGCAGCGGCGGGTAGATGTAGGTGTTGCGGACCATGAACTCCTTCAGAATATCGTTCTGAATGGTTCCGGCCAGCTGTTCGGGCTTCACGCCCTGCTCTTCCGCCGCGACGATGTAGAGGGCCATAACCGGCAGCACCGCGCCGTTCATGGTCATCGACACGCTCATCTTGTCGAGCGGGATGCCGTCGAACAGCGTCCGCATGTCCATGATCGAATCGATGCAGACGCCGGCCATGCCGACATCGCCCGGCACGCGCGGATGGTCGCTGTCATAGCCGCGGTGCGTGGCAAGGTCGAAGGCGACCGACAGGCCCTTCTGCCCGGCCGCAAGGTTGCGGCGATAGAAGGCGTTACTCGCCTGGGCCGTCGAGAAGCCGGCATATTGCCGGATCGTCCAGGGCTGGGTGACGTACATGCTGGGATAGGGGCCGCGGAGATAGGGCGGCAGGCCCGGCATGGTGTTGAGATGGTCGAGCCCCTCGAGATCGGCACTGGCGTAGAGCGGCTTCACATCGACCCTCTCCGGCGTATGCCAGAGCATCTGGTCGGGCGCCGTGCCGGTCGCCTCGGTGAACCGGGCCGCCCATTCGGCGCCATTGCTGCCGGACGGCGGAGCGTTGCCGGGCTCCAGGTGGATCGTGGTGAAATCAGGAATCGCGCTCATGATTCGATCACTCCCAGATGGGCCAGGGTACCGCGCAACGTCTCCAGCACGTTGCATCCCATGAAGATGAAGCCGTCGACGCCGGCGTCCATATAGCTTTGCTTCTTGTCGCCCGGATTGCCGGCCAGGAAGACCCGGGTGGCACCGGCCTGCTTCAGCGCCGGGGCGAAGCTTGCGACCATCTCTTCATACTGGCCATCGGTGCCGCAGATGATGGCCAGCCGGGCGCCGCTGCCCGCGAGCGCCTTGGCGCAGCTCTCCGGATCGTGGAAGCCCTCGTTCGACAAGGCCTGGATGCCGCCGACCTCGAAGAAGTTCTTGGCATAGGTGGCCCGGGCGGTGTGCTGGGCGATGCGGCCGAGATTGGCCAGGAAGATCGCCGGCCAGTCTCCGGTCTTCTCCTTATGGGCGTCGCTGGCATCGCGCAGTTCCTCGAAGGGCTGGGCGAGCCGGCGCTGCGGCAGCGGCTCGAGCGTCGCGCCCGCGCCGTCCTTCAGTGCCGCGGCCAGCGCTCCAAGCGTCGCGCCCTTGGTGGCGGCGTCGATGCAGGAGGCGGTCAGCACACCCGGCGTGCCCGCTGACAGCGCCGGGCCGAGGTCGACCTTGCCGGTCCCCTGCCGGGTGGCGGTCAGGCGTTCGGCCGCCTTGGCCTGCAGGGCGCCGTAATCGGCCTGCAGACGCTCGACCGGCTTTTCGTGGATGTTCGGGAACTCGCTGACGCCGGTGATCGGGTCCTTGCGGGTCGACAGGTTTTTCAGCCGCTCCTGCCAGGTCTCGTCGATTTTGCCGCGGATCAGCCCGCTCTCCAGCGCCGCGACAATGCCGCCGGCCTTTTCGATGTCCTGGAAATTCGCCCAGGCCGTCTTCGCGAGATGGTCGGTCAAGGTCTCGATGTACCAGGACCCGCCGGCCGGATCGACCACCTTGGTGAGATAGGACTCCTCCTGCAGGATGACCTGGGTGTTGCGGGCGACGCGGCGGGACAGATCGTCCGCTGCCCGAATGGCGCCGTCGAAGGGCCGGACCGTGACATGCTCCGCCCCGCCGACAGCGGCGGCGAAGCCGGAGATCGTGCCGCGCAGCATGTTCACCCAGGGGTCGCGCTGGGTCAGCGAGCGCAGCGCCGTGACGCCGTGCAGGTTCATCGCCCGCGCCGGCTCGGACGCACCGCAGGACTCGGCGATGCGGGCCCACAGCTTGCGGGCGGCGCGCAGCTTGGCGATGCCCATGAAGAACTCGCTGCCGAGCGCATAGCTGAAGGTGATCTGCCGGCAGGCCCGGTCGATATCGACCCCGGCCTCGCTCATCGCCCTCAAATAGGCCACCGCCGTGGCCATGGAGATCCCGAGGTCCTGGGTCTCGCTTGCCCCCGCGTCGTGATAGGGCGTGGTGTCGACCCGGACCGATGTCACGGTCGGGTAGGTCGCCGCCGTATGGGCCGCCAGGTCGCCGAGCCGGGCCAGCGCCGTGGCCACCGGCACCGGCAGGCTGCCGCCAGCGGCCAGCGCCGCGAGGGGGTCGGCATTGAAGGCGCCCTTGGCCTCGCCAGCGGCAATGCCGCGCCGCTCCCACAGCCCGGCCAGCAGCGCCGCCCCGGCCATGAACTGCGGTCCGGCCTCGATCGCCACCGGGGCGATGGTCAGGTCGACCTCGCGCAGCAGTGCCTCCAGATCGTCGACGCTGTAGACCATGACGCCGTCGCGGCCTGCCAGCATCTCGCTGTCCGGCGCGTCGCCGTCGAGGCCGGCCTGGCCCGCCTGGTCGAACCGGACCAGCAGCGAGGTGACGCCGCGCTGCAGGTCGCTGAGGATCTGGGCATTGGCTGCGGCGACATCCGGATACATGTGCATCTGGCGGATGTCCCAGCCGGCCATGGCGTGACCGAAGGGCTGGCTGCCGCGGGTAAAGGGCATGGCGCCGGGGAAGCCCGAGGGATCGCCCTCGCCGGGCCAGTCGGCGCGGGTGTACACCGGCTGCAGGGTGATTCCCTCATAGGTCTTGGTGTACATCTTCTTGTCGAAGGGCGCGCCCTTCAGGCCCTTTTCAACCTCGGCGACCCAGTCGTCATAACTGGGTGCCTGAAAGTCGCTGGCGAGTGTAAAGGTGTCGCTCATGGCGTCCCCGGCCCGTTGTCTTGTCGTGCACCGGCGCGGCACTCGTGCTCCGCTTGCGCGCACCTTCACAAGGTGCTGCGGTCTGCGCGCGCCCTTCCCGCCCCCTGGAGGCACGTGATCCTGGACGCTATGACAGCCGGCCGGAAGCGTCAAGAAGCGCCGGGAAGGCGGCGAAAAAACTTGCGAGCGCTACTGAATGACCGAGAAAAGCGGTGACGCGGCATGCCGCGCTATGCGCTGACGATCGAATATGACGGCGGGCCGTTCGTCGGCTGGCAGCGCCAGACCAACGGACCGTCTGTGCAGGAGGCGATCGAGACGGCCGTCGAGCGCTTTTGCGGGGAGGCCGTGCGGGTGCATTGCGCCGGGCGGACCGATGCCGGCGTCCATGCGCGGGGGCAAGTCGCGCATCTCGACCTGGCGCAGGACCGGCCGGCGGGAACGCTGCGCGATGCGGTAAATTTCTACCTGAAGCCGCACCCGGTGACAGTGCTGGTCGCCGGGCGCGTTCCGGACGACTTCGATGCCCGCCGGTCGGCGATTGGTCGGGCCTATCTCTACCGGCTGGTCAATCGCCGCGCGCCGCTGGCTCTGGAGCGCGGCCGCGCCTGGCATATCATCCAATCACTCGACAACGAGGCCATGCATGCGGCCGCGCAAATCCTGGTGGGTCGGCACGATTTCACCAGCTTCCGGGCCGCAGAATGCCAGGCCGCCTCCCCGGTCAAGACCCTCGACCGGCTCGACGTGCGCCGGGCCGGCGAGGAGATTGCGATTATCGCCGAGGCCCGCTCCTTCCTGCACCACCAGGTGCGCAACATGGTCGGCACCCTCGCCCTGGTCGGCCGCGGCAGATGGACGGCGGCCGATGTCCGCCGGGCACTGGCAGCGTGCAACCGCGCCGCCGCCGGCCCGACCGCCCCGCCGCAGGGCCTCTATCTGATGGCGGTCCGCTATCCGCCTCACATCAGCAGCTGTGAGCCGTCCGGGAACACCCATTCGTGATAGCCGATGCGCGTGCCATGGGCCTGCTCGCACAGGCGCAGCATGAGCAGGTAAGGCGTCGTGGCCATGTCGGACGTTTCGGCTCCTTTCGCCTTCGGCAAATTGGCAACCTCCTGCTCATAGTCGCGAAGGATGTCCGTCGCAATCGTCGTCATGTCATCATCTCCTGTCTCCGGCGACCCTGGACAGGACCGCGCGCCGTCATTGCTTGGAGAATACAGGACGAAACCTTGCCGAAATGTTGAGTGCAGTGCAGCATAGTGCAATGCAGCAAACCGTCCGGTGCATAGCCCCGAAACCGTTTTCGTCAGAAATTCGCTTGATTGCCGGCGGCCAAAGCCATATGAGCCGCGCGATGAATGCCGATTCTCTTTATCATCGTCTTTTTTCCCACCCGGTGATGGTGGAGGGGCTGGTGCGCGAATTCGTGCCTGATGCCATGGCTGCCGGCCTCGACTTCGCGGCGATGGAAAAGGTCTCGGCAAAATTCCATGGCCCGCTTGGCGAACGGCGCGAAGGCGATGTTATCTGGCGTCTGCCGACGACTTATGGCAGTGACGTCTACCTCTATCTGCTGATCGAGTTTCAGTCGCAGAGCGACTGGTGGATGCCCCTGCGGACCCAGGTCTATCAGGGCCTGTTGTGGCAGCAGATCATATCCGAACAATCGCTGAAGGCCGGAGACAAGCTGCCACCGGTGATCCTTATCGTCTTGTACAATGGCGGATCGCGTTGGACGGCGCCAACCGATCTGGCCGGCCTGATCGCCCTTCCCCCGGGGTCTCCGCTTTGGGATTGGCAGCCGCGCGCCCAATACCATCTCATTGACATGGGTGGGTTTTCCTCCGGTGAACTGGAACGGCTTGAAAGCCTGACGGCACTGCTGGTCCGCCTGGAACGGCGTCAGGAGCCGGCAAAGCTTGCGCCGCTTGTCGACGAGGTGATCCGCTGGTTTCGTCGGCATCCGGATTACGCCGACCTGAGACGCCTGTTTACGGCCCTGGTCGAGCAGGCCATCAAGGGTGTCGGGATCCAGAAGGTTATACCTGCCGATTTGACGGAGATGAGAACCATGCTGGCGACGTTGGGGGAGTATTGGAAGGAGCAATGGAAGGCTGAAGGCCTTAAGGAAGGACGGGCTGAAGGCCTGCGTCTAGGCCTGGAAGAAGGCCGGAAAGAAGGCCGGGAAGAAGGCCGGGAAGAAGGCCGGGAAGAAGGCCGGGAAGAGGCGCGCCGTGAGGAGCGGGTCGGCTTCGTGCTTCGGCTGCTGGAGCGGCGCTTTGGCCCTGTATCGGAGGAACTCAAGGACCGTGTCGTTGTGGCCGATCTCGACACCCTCGATCACTGGACTGATCGGGCCATCGATGCCGAAACCATAGAATCCGTTTTCAAACAGTGATCCGGTCGGATCGGCGAGTCGGGCCTTCACGCGTTTCTAATTGCTCAGAAGCCTGCTAGGAAGAGCCTCTTCCGGCCGTCGACCGGATGTCTGCGCCATGGCCGAGGCCCGATGCCGATGCTCGACTGGGGACCCGTCCCGACCATCATCGCCTATGGCGCCTTGGCCGGCGTGGCGATTCCGCTGGGCGGCCTGTTGGCACGCTTCGAGAAGATCCGCCCGGACTGGCTGGAGAGCGAGTTCCGGCACTCGGTGATCGCCTTCGGGGGTGGCGTGCTGCTCGCGGCCGTGGCCCTGGTGCTCGTACCGGAAGGCCAGGCCCGCCTGTCAACCGCGCCGGCAATCGCCGCCCTGCTGGCCGGCGGCGCGGCATTCATGGGCCTCGATATTTTGATCGCCAGGGTCAGGGGTTCCGGCGGCCAGCTGATGGCGATGCTGGCGGATTTCCTGCCCGAGGCCGTGGCGCTCGGCGCAACTCTGACCGCCGAGCCAGGGCTGGGGCTGGTTCTGGCTCTCTTGATCGCTCTGCAGAATCTGCCTGAGGGCTTCAACGCCTATCGCGAGGTGACCCAGAACGGGCTGGCCGCGTCGGCCACCATGTTGCTTCTCGTCGCGCTGGTGCCACTCGGCCCGATCGCGGGATTAACCGGCTATTTCGTCTTTGCCGACCATCCGCCATGGCTGGGCGCCTTCATGCTCTTCGGTGCCGGCGGCATCCTGTATCTGACCTTCCAGGACATCGCCCCGCAAACCCCGCTGGCCCAGGCCTGGGCACCACCGCTGGCCGCGGTCGGCGGTTTCGGAGCCGGCATCCTCTGCCATGCCGTCATCGGCAACTGAGGGGCAGGAGATGCCCAAAAATGCTGAACCGCCTGCGCCTGACCAGCGGCCTCGTCCTCTTCGCCTATGTCCTCAGCCATTTTGCCAATCATGCGCTCGGCGTCGTCTCGCTTGAGGCAATGGACGCCGGGCTCCCCATCTTCCAGGCAGTCTGGTCGAATGTTCCTGTCCTGATTGCGCTTTATGCTGCGCTGGCCGTGCATTTCGGGATCGCGCTTTGGTCGGTCTGGCGTCGCCACAGCCTCCGCCTGCAGCCGTGGGAATGGGCCCAGCTGGGGCTCGGTCTCGCCATCCCGCTGCTGCTTGCCGAGCATGTCCTGGCAACGCGCGGTGCCACGACGGCCTTCGGCACCGATCCGGACTACCGGCTGGTCATGTTCGTCTATTGGGTCGATTCGCCGGTGAAAGGCGCGCTCCAGGCCCTGCTGCTGCTGGTGGCCTGGGTGCATGGCTGTCTCGGCCTTCATTATTGGCTGCGCACAAAACGAAACTATTTGGCCCTGGCGCCGATATTGCTCTCGATTGCAACGCTGGTGCCGGCTTTGTCGCTGGCCGGCTATATTGCGGGCGGCATGAACGTCCGAGCCCTGGCGCAAGACCCATCCTGGGTGAACCGCATGGTCGACGACGCGCGGATCACGGTCGAGGCCGCCACCTTCATCGGCGCGGCGACCGAGACGAGCCGCTTCGCCCTGCTGGGGTTGATTGCTCTGCCCTTTGCCGCCCGCATCGCGCGGCACGCCTGGCAAAGGCGCACCCGGCTGCCGCGGCTCTGCTATCCCGACGGGCGGCGGGTGGAGGTCGTCCCCGGCAGCACGGTGCTCGAAACCAGCCGCGCTGCCGGTATTCCCCACGCCTCGGTTTGCGGCGGCCGCGGCCGCTGCTCAACCTGCCGGGTCCGGGTCGGAAGCGGGGCCGAGGCGCTGCCGCCGCCGGATGCCGGCGAGAGCCGGGTCCTGGCGCGAATCGGCGCCGGTCCGGGCGTGCGGCTGGCCTGCCAGATAAGGCCCACCGCCGATCTCGACGTGACGCCCCTGCTCCCGCCGGATGCCAGCCCGCGCGACGGCTTCCCCGGGCGCCTTGCCCAGTCGCAAGGAAAAGAGATGGAGATCGCCGTGCTGTTCGCCGACCTGCGCGGCTTCACCCGGCTGTCGGAGGCCAAGCTGCCCTATGACACGGTCTTTCTGCTCAATCGCTATTTCGAGGCCATGGGCCGGGAGATCGAGGCCGCAGGGGGCCGCGTCGACAAGTTCGTCGGCGACGGCATCATGGCTCTTTTCGGTCTGGGCCGGAGCCCGCAAGAGGCCGGACAGGCGTCCCTGCGAGCGGCCCGACGGATGGCCCGGGCCCTGAAGCAGTTGAATGACGGGCTGGCCGCCGACCTGCCGGCGCCGCTGCGGATGGGAATCGGCATCCATCTCGGGCCCGCCATCGTCGGCGAGATGGGCTATGGCGCGGTCAAGAGCCTGACCGCGATCGGCGATACGGTGAATACCGCCAGCCGGTTGGAGGGCCTGACCAAGGAATTCGGGGTCCAATTGGTGGTGTCGGAGGCGCTCGCCCGCGAGGCCCTGATCGACCTCCGCGATTACCCGACCGAGACCATCACGGTACGCGGAAAAAGCGAAAAACAGAAAGTCCGGCTAGTTTACGACGCCGCGGCCCTGTCCGATGATTTTTAGATCGGCGCCCGTCTCTTTCTCTTTCGGCCGAAGTAGCTTTTGGTTCCGCCTCGGCGAAAAAAGAATTCTCTTGCTATCCTCCCCTACTTATGCCGTGGTTGGGATTGTGAGGGTCGCGCGTAGACGGGGTGATGGCTATCATCATCGGCGGCTTATCATGGATGAGGGGCTGACGACCGGGGTCATTGCCGCCCCCGTCCCCGGCCGAAAGGCACGAGATACAGGTCGCTCCTCTGCGCAGGCTTCCTTTGACAGCATCGGTCCGCCGGCCACCGCCGTGGCGTGCGAACGTCCCGGCAAACCGGTGAGATATCGCTGACGCGGTGCAGTCTCCTGACGCTCCCGCGTTTAGACGAGGCAGTGCCCGATCGCGCAGCGGAGAGCGGCGCGTGGCGCCGAATGTTTCCCGCCGTTCCGGCGGTTCCGGAACGTCGGGTCGATCGCATGAGCCGAGACTACGGAGAGACGAAAAATGCCGACGGGTACGGTCAAGTGGTTCAATTCTGTCAAAGGCTACGGCTTCATCCAGCCGGATGAAGGTGGCGCGGACGTCTTCGTGCATATCAGCGCGGTCGAACGCGCCGGGCTGCGCGGCCTGAACGAGGGGCAGCGTATCGGCTTCGATCTGCAGCGCGATCCGAAGAAGGGGAAATCGGCGGCCGCCAATCTGCGTCTGGAATAGCCCGGAAAGTCAGCCGGGTCCCCCGGCCTTCGACCGGAGAAACGCTGGACGGCCCGGACCATCCGGGCCGGACAGTGATCTTCATTGCGAATCACGAGACCGCTGCGCGATAAACGATCCCGCTATGCCGGTCGCTCTCATCACCAATGTCTGCGATACCAATGTCTGCGATTTCGCGGTCCCCCCAGCGGTCGACGCCCTGGGAGAGATCGGTTTTCGCGTTCTGGCTTCTGACCGGACCTTTTCGGACGCGGCGACGCTGTCGGCCTTCCAAGCCGCTCACCCTCATGCCGAACCGCTTCATGCAAGGGATCCGGCAGAACTCATCGGCCGCAGTTGGGATGAGGCCGGTCCGATCGACGTGATCGTCAGCAACGACCATTTCCCCGCCGTTCACGGACCGAGCGAAAATGCCTCTTTAGAGCTGTTCCGCGAGACGCTGGAACGGCTGGTCATCGATCCCTTCGCGTTGCTCAAGGCGGCCATTCCACGATTCAAGGCTCAGGGAAGCGGCGCGGTGGTGATGATCACCTCCTGCCGCACGGGCTGACGATTTCGATACCTGCTGGAGCCTCCCGATCTTGACGCCGAGCGATCCCGTCGCGCTGACCCGCGCCCTCATCCGCTGCCCCAGCGTCACCCCGGCCGACGAAGGCGCGATCGACACGCTGGCCGCGGCGCTGAAGCCGCTGGGTTTCGCGTGCATGCGCTTCCGATTCGCCGACCCCGGCGAGACGCCGGTCGACAACCTCTATGCCCGGCTGGGCAAGGCGGGCCCTAATCTCTGCTTTGCCGGACATACCGATGTGGTGCCGCCGGGCGACGCGGCCGCCTGGTCGGTCTCGCCCTTCGCGGCGGAGGTCCGGGACGGGCGGCTGATCGGCCGCGGCGCCGTCGATATGAAGGGAGCGATCGGCGCATTTGTCGCTGCCGTCGCCCGGCTGCTCGACCGCCGCCATGGTCCGCCGGAGGGCTCGATCAGCCTCTTGATCACGGGCGACGAAGAAGGCCCGGCCGTTCACGGCACGGCCCGGGTTCTCCCCTGGCTTGCGGAGCGCGGCGAGCACCTCGATGCCTGTCTTGTGGGCGAACCGACCGGGGCCGAAGCCGTCGGTGACACGGTGAAGATCGGGCGACGCGGCAGCCTCAACGCCGCGCTGACGGTGCATGGCGTACAGGGGCACATCGCCTACCCCCAGGCGGCGGACAATCCGGCCAACCGCATCGCGCAAATGCTGGCCGCCTTGCTGGCGGAGACGCTCGACGAGGGAACGGCCTATTTTGCACCCTCCTCCCTGCAGGTCTCGACCATCGATGTCGGCAATCCGGCGACCAATGTCATTCCGGCGCAGGCTCGGGCCCTCTTCAATATCCGCTTCAATGACCGTCACAGCGGGGCGAGCCTGAAGCGCCGGATCGCGGCGACACTGGATCGCCTTGGCGGCCGCTACGACCTGGACGTGGCAGTGTCGGGCGAAGCCTTTCTCAGTCCGCCCGGTCCCTTCACCGAGCTCGTCGCCGCGGCCGTCGCAAACGTCACCGGCGCCGCGCCGGCACTGGATACCGGCGGCGGCACCTCCGACGCCCGCTTCATCAAGGACTACTGCCCGGTCGTCGAGTGCGGCCTTGTGAACCGCACGGCGCACAAGATCGACGAACAGGTGACTCTGGACGACCTGTCCCGTCTGACGGATATTTACGGTGCGATCCTGAAGGCCTTTTTCACGGCGGCGCGCTGACGCGACCAAGGCAGGGCACCCAATGGTCACGATGAACGAAGTCGCCCGGTCCGTCTTCGGCGCCTGGCGCCTGGCGCGGCTCGACCCGAACGGCATGGCCCTGTTCGACAGCAGCCGGGAGGGCGCGGTCAACAGCTTCTTCGTCGCCCTGCTGCTGCTGCCCTTTCACATCGTCTTCCTGACCCTGCGCTGGGGCGGCGAAGACGTGTCACCATTTACGGTCCTTGTCGTCGAAGCGATTTTCTACGTGATCAGTTGGACGGCGTTTCTGGTGCTGGCCATTCCGATCGTTCGCCTGCTGAATCGGAGCGAGCATTACTTCGCCTTCGTTTCGGCCTACAATTGGTCCATGGTCGTCCAGATGGCACTGGCCTTCCCGACCGTGTTGCTCACCGCCAGCGGGGCCCTGAGCCCGCAGGTGGCGGAACTGCTGATTCTGGTCGTGCACTTGCTGCTGCTGCTCTACGAGGGCTACGTCATCCGGACCGCGCTGCGAATCGGCGGGTTTGAAGCGGCCGGGATGGTGATTCTCGACTTTATCCTGGGCATCACCCTGAACGGCCTCGCGGTCCAGACCATCACCAGAGCCTGACGGGCGCCCGATCAGCCGAGCCAGCGGGCCAGCCGCACCGCGGCCTCGTCGAGCACCGCGTCATCCTTGGCGAAACAAAAGCGGACAAGGTGTGTCGCGGCCGCCTCCTCATAGAATGCGCTGACGGGGATCGCCGCGACTCCGGCTTCGGCAACGGCGCGCTCGCAAAAGGCGACATCGCCACAGCTTATTCGTGTTTCAGAAATGTCGGCATTCAGGAAATAGGTGCCGGCGCACGGCAAAGGCCTGAGGCCGGACCCGGCGAGCGCCGCGGCGAAGCGGTCGCGCTTGACCTGCAGTCCTGAGGCCAGGCCGGCAAAATACGCGTCCTCCTTGCCAAGGCCATAGGCGACGGCCGCCTGCAGGTTCGGCGGCACGGTGAACACCAGGAACTGATGGGCCTTGATCACCGGGGCGAGCAGTGCCGGATTGCCCATGACATAGCCGACCTTCCAGCCGGTCAGCGAGAACACCTTGCCGGCCGAGCCGATACGCAAACAACGATCGCGCATGGCCGGACGGGCCATCAGAGGCTGGTGAACCTGCCCGTCGAAGACAATATGCTCGTAGACCTCATCGCAGATCACCACCGCGTTCCGGCACCGGGCGATCTCTTCGATGAGGTCCAGCTCTTCGGCGCCGAAGACCTTTGCGGCGGGATTGAGCGGCGTGTTGAGAAGGATCAGCCGGGTCTGCGGGCCGACGACCGCCTCCAGCGCCGATCGGTCGAGCCGCCAGTCGGGCGGCTTGAGGGTAACGAAGCGCGGCACGCCGCCCGCCCGGCGGACCATGGGCACATAGGAATCGTAGAGCGGCTGAAACAGGACGACTTCGTCGCCCGGCTCGATCAACGCCAAGAGGCAGGCGGCCAGGGCCTCGGTGGCCCCGGTGGTGACCACCACTTCCGTCTCCCAGTCCAACGCCAGGCCGTAGAAGCGCCGGTCATGCGCGGCCACGGCCTGGCGGAGCGTGGGAAGGCCCAGCATCGGCGGGTACTGGTTGGAGCCCTCAAGCGCAGCCTCGGCGGCGACCTGACGCACGTCCTGCGGACCTGGATCGTCAGGAAAGCCCTGACCCAGGTTGACGGCATCATGGGTGCGGGCGAGACGCGACACCACCTCGAAGATCGTGGTGCCAAGGCCGGCGAAGGTGGGATCGGCAGGCATGGATCGGGCCTTGTTGCAAACCGGTTTGGCAGGCAGAGTCTCCCAATGCCACAGGCCGGGCAAGAGCCGAGGGCGGCCCGCCCCGGCAAAACGCGGACGGATGACGGGATGAAGATTCTGTATTTCGCCTGGCTGCGCAGCCGTATCGGGCTGGCCGAGGAAGAGGTCTCGCCGCCGCCCGAGGTGCAGGATGTGGCCGGGCTGGTCGACTGGCTGGCGGCGCGCAGTCCCGCTCATGCCGCAGCGCTGGCACAGCGCAGCATCGTCAAGGCGGCGGTCAATCAGGACTATGCCCGGCCGGGCGATCGGGTCGGTCCGGACGACGAAGTCGCCCTGTTCCCGCCGGTCACCGGCGGCTGAGGATCGGAGCATGGCCGCGCGGGTCCAGCGGGAGGATTTCGACGTTGGCGCCGAGATCGCGGCGATGAGCGCCGACGCCCTGGGAATCGGCGCCGTCGCTTCCTTTGTCGGTCTTGTGCGCGGCGAGGGAGAGGCCGGGCCGATCTCCGCCCTCACCCTGGAACACTACCCCGGCATGACCGAGCGCAAGCTGGCCGAGGCGGAGGCCGAGGCGCGCGCCCGCTGGCCGCTCGCCGCCGTGCGGATCGTCCATCGCTTCGGCCGCCTGGAACCGGGATCGCGAATCGTCCTGGTTGCGACTGCCGCCGCGCATCGGGACGCCGCTTTCGCGGCCTGCGCCTTTCTGATGGACTGGTTGAAAACCGACGCACCCTTCTGGAAACTCGAAGAGGGGCCCGGCGGCGCGCAATGGGTTTCGAACCGGGAAAGCGACGCCATCCGGCGGCGACAGGCCTCGGAGGGCGAGACCGGCTCGGCCGGCGGCCCGGACGACACCGAACGGATGGACAAGGGACAGGACTCCAATGGCTGAGACCGATCACAGCAAGGACACGACGGCGGCAGACGGCGGCAAGCGCACCGACGTTGTGAAAGTGACCGAGGCCGGGATCCTGAAAGGCGACCGGTTCTTTTTGACATTCGCTGAAAACGACGGCGGCAAGGTATCGTTGGCCTTTCCCTCCAACCTGACGACGTCCATCCTCACGGCAATCCGCGCCACGCAGCGGGCTCACGCCAAGCTGCCCAAGCCGCAATTGCGCGATCTCTCGGAGATCCCGCCGATCCGCAAAGTCCGCGTCGATACCGATGTCCTTGGGCGGAGCGTCTCCGTCGCTCTGACCACCAACCAGGGGCTGGAGTTGATGCTGAAGCTGACGCCCGAAATGGCGCGCGAGCTGGCGGAGGGTCTGGTGCGGGGCGCCCGCAACTGTGCGGAACAGCAGAAGCCGTCGCATCCGCACGAGGTCAACTGAGGGTCAGCGCCCTGCGGGAAAAACCGCCGCATTGCGGGCAGGATGAATTGCCGCGCAGGCTGCCAGCCGCTAGCCTCAGGACGTTGATGCGTTGCACAGGGCGTGGCGGCGTGAGCCGGCGGCCCGGCAGGAACAGGAGACCTCAATGTCGGAAGTCTATCTTACGGAGTTCGCGCAAGACCTGCATGCGCTGATCGAAAAGCACATCAATAACGGCGTTCCGCCGGAAGATCTGGTCGACGAACTCGTCAAGCAGTGCAACAGCACCTTCGGCAAGTACAACGTCGAATATGTCCGCCGGGTCGAGGGCGAGGGGCTGACCTGAGTTCTCGCTTCGCTGCACCGTTCTCGGGGGCTGGATGTCGCGGCCGCAGCGCCCACTTTCCTGGCTCACAGGACCGCATGTCCCTTTTGAGGGCGAGGAGAGAGGAATGGCAGTCGCGACATTCGCCGCCGGGTGCTTCTGGGGCATCGAGGCGGCATTCCGCCGGGTCGATGGCGTAACCGCAACCACGGTCGGCTATACCGGCGGGCACGTCCCCGACCCGACCTATGAGATGGTCTGCCGCGGCGATACCGGCCATGCCGAGGCGGTGCAGGTCGAGTATGACCCCGCCCGCGTGTCCTATGACGACCTTCTGGCGCTGTTCTGGACGATCCACGATCCGACCCAGAAGGATCGCCAGGGGCCGGATGTCGGCCACCAGTACCGCTCGGCGATTTTCTATCATGATGCCGGGCAGGAGGAAGCGGCGCGCATCTCGAAAGAGACCCAGGGCCGCGCAGGGAATCACCGTGGCGCGATCGTCACGGAAATCGTTCCGGCCGCTCCCTTCTACCGGGCCGAGGATTATCACCAGCAATATGAGGAAAAGCGTCGGGGCTCTGCTCGCGGCCTCTTCGGACTGCTTTGACGACGCACTGCTCTCAGGGTGAGGGGGACCCGGCGTCCCGCAGCCGGCGCCAGGCGGCGACATTGCGGTTGTGCTCGGCCAGGGTGCGGGCAAAGGCGTGCCCGCCGCTGCCGTCGGCAACGAAATAGAGATACTCGGTCTCCGCCGGGTTAAGCGCCGCTTCCAGGGCGGCAAGTCCGGGATTGGCGATGGGCCCCGGCGGCAGCCCGGCGATCCGGTAGGTGTTGTAGGGCGAGTCGGTGCCGTCGATATCGGCCCGGGTGAGAGGCCGGTCCAGCGGAGCCCGCCCCTGCGTCATGGCATAGATCACCGTCGGATCGGACTGCAGACGCATGCCGCGGTGGAGGCGGTTGACGAAGACGCCGGCCACAAGCCGGCGCTCGCCCGCGACTCCGGTCTCTTTTTCGATGATCGAGGCGAGCGTCACGGCCTCTTCCGGGCCGGCCAGAGGCAGCCCCTCCGCCCGCCCAGGCCAGAGCCGGTCGAGCGCCGCCTGCATTGCCGCCTGCATGCGGGCCAGCACCGCGGCCCGGGTGTCGCCGCGCCGGACATGGTAGGTCTCGGGCAGCAGGGTGCCTTCCGCCGGCACCGCCCCGACGGCGCCGGCAAGCCGCGCATCGTCCCGGAGCAGCGCGACGATCTCCGCCGAGGTCAGGCCTTCCGGAATGGTCAGCGCATGAGAGACGGCGGCGCCGCGCGCCAGGACGGTCATCGCCCGGTGCGGGCTGGCGCCGGCCGGGAACGTGAACTCGCCGGCCCGGAGCCGGCCGGCGCGTCCGAAGACCCGAACCCCCAGATGGAACAGCCGCGAATCGGCGATGACGCCCTGCGATTCCAGCTGCCCGGCGATCGCGTTGACTCCCGAGCCCGGTGCGATCACCAGGGTGGTCGGCGACGTGGACGGGCCCGGCGCGACAAAAGCCAGAATCAGCGCCAGGAGGCCGATCAGGCCGGCGATGGCGATGCCGGACAGGACAAGGAAAAAGCGGGCCAGGGCCCGTCGCATCGATCCCCCGCCGGGCTCAGGACAGCGCGCGCATGATCAGCGACGCATTGGTGCCGCCGAACCCGAAGCTGTTGCTGAGGGCGGCCCGCACCGGTTTCTCCTTCGCCTGCAGCGGCACGAGGTCGACGCCGGCACAGGCGTCCGACGGGTCGGTCAGGTTCAGCGTTGGCGGCACCACGCCGTGGGTCATGGCCAGCAGGCAATAGATCGCCTCGGCCGCACCGGCCGCCCCCAGGAGATGGCCGATCGACGATTTGGTGGAGGACATCGACACCGTCTCGATCGCCGGCCCGAACAGCCGCTTGACCGC
Organism: Alphaproteobacteria bacterium; assembly: GCA_009909005.1. Taxonomy (GTDB): domain Bacteria; phylum Pseudomonadota; class Alphaproteobacteria; order DSM-16000; family Inquilinaceae; genus JAAAOG01. The sequence goes on along the minus strand of JAAAOG010000191.1, from coordinate 17,771 downwards.
GCCGAGTTCGATCTCGTCGCCGAGCGGGGTCGACGTTCCATGGGCATTGACGTAATCGACGTCCGACGGGTCCATCTGCGCGCGCTTGAAGGCGGCGCGCATCGACCGGTAGCCGCCACTGCCGTCTTCGGCCGGGGCGGTGACGTGATAGGCATCGCCCGACAGGCCATAGCCGACGACCTCGCCGTAGATCCTGGCCCCCCGCTTGCGGGCGTGCTCCAGTTCCTCGAGCACGATGATGCCGGCGCCCTCGCTCATGACGAAGCCGTCCCGGCCCCGGTCATAGGGGCGCGAGGCTTCCGCCGGGCGGTCGTTATAGCCTGTGGACAGCGCGCGGGCGGCGCAGAAGCCAGCCACGCCGAGCCGTGTGACGGCGCCTTCCGTGCCGCCGGCCACCATGACGTCCGCGTCGTCGAGCGCGATCATCCGCGCCGCATCGCCGATCGCATGCGCACCGGTGGCGCAGGCGGTGACCACGGCGTGGTTGGGGCCCTTGAAGCCGAATCGGATGGCCACCTGACCCGCCGCGAGATTGATCAGCGCTGCCGGAATGAAGAAGGGCGACAGCCGCCGCGCGCCCTTTTCCACCATGGTCATGCCGCCGTCGTGGATGCCCCGCAGGCCGCCGATGCCGGAGCCGATCAGCACGCCCGTCCGCTCGAGGTCCTCTTCGCCGGTCGGCAGCCAGCCGGCGTCCTCCACAGCTTCCTGCGCCGCCGCCAGGGCATAGAGGATAAAATCGTCGTTCTTCCGCTGATCCTTCGGGGGAACGATTTCGTCGGGATTGTAGCCGCCCTCGGCACGATTGCCGCTCGGCAGAACGCCGGCAACCTTCGACGGCAGGTCGGAAACATCGAAACGGGAAATCGCCTGGATGCCGGACTCGCCCCGGATCAGCCGCTCCCAGTTGATCTTCACACCGAAGCCGAGCGGCGTAAGAAGGCCCAGGCCGGTGACTACGACACGTCGCATACTCTTCCCCGAACAAATGATGCGCTGGTCGCGGCGTTCAGCCGCCGCCGGGGGTGCCGCGCGATCGGCAGGCCCGGCCCGGTCTCAGCTGGCACCGGTGTGCTGCTCGATAAACTCGATGGCGTCTTTCACGGTGAGGATCTTCTCCGCTGCGTCATCCGGAATCTCGCAGCCGAATTCCTCTTCAAAAGCCATGACCAGCTCGACCGTGTCGAGACTGTCGGCCCCGAGATCCTCGATGAAGCTCGCCCCCTCGGTGACCTTCGATTCCTCGACGCCAAGGTGCTCCACGACGATCTTCTTGACGCGCGCAGCGATGTCGCTCATTGGTTTCAGCCTTTCAGTAGGGTCTGGTTGCTAAGGGATGGTCGTGCGGCTGGAGAGACCGGCCCTGTTCCCCCGGGCATAACCCGGGGTCCCATAGCATAGCCGGCGCGGCGATGCCACCCGCCCGGGTGCCGGTCCCGTCACGACGCCTAGACCATGGCCATTCCACCATTCACATGCAATGTTTGTCCGGTCACATACGCCGCCTCCGGACTGGCGAGATAGACGACGGCTGCGGCGACGTCATCCGGCGCACCGATCCGCGACAGCGGAATGCGCTCGATGATTTTCGCCCTGAGATCCGCCGACAGCGCCTCGGTCATCGGACTTTCGATGAAACCGGGGGCCACGCAGTTCACCGTAATGCCCCGGCCGGCGGCCTCCGCCGCCAGCGACTTGCTCAACCCGATCATCCCGGCCTTGGCCGCGGCATAATTGGCCTGCCCGGCATTGCCGGTGAAGGCGACGATCGAGGAAATCCCGACAATGCGGCCCCAGCGGCGTTTCATCATGCCCTTGAGGACGGCCCGGGCGAGACGGAAGCCGGCCGTCAGATTGACCGACAGCACGCTCTCGAAATCCTCGTCCTTCAGGCGCAGGGCGAGGTTGTCCCGGGTCATGCCGGCATTGTTCACGAGGATGTCGACGCTGCCGGCGGCTTCCGCGGCCTTGGCGGCGATGCCCTCGGCCGCGCCCGGCTCGGCGAGGTCGCCGGGCACCACAAAAGCCCCCTCCCCCAGCCGTCCGGCAAGCGCCTCGAGCCGCTCGCGCCGGGTTCCCGACAGCACGACCTTGGCGCCCCGGCCGTATAGCGCCGCGGCAATTGCCGCGCCGATATCGCCCGAGGCCCCGGTCACCAGGGCGCATTTCCCGGAAAGATCGAACATGGAGACCAGTCGCGATCAGGCCAGGGCTGCCGCCGCGCCGTCGACATCGGCGGGGGTATGGATCGAGATTGCCTTCAGCCCTTTGTCAATGCGGCGCGCCAGACCGCTGAGTACCTTGCCGACTCCGACCTCGAACACCTCGCGCACGCCCTGATCGCGCAAATGGAGAATGCTTTCCCGCCAACGGACCGCACCGGTGACCTGGTCGACCAGCAGCTGCCGGATGCGTTCGGGGTCCAGGACCGCCCGGGCGGTGACATTCGCGATGACCGGCACGATAGGCGGACGAATCGCAATGGCGTCGAGCGCCTCCCGCATAGTCTCGGCCGCCGGGCTCATCAGCGGGCAATGGAACGGCGCGCTGACCGGCAGCATGACGCTGCGCTTCGCCCCGCGCTCGGCAGCCAGCGCCAGCGCCCCTTCCACCGCCGCGCGGTGGCCGCTGACCACCACCTGGCCGGGGGCGTTGTCGTTGGCGGCCGTGCAGACGCCCGCCTGGGCGGCCTCCCGTGCCAGTTCCTGCACGGCATCGATATCGAGACCCATCAGCGCCGCCATCGCGCCATCTCCGACCGGCACCGCCTTCTGCATGGCCTGGCCGCGCTGGCGGAGCAGCCGCGCCGCGTCGGTCAGGCTGAACGACTCCGCCGCAGCCAGCGCGGTATACTCCCCGAGGCTGTGGCCGGCGACGAAGCTCGACAGTTCCGGCAGGGTCTTCCCCGTCCGCGCGAGCAGGACGCGCAAGGCTGCGATCGATACGGCCATCAAGGCCGGCTGGGCATTTTCCGTCAGCGTCAGCCGATCCGGATCGCCTTCGAACATCAGCGCCGACAGCCGCTCGCCGAGCGCATCGTCGACCTCTTCGAACACGGCCCGGGCAATCGGCGAGGCGTCATAGAGATCGCGCCCCATGCCGACCGCCTGGCTTCCCTGCCCCGGAAATATGAACGCTCGACTCATTCCGCGTCCCTTATGTTTCAGTTCCGAGAAACGGCGCTCAGTGATAAAGACTCGCGCAGCCAAGTCAAGCTTTCCGCGCATGCTCACACGAACACCCTGACCCGACGCCGACGCCCGTATGCCTGTTGGCTCCAAAGCCCGCCGTACGCCTCTCCCCGCGTGTGTACTTCCGGGCGCAAAGCAACCGATTCTCTGCCCCTTGTCCCGTCATCCGGCCGGGAAGTCCGCCGGCGCGCTTGATTCGCGGTCACCGTTTGTTATATCGATCGGCATCTTTTCAACTCCTTGCCGTCTGCGCCTGCAGGCGGCTAGGCACGGGCGGCTGGCGGTTCGCAGGGGTAAGATTGACCTTCCCCCTGCCCAATGAAACCCGCAAACACAGCGCCGTGCCGGGAAGAGCCGTGGGGAGTTTGGCTTTCATGCCGTACTATGAGTGCGTGTTCATCGCGCGCCAGGACGTTCCGACTGCCCAGATCGAAGGGCTGACCTCCTACTTTGCCGATGTGCTGACCGAAAATGGCGGCCGTATTGCGAAGTCGGAGTATTGGGGTCTCAAGGCGCTGGCCTACAAGATCAAGAAGAATCGCAAGGGCCACTATATCATGCTCAATATCGACGCGCCCTGGGCGGCGGTTGCCGAGATGGAGCGACTGATGCGCCTGCATGACGACGTCATCCGCCACTTGACCATACGGGCCGAGGAACTGGAGGAAGGGCCGTCGATCATGATGCTGGCGAAATCCACTCGCGACGGACCGCGGCGCGAACGCGGCGACAGGGGCGACCGGGAGCGCGGTGATCGCGGTGATCGTGGCGACCGCGATCGGGGCGAGCGCGGCGAGCGCGGCGACCGGGATCGTGGCGATCGCGAGCGTGGCGAGCGTCAGCGGGACCGGGCACCGGCCGCGCCCCGGACCGACGAATCCGTCAGCGAGGATGAAGGAGTGACCGCATGAGCGCAGCCCCGGCACGCCGGCCGTTCTTCCGCCGGCGGAAAACCTGCCCGTTCTCCGGCGCCAATGCGCCCAAGATCGACTACAAGAACATCAAGCTTCTGAGTCGGTTCGTATCCGAGCGCGGCAAGATCGTGCCCAGCCGGATCACCGCCGTATCCAGCAAGAAACAGCGGGAGCTGGCGCGGGCGATCAAGCGCGCCCGGTATCTGGCGCTCCTGCCCTATATCGTGTCCTGATAAGCGTACGGCTGTACGCGCGACCCGCAGCAGGAGCGGCTGATGGGGCACGGCACATCGGACCTCAAGAGCGCGGCGGCCGGCCTGCTGGCCGCTCTGCTTTTTCTCGTCTACCCCGCGTCGGGCGCCCCGCTCGCCCTGCCCCTGCTGTATCTGGCGCCTCTGCCGCTGTTTTCCGCCGGTCTCGCCCTTAATGTCCGCGGTGCCGTCATGGCGGGTCTGGTGGCCAGCCTGGTCACCGGCCTCGTGGCGGGAAACGTACAGACCGGGCTGCTGTTCCTCGGGGCGTACGCCCTGCCGGTCGTTCTGGTCTTGCGTCAGGCCCTGTTGTCGAGACGTAACACCAACGGAGAAATCGAATGGTATCCGCCTGGGCCAACGCTTTTATGGCTGATTGGTTACAGTCTTGTTGCATTGGCGGCTGCCGCGCTCCTGACCTCCGGTGCCGCCGGCGGCCTTCACGGAGTCGTCACGCGGGCCGTCGAGTCGTTTTCCGGAACGATGCCGGTGGCGCTGAGCGGTCCCTTCGAAAAGATGGGCGCCGATCGGCTGGCCCTCTGGCTGCCGGGGATCACCGGCGTGTCATGGCTGTTGATGATGGTCGTCAATGGCGCCCTGGCCCAGCTGCTGGTGCGCTCCTTTGGCCGGAACCTTCGGCCCGGGATGCGCCTTAGCGAGATGCATCTGCCGTCCTGGGCAGTGCTGGCCTTCTCCCTGGCGGCACTCGTCGCCGTGGTCAGCCCGGCACCGGTGGCGGCGATCGCTCTCGGAATGGCGCTCATGTGCGGCATCGGGTTCTTTTTCGTCGGCCTCGGCGTGCTTCACGCAATATTGCGCGGTCGCCCGCTGGTTCTGACGGCGCTTTATGTATCCCTGGTGCTGAGCTGGCCGGCTCTGATCGTAGCGGCGCTCGGCCTTGTCGAACAATGGATCGACCTGCGCCGGCGGGTCGCTTCCCCGCATTAGGAGATCGGGTCATGGACGTCATTCTGTTGGAACGCGTGCAGAATCTCGGGCAGATGGGCGATGTTGTCAAAGTCCGCACCGGGTTTGCCCGCAATTACCTGCTGCCGCAGAAAAAGGCTTTGCGGGCCACCAAGGAGAACCTGGCGCGTTTCGAACGCCAGCGGGTCGAGCTTGAAGCGGTGAACCTGCACCGGCGCCAGGAGGCCGAGAAAGTCTCCGAGCGGGTCGAGGGCACCGTGGTGTCGATCATCCGTCAGGCCGGAGAAAGCGGGCAGCTCTACGGCTCCGTCTCGGCGCGCGACATCACGGATGCCCTGGCCGAGGAAGGTTTCAAGGTTGATCGGTCCCAGGTGGCGATCGACCGTCCCATCAAGTCGATCGGCCTGTTCGACGTGCGGGTCAACCTCCACCCGGAAGTCTCCTGCCGGATCGTGGTCAACGTCGCCCGCTCGACCGAAGAAGCCGATCTGCAGGCGGAACGCGGCGGACTGGTGACTTCCGAGGACCTGGAAGCCGCCCGGGAGGCCGAACAGGAGGCGGGCGGGCCCGATCTCTCCGAGATCGGCGCCGAAACGCCGGCCGGAGACGTCTTTGGGGAGGAGGCCAGCCCCGCCTGAGGCGGATTGTCGTTCCTCCGGCGTCGCCTGACTTGCATTGTGGAGCGTGGGATGATTCTTTTCTGATTGCAGCGCGGTGGCCCTGACCGAAGCACCGGTCGAACACCGCATGGCGCAATCACCGAGACGGCAATGGGGAGAATGACCATGCTCCTGGTTACCCTGCTGAACCGCGTGATGAAGACCGGATCGCTTGCCGTGGTCGACCCTGCCGGCAGGCGCCATCAGGCCGGAGCGCAGGACCGGACGCCGCGGTTGACCTTACGGGTTCACGACCGGAAGACGGCCCGTCGTCTCTATCTTCGACCCCGTCTGGAGATTGGCGAAGCTTTTATGGATGGCCGGGTGACGGTCGAGGGTGGGACCGTTTACGAATTGCTGGAGTTGCTGCTTCAGGATCTCGGTCCGGCAGATGGCCAGCCCTTCGCCCGATTGCGCGCCGCCCTCATCCCGCTGCGCCGCTTCATCGAGCAGTACAATCCCGGGGCGCTCTCCCGGCGCCGTGTAAGCCATCATTACGATTTATCGGACGAGTTGTTCGGCTTGTTCCTCGACGAGGACTGGCAGTATTCCTGCGCCTATTTTCCAAATTCCGCGGTCAGCCTGGAGGAGGCGCAGGCTGCCAAGAAACGCCATATCGCCGCCAAGCTGCTGTTGCAACCGGGCCAGCGCATCCTGGATATCGGCTCGGGCTGGGGCGGGCTGGCGATCAGCCTGGCCAAGGCGGCACCGGTCTCGGTGACCGGGATCACCCTGTCGCACGAGCAGCTGGAGGTCAGCCGGCGGCGCGCCGCCGAGGCCGGCCTGAGCGACCGGGTCACCTTCGAATTGATGGATTATCGCACTCTCGACGGCCGCTTCGACCGCATTGTCTCCGTCGGCATGTTCGAGCATGTCGGTGTTCCGCACTATGCCGCCTTCTTCAACAAGATCGCGACCCTTCTGAACGCGGACGGCATCGCCCTGGTGCATTCCATCGGCCGGATGGAAGGTCCCGGCGTCACGAATCCCTGGCTGCGCAAATACATTTTTCCCGGCGGCTATTCGCCGGCCCTGTCGGAAGTCACCCCGGTCGCCGAGAGGGCAGCGCTGTGGATCACCGATATCGAGATCCTCCGTCTGCACTATGCCGAGACGTTGCGGCATTGGCGCCGGCGCTTCCTCGAGAACTGGAACCGGGCGGCCGCCCCGTACGACGACCGCTTTTGCCGGATGTGGGAGTTCTATCTCGCGGCTTGCGAGCTGTCTTTCCGCTATGCCGGCCAGATGGTCTTCCAGATGCAGCTGGCCAAACGCGTCGACACCGTGCCCATCACCCGCGATTATCTGTACGAACCGCGGCGCCAGCAGCGGCATGGCGAGATGGCCGCCTGACGCGCGGGACCCCGGCCCGAGTCCCTTTCCCGGCCGTTTCGCTCACATCGCAAGCATTTGATCTGTATTGAGTTTTCGGATTCCTCCACAGATTCGTCCCCGCATTTCCCCAGGGTTCCACAGGCCTGCCCGGAGATTCCAATGCCCCGGCCGCGCCATTCTCTGTTAAAATTGGGCCATGAGCACGCAGACGATCGAGGCGGACGGCGCCCTGGCACTCTTCCCGGCCGGCGCGGATGCAGCCTCTCCCCCTTACCGGTCGATGCCGGCCAACGAACAAGCCGAGCAGGCGCTGCTCGGCGCCATTCTGATCGATAATCGCGCACTGGAACGGGTTTCCGAGTTTTTGCGGCCGGACCATTTCTTTTATCCGGCGCATGGCCGCATCTATGCCGCCTGCGAGAAGCTCCGCGACCTCGACCAGGTGGCCGACCCGGTGACGCTGCGGCACCTTTTCGAGCGGGACGGCGACCTGCAGAAGGTCGGCGGGGCCGATTATCTGACCGCTCTGGCCGGAAGCGTCGTCTCCGTCCTCAACGCCGCGGATTATGGCCGCACCATTTATGACCTGTATCTGCGGCGCGCGCTGATCACGCTGGGCGAAGAGGTCGTCAACGAGGCGTTCGACGGCGGGCTGGACGTGAATGCCGGCGAGCAGATTCGCCAGGCCGAGGACAAGCTCTATCGCCTGGCCCAGGTGGGCGATCTGCGCGGCGGCTTCCGGCCCTTCCGGGATCTCGTGCGCGGCGCCGTGGACGCGGCGGGACGTGCCCAGCAGCGGAACTCGCAGCTCACCGGGATCACCACGGGCTTCATTGATCTCGACCGCATGCTCGGCGGCCTGCAGCGATCCGATCTGGTGATCCTGGCCGGCCGGCCTTCCATGGGAAAAACCGCCCTGGCCACGAATGTCGCCGTGAACGCCGCGCGCGCCTTTCGGGACAGCGATGGCGTCGATGGCGCGGTGGTCGGCTTCTTCTCCCTGGAAATGTCGGCTGAACAGCTGGCCACGCGGATCATTGCCGACACCGCCAGCATACCGTCGGAAAAGATTCGCAAGGGCGATCTCAGCACCAAGACCGAGTTTCCCAAGATCGTCGAGGCCAGCAATGAAATCGCCACGATTCCCTTCTTTGTCGACGACACGGCGGCGCTCAGCATCACCGCCCTGAGGTCCCGGGCGTTGCGGCTGAAACGGCAGCACAATCTCGGCATGCTGGTCATCGACTACCTGCAACTGATGCAACCGAGCGGCGTGCAGCGGTCCGACAACCGGGTACAGGAAGTCTCCGAGATCACGCGCGGCCTGAAAATGGTCGCCAAGGACCTGGATGTTCCGGTCCTGGCCCTGTCGCAGCTTTCCCGGCAAGTCGAGCAGCGGGAAGACAAGCGCCCGCAGCTCTCCGACCTGCGCGAATCGGGCTCGATCGAGCAGGACGCCGATGTTGTGATGTTCGTGTTCCGCGACGCCTATTACGTCGAGAAACGGCAGCCGAAACCGGGCACGCCCGAACATGTCGCCTGGCAGACGGAAATGGACAGCGTTCACAATCTTGCCGAAGTCATCGTTGCAAAACAGCGCCATGGACCCACCGGGAAGGTCGACCTCCACTTCGATGGCCTCTACACCCGCTTCTCCAACATCGCCCGGCAGCCGGAGCGTGACTTCTGATCCGCGCCGCACGGGCGCGCTCCTGACCATCGACCTGGCGGCGATTGCCGCGAATTACCGGTATCTGGCCGAGCGCGTAGCCCCGGCCGAATGCGCCGCCGTCGTAAAAGCCGACGCCTACGGGCTGGGCGCCGACATCGTCGCCGCGGTGCTGGCCGCTGCCGGCGCCCGCACATTCTTCGTCGCCCATCTGCAGGAAGGTCTGGCTCTGCGGCGGCGCCTGCCGCAGGCACGCATCGGCATCTTCAACGGCTTCGCCGCCGATTGCGGCGAGGATTATGTCGCCGCCGCATTGCTGCCGGTCCTCAACCATCCGGGCGAGATCGCCGACTGGGTGACGCTCTGCCGGCAGCATCAGAAGGTCCTGCCGGCCTTTCTGCACCTGGATACCGGGATGAACCGGCTGGGCCTGACGCCCTCCGAACTCATCGACCTCGCCGCCGATCCTGCGCCGTTCAAGAGCATCGACGTGCAGGCGATCCTCAGCCATCTCGCCTGCGCCGACGAAGGCAGCAACCCGATGACGGCCGCCCAGGCCGCCACTTTCCGCAATGCCCTGGCCCGCCTCCCCCGGCGTCCCGCCAGCCTCGCCAATTCGGCCGGCATTTTTCGCGGCCGCGCCTATCATCTCGACATGGTCCGGCCCGGCATAGCGCTCTATGGCGGCAATCCCACCCCGGAAGCGGCCAATCCGATGCGGCATACGGTCCGGCTTTCCAGTCACGTGATACAGTTGCGTCACGTTGACAGCCCCCAGACCGTCGGCTACGGTGCCACTCACCGATTCCGAGGCAAGGCCAAAATCGCAACGATTCCGGTCGGTTATGCCGACGGCTATCTCCGCGCCCTGAGCAATCGCGGCAAGGTGTGGATCGCCGGTGGTCCGGCCCGCATCGTCGGCCGCGTATCCATGGACCTGATCACGGTGGACGTCTCCCATCTCGCCGACGACGCAGCGGCGCCGGGCACGCCGGTCGATCTCATCGGGCCGCAACTTCCCGTGGACGAGGTGGCCCGCGACGCCGGCACCGTGGGCTATGAGATCCTGACCGGCCTCGGACCGCGCTACGCCCGGCGCTATGTCGGCGGGGATGGGGATCCGTGCTGAGTTTTGTGCGCCTGACCGGCCAGGCCTTGCTGCACCTGCTCGAAATGACGGGACGGTTGGCGCTGTTTACCCTGAGCGCGCTCAGCCATTGTGTCCGCCCGCCCTTCCACTTTCGGCAGATCCTGCGCCAGCTCATCGATATCGGCTATTACTCGCTGCCGGTGGTCGGCCTGACCACCCTGTTCACCGGCATGGTGCTGGCCCTGCAGAGCTATACCGGCTTCGCCCGCTTCAATGCCGAAAGCCAGATCGCCAGCATCGTCACGCTCTCGATCACGCGGGAGCTGGCGCCGGTGCTGGCTGGGCTGATGGTCGCCGGGCGCATCGGCGCGTCCATGGCCGCGGAGATCGGCACAATGCGCGTGACCGAGCAGATCGACGCGCTGACCACCCTGTCGACCAATCCGATGAAGTACCTGGTGGCGCCGCGGCTGATCGCCGGGCTGCTGATGCTGCCGCTGCTGGTGCTGGTCGGCGACGTTATCGGAATCTTCGGCGGCTTTCTGATCGCGGTCTATAAGCTGGGCTTCAACCCGGCGAGCTATCTCAGTTCCTCCTGGGATATCCTCACGGTGATGGACGTGGTCTCCGGCCTCGCCAAGGCGGCCGCTTTCGGCTTTTTGATTGCCTTGATGGGCTGTTTCCAGGGCTATTATTCGCGCGGGGGCGCCCAGGGTGTCGGCACCGCCACGACCAATGCCGTGGTCTCCGCCTCCATCCTGATTCTCGTCTTCAACTACGGAATCACCGAGTTGTTCTTCTCGCGATGACCGAACCGTCAAAAATCCGCCTGACCGGCGTGCACAAGCGCTTTGGCGACAAGCACGTCCTGCGCGGCATCGACCTGGAGATCGGCCGGGCGGAATCGCTGGTGGTGATCGGCGGCTCGGGCACCGGCAAATCTGTGATGGTCAAGTGCATTCTTGGCCTGATGCGCCCCGATGCCGGCGACATTGCGATCGACGGCGAGAGCGTCGTCGGCCTGACCGGCCGGGCCCATGACGCGCTGATGGCCCGGATCGGCATGCTCTTCCAGGGCGGCGCGCTGTTCGACAGCCTGCCGGTCTGGCAGAATGTCGCCTTCGGACTGATCCAGGGACACCGTGTCGACCGCCGAAAGGCGAAACAGATCGCCCTGGAGAAACTGGCGGCGGTCGGCCTCGGCGCGCAGGTTGCCGACCTGGTCCCGGCCGAACTGTCGGGTGGCATGCAGAAGCGCGTCGGCCTGGCCCGCGCCATCGCCAGCGAGCCGGAAATGATCTTCTTCGACGAGCCGACGACCGGGCTCGACCCGATCATGAGCGACGTCATCAACGAGCTGATCGTCAAGTGCACGAAAGAACTCGGCGCGACGGCGCTGTCGATTACCCATGACATGGCGAGCGCCCGCAAGATTGCCGACCGCATCGCCATGATCCATGAGGGAGAAATCGTCTGGGTCGGCCCGGTGTCGGAGATCGACCGCTCCGACAATCCCTATGTCGACCAGTTCATTCATGGCCGCGGCGAGGGCCCGATCACCATGCAGGTGAAGGCCCTTTAGGCGCGCCGGAGCCCTTTCCGGCCAAGAGCGCGCCCGCCCGGCCGAGCTCAGGCAATGCCCCAGACGCTCTTGTACTCTCCCTGATCGCCACGATCGAAGAACACGTCGAGCACCTTTTTGCCCAGCGGATCGAGCGCCGGGTCAGAGCGGATGTCTTCGAGCTCGCGCCGGAAATAGGACATCAACTGCTCGCCGCCGCTGTCATAGGCCTCATCGCCGACTTCCAGCTGCAGGTCGGCGCGCAGGAAGAATTCGGGGATCACCACGCCCTCGACCCGCATCTGGTTCAGGCAATAGCCGAGCAGCGGCAGGCGAGCCCGCTGCAGCTGGCCGCGCCGGAACCGCGCCCCGCCACGCCGGGCGAGATATTCCCGCGCGATCCATTGCGGCATGAAGCCGACCTTCCAGCAGCCGATATGGCTGTTGGGGATCAGGGCGAAGTCGGTTTCCGGAGTCTCGCGGATCTGGTTGAGCAGAATGTTGGCGAACTCGACCCGCCGTCCGGTTGCGAAGGGCCAGAAGGAGCCGACGCCCTCGCTCTGCAGGCCTTCGGTGTCGACGATACTGGGGTTCGCATGGCCGCGCGGCGCCGCCAGCCGCCATAGCCAGCCCAGCGGCGGCGGCAGGATGTGGATCATGCCGACAATACCGTAGGTCGGCTTTTCCTTCGTGCAGGGCGGGGTCCGGATGCCGAGGGTCCGGATGTCGACCTCGACCGGATTGTTGACGATATTCGGCACCTCGTCCCGCCGCAGGACGACGCGGGGATTGGGGCAGGGCTGGCCGGGCGCGTCTTCGGTATGCTCCCAGATCAGGCAGGTGGCGCCGGGCACCGCCTTCAGGTTCAGGAACAGAACCGGTTCCTTCGGCTGCACGCAGACCCGCTCCAGGTGCGGGTCGATGCCGTATTTGTCGATATGGTTGACCCGGACAAACCAGGCATTCTCGGCATCCGTCGCCACCAGCTTCTGGCTGCTGTTCTGAAGCGCCGGCTGGCACTGGGCCATATCGTCGGTGACCGGGTGCAGCTCGCAGGCCTGCGGCAGCACCAGATGCCGCTTGGCGCCATTGATCAGGTTGGTGCCCAGCAGCAACCGGCCGTCATGCTCGCGGTGCGGATATTCGAGCATCTCGCTCTTGCCGCCGCCCGAGGCCCCCTCGTGCATGATGGTGAAGGTGTTGTCATAGGGCGTGACCACCTGGACCGTCGATGAGTGCGTGGTCACCCAGCCCTCGGTCTCGCCGATGTTGAGCAGGACCCCGTAGATCCCCTTCTTGGCGCTTGGCCCGGGATACAGGTTGAGGGAGAACACCTCGTGCGTATCCCCGGCACGGCGGTGGACGACCACCTGGCGCCCGTCGCAGACCGTGTGGCGGAAGGGCGGGGCGAGGAGGACATAGGCGCGCGGCTTGAAGGTGTCGGGGGTGGCACTGGCGGCGATGCTGCCTTGCAGATCGGCCAGGGCGGCGGCGAAGAAGCCGGCATTGGCCGGGGCGATCAGCAGCGAGTCATAGCCATAGTCCGCATGTCCGGACTTGAAGGGCACCAGGATCAGGTGCTGCTGCCCCAACCAGTCGAGAATCTGCTCGCGCACCGGGGCGAAAGGCTGACCGAAACGGTCGTCAAACCGCATCTGATCGGTGGGCATGGCGTCGGCAATGACCATGCTGTCCGGATCGCGCCGGCGCATATAGGTCTCGAAATAGTTCACGGCGACGCCGTTGGCGGCCCGGACCACCTCCGCTTCCGCCACATAGCCCTTCCCCGGCACGTCATAGCCGACCTCGAAGCGATCGTTTTCCGGCCCGCCAAGGGCCAGATCGACCAGCTGTGCCCGGGTTTCCGGGACGATCAGGCCGGGTGCCGAATTGACGACCCGCTGGAACTCGTCGGGCAGCCGGTAGGGCAGAATCGTCCGGCCGGTGTCCATCTTCATGAAAGGCCTCCTCTCGCAGGCACGGCACCCCGCCCCGCCCGGCGCAGCGCCGGGTCAGGCAGGCAAAACCACAGGCCCCGCCTGTGCGGTCCCGTGGTAGCATCGCAGCGCCCATATTGCCGGTGATCGGACGGGCCGGCCATGCCGGCGGCCCGGCGCGGCGGCCTGCGCCACGAGCGGTACTCTCCTCCTTAACGCTACAGACGGCGTTGACTTGCGTCAAACCGCTTCCCGCTTACGCGCGACACCGTCAACGGCGCGCAATCATGCTCAAACCGCCTCGGGACCCTTCGCCGTGTTCGACCGGCCGTTCATGATGCCCCGATCTTCCGGCCGGATCCCGAAAACCCCGTGTGACCTGAATTGCACCCGGCAGCCCCCGACTCCTCACTGTTTGAATAAAAGCTTCGGGAAATGCCGGCAACATGCTGCAAATAAAGACGGTCAATCATTTATTAGTCTTCAGCTGCTCTTATGGCAGCGGCGATCAGCGGGCAAGCGACTTTGATGGAGGCCGGACCGTGAGCGGATTTGCGATCAGGCGGGACGAGATGGACCGATCCCGTCGGGATGATCCCGGACAGGGGCTGAAGATCAACGAGCCCTGGGTGGTCGTGACCGGCGTGGTCATTGCCCTGGTGGCCGCACACTGGCTGTTCCGGAGTTTTCAGGCCAGCGGCTCGGCCGATTTCGTGACCTTTGCGACAAAGAACTTCTTCAGCTCGCCGCAATGGGCCCTGATCCTTGCCGGACTGTTCTCGCCCTTCGCCTTGCTGCGTGTCCAGACCCGGGTGAAGAGCAATTACGTCGATATTTGCGGTTATGTCGTCGGGCTTTACTGTGGTGGACGCTTTCTGCTCGAAACCCTGAACGCCCGCGCCGTCGATGGCGATTTCGTGCAGTTCGTCGCGACGATCAGCCTCTCTGCCGCCTTCGCGGTCGGGATCGCCGGCGCCTTTGCCGGGCTTGCCCATTATGTCGACCGCAAAAAGGCCGAACAGGATCCCGCCGGCCGCCGAAACCGCGCGCCGGGCCCGGACACGGTCGATTCGGCCGGTTTTTCCAGCGACTATTTTGAATTCGACCCGCGCGTCTTCCTGTACGGGGATGACTTCCTCGACGGCGGCGGCCATGCCGCGGGACGGCAGGGCTTCGGCTCCGGGCCGGCGCCGGCCGAGACCGGCGCCGAGCGGCACCCGGGCGGGACCCCGGCGCGGCACCAGCCGGTCAAGGCCCTGCCCTATTATCGTCGGCCCATCGCCTATACCAGCGACGAGGCGCGCCGCATGTTCGACATCGCCGGCATTCGCGACCTGCCGCCGTCGAGCACCGACGGCGCCGTCTCGCTGGCCAGCGCCTATATCCTCTCGGTCGGCTGGGAAACGGCCCAGGAGTTCATTCACGCCGCGGCCCGCGACGAAGACCTGCCCAAGCAGATGCGGGACTTCGATCTCCATGCGCTGGTGGTCCTGGACCAGCTGCGCCGGGAGGCGGAACTGCACAATATGACCGAACGGTACGCGGCAGAATGACGGTCGACCTCCGAATACGGATCGACTTTGCCGCGTATTCGTCATGACTTACAAAGTCTTTACTCTTAACGGTCCGTATACGAACTCTGCCTAGACTCGCGATGGGCCAGTTTCCGCAAAGGCGATCATGGCGGTGATCGCCGGCCCGGCGCGGTTCAGGGACCCGGCAAGACGGTTGGCGCACCATGCTCGATCAGGAAAGCCTCTACTATCTCGTGAAGTTCTGGCGCAACCGGGCCGAACAGGCGGAAGCGGCGAATGCCGGCGCCGGCGGCGAGGAGGACGCGGCCGAAGCGGCCCCGGCACCGGCCAGCCTGACCTATGGCAAGGCCCGCGGCGAGACCCTGCCGGCCGTCTATGCCCCGCCGGAGCCGGACTATCGCGCCGAACTCGCCGAGGCGCGGAAGACCATCGCCGGGCTGAAGCACGACCTGCGCAGCGCCCAGGCCGAGGTGCGCTGGCTGGAGGCCAAGCTGAAGGCCGCCGAACGCCAGGCCGCCGCCCCCCGCAGACGGGAGGATGCCCGCTTCCAGGCGGTGAAGCGCGAATTCGCCAAGCGCTACCACCCCAGCACCAACCCGTCCGACGGCCTGGGCAGCCGCCTGGGCCAAAAAGCGCGCGAGGCGATCTTCAAGGATTTCTGGCCAATGTTCGAAACCAGCGACGACACCTACGAACGCTCAACAGCGGCGTAACGGCTCCCAGCAAGCTCCCACGTCCAAAAGCCGCGGCCGCGTCTCCCGGATCGCCGGCTGACCACAGCGACCGCCGCCTCGCAAGCACCCGGAATGGCGGGCCGGACTTCCGCACTCACGGGAAGTGGACTAGATTTGGTCCATGATCCGATCGTTCGGCGAGAAGAGGACCGCGGACTTCGCGGCCGGCAAGCGGGTGGGGCCCTTTCAGGGCTTCGAGCACCAGGCGGTCAAACGCCTCCGCATCCGCGACAGCGCCGACGACATCGCCACCCTGATGGCCCTGCCGTCCAACCGGTTTGAAGCCTTGGCCGGCGATCGAAAGGGCCAATTCAGTATTCGGATCAACCGGCAATGGCGGATATGCTGCCGCTTCGACGTATGGAGAGGCCCACGATGTCGAAATCGTCGACGATCATGACTGACGGCGCTTCGCTTCTCTCCGGCCTGCCGCCGGTCCATCCTGGAGAAATCCTCCGGGACGAACTGGCCGGGATCACCATGTCGGCGGACGCACTCGCCCATGCGATCGCTATTCCGTCCGACCGGATCACGGAACTCCTCGACGGAAAGCGGGACATCTCCGCGGATACGGCGCTGCGCCTGTCGTATTATTTCGGCATGTCCGCCCGGTTCTGGCTCAACCTTCAGCAGAGCTACGACCTGGCCCTGATCGAGCAGACCCGCGGCCCCGAAATCGCCGCAACCGTCCGCCCCTACGCGGCCTGAGACGCGTCAGCCTCCCCGGGCTCCGCCGCGACCGGGTTGCGTGGCGGCTCGGGAACGATAACCGGCGCCCGGCCCCTGAGCCCGGTCGCCAGCATCGCCGTCAAGGTCCGCCGTCAGCAACCGAACATGGCCGGCGATCAGTTCGCCCTCGCCCGACACCATGACCGACACGGTCCAGCCGAACTCGGCCATGCGGGCGGCGAGTGGGGCGACTTGGTCGGCGCTGTGGGTCCGAGCGTTGCGCGCATAAGGGCGCAGACGGTCGAGCAGCCCGCGCGCCCGCCGTGGCCAGCGCCGGTCCGCTGCTGAGCTTCCGGCTCCATCAGCCGGTGAGCGGCAAAGTCGATCATTTCCCGCAGCACATCGGCGTCCGTTCCCTCTCAGACAGGGAGCGAAGGGCCACCATTTGTCGGTCATCGTCGGGTCCTCGGTTCGGTAGGGTGTGGCAACCACACCCTACCGAAGAGTCACGATGGCTGCCGCCGCGGAGAACCGGCCCGCTGCCGCATGACTCGTTGGTGATCCCGTCAGCCAGCCGGTTACCCACAGCTCCGACACCACGTCCTGCGACATGACCTGCGCTTGCGCCGCCGTCTCCTAACCGGCCCCATCACCCCTCACCGTCTTGCGGGACGCCCCCGCAAGACATGGGCGAACGCTTCGATTGCCGCGGCTCTTGCCGGGCCATTGCCGTATGCTGCAATTTCCGGCGGGAAGTTGTTCAGCTTTTCCCAATTGTTAGAAAGACCGTGCATGTGGTTATACGTCATGACCGCATCAAGATAGTCTTCCCAACTGAAGTCTGCGCCCGGCTCACCTTGGCGATTACAGCGAGTATTCATTAGACGGCCGCCACGTTCCGGACTCCAATTCCAATTGACGAGAAAATGCGCCCGCGTTGGCACAACAGGTTTGCCGCCCCAGTGAAATTGGACCCTTCCTTGCCCGAAGGGAATCACTGAGGTGGTGAGTCTTCCATTGACCGAATTCAAAATGTCCTCCAGCTCGACATCCGTATCACTTAGACGGAACTTTTTGCTGTTGGAGAGCATAAGGCATTGATTTCGCTGCCTGGTGCATGCGAAGGGGGATGGTTTACTGGGTACATTCGGGGGTAACGCCGAGGAGGTCGAAGGCTTTTTGCTGAAGCGGTGTGGGCCTCGCGGTGATGGTGAACGGGTGGTCCGGGTTGATTGCGGCGACGACGGTGTTGCGGGTCAGGGTGGCCAGGTCGGCCAGCAGGCTGCGAAAGCTGTGGAC
>JAAAOG010000069.1 GCA_009909005.1 Alphaproteobacteria bacterium | reverse complement strand
GGGCTTTTTTGTGCGTCGCGTCTTGTGACCATGTTTGCGTTGTTGCCACGCGCACGACCGGAAAGGAGGGGTGATGTCCGCCGGCCGCTGCCTCAGCTGCCGCTTCTTTGAAGCCCGCTACACTGAGGACAATACAATTGGTTTCTGCCGGCGCTTTCCGCCGCAGGGCTATGGCCGGATGATTGCCGACTGGGCCTTTCCGATGGTCCGGCGCTCCGACTGGTGCGGCGAATGGCGGTCCCGCGAAGACAGCCCGGCCGCCGATGCCTGACGAAACCGCCTGACGAAACCGCCTGACGAACCGGGTTCGCCGCAACCCCGACCAACCGACGTCAATTCTCAGATGCCGTCCGCCGGACAGCCGGGACGGGCGCAGCTGCGCGCCGCGCCGCGCGACACATAGGCACCGCACACGCCGCAGTGCCGCAGACTCTCGCCCCTGACCCAGCGCCGGGCGCCGGCGTCCGCCGCGGCGCCGCCGCTTCGCACCGCCTCCCGCCGCAGGCTGTCGAGCCGGCCGATCAGCCGGGAGCCATAGACGACGGCGCCCGTCAGTGCGACGAGGGCGGCGAGCTTTTGCACGCTGAACATGTCCGCGCACTCCCTGCGAAGACTCCACACGAGTCTTGAGACTCTAGGCGACGGCTCCGGTTCTTCACAAGCCGAAGCGCTGCCACCACGCCCGCTCCTCGACCGCCGCCAGCACGGCATCGACCCATGCGGCGCCATCGGGCAAGCCGGACGGTCTCTCTGCCGTCGTCATGTCCCAAAGCCGGCGATCGGTTCCCGGCAGGATCCCCCGCATCAGCCATGACCGCGCCGGCGTCGCGACCCGCAGCCGGACGTCCGGCCCGAACTTCTCACGCAGAACGGGGCGGATATGACCGACCCGGTCGGCCAGTCCCAGCTCCACCGCCCGGCCGCCGGTCCAGAACTCGCCTTCGAACAGGGTCTCCTCATCCGCCCGCAGACGGCCGGCGCGGCGTTCGCGGACAAGCGCCTTGAAGGCCTCGTGGATGTCGGCCTGCACGGATTCAAGCTTGGCGACATCCTCGTCGCGCTCCGGCGCGAACGGGTCGAGCATGGCCTTGCGACTGCCGGCCGTATGCACGCGGCGCTCGACCCCGAAACGCTCGATCAGCCGGTGCAGCCCGAAGCCGGCGGAGACGACTCCGATCGACCCGACGATCGACGACCTGTCGACATAGATCTCGTCAGCGGCGCAGGCGAGCCAGTAGCCGCCCGAGGCCGCCACATCCTCGACAAAGGCGAAAACCGGCTTCTTCTTCTCCTCGGCCAGCTCGCGGATGCGCGCGGCGATCAAAGCGGCCTGGACCGGCGCACCGCCCGGCGAGCTGATCGCCAGGGCGACGGCCGGCGCCTTCGAAACCCGGAACGCCCGCTCGATCGCGCCGGCCAGGCCCGCCAGACTGAGACCGCGCCGCAGCGCGCCGCCGGAGCCGATCACGCCGGTCAGGCGCAGCACCGGAACGACGGGCGCCCGACGCCGCAAGCGATCGATCAACCACACGCGATTCGTCCTCCCTTTCGGCCTCGTCAGCTGACCTAGGCGCGCCGGGACGCCGGAAAAGCCCCGGGCGGATCAGGCGAGTGCCTGCGCGTCTTCCAGAATGCGCCGCGCCCCGTCGGTGTACGTCCCGTCATGCGTATGCAGCACCAGACCCGGCTGTACGGCAGCCGGCGAGCGTACGCCCTTGCGCGCCCGGACGATGATCCGCCGGGCCGGCTGCCCGTGCTTCGGCCAGAGCGGCACCAGGGACACGGCCCCGTAGCGCGATGCCAGGGCGGCAAACACGCTGTCGACACGGTCGGCACGATGAACCAGGGTGAGCCAGCCGCGCGGCACCAGAGCCCGATGCGCGGCATCCACCCAAAGGGCGAGGTCGGCGTCTCCCTCGGTTGTCGACAGGCCCTTGCCGCGCTCCGGAGGCCGCGTCCCGCTGCCGACCGCCAGAAAGGGCGGGTTCATGATGACATGGTCGAAGCGTTCCGCCGCCAGGCCCTCCAGCGTCGCGACATCGCCACAGACCACCCGCGCCCGCTGCCCCAGCCCGTTGGCCGCGATATTGTCTGCCGCCAGCGCCGCCAGATCGGCCTGGCACTCCAGCCCGGTCACGAAGACGCCGGGCACCCGCACCGCCAGGCAGAGCATGGCCGCGCCGACCCCGCACCCCAGGTCGAGGACACGCTCGCCCGCCGCGGCCGTGACGGCGGCGGCCAGGAGAACGGGATCGATCGCCGCACGGTATCCCGATACCGGTTGTTTCAGATGGACGCGGCCGCCGAGCAGACGATCGTCGGTCGCCGCCGCCGGGCCTTCCGGACCGTCACTCACCGGACAGCGCCTCGCCCGCCTCTTCCAGAACCCGGCGGGCCCGCGCGACGTCCGACTCGTCCACCACCAGACGGCGGGGGATGGCATTGATACTGCCCTCCATCACCGACATGTGGGTGTCCAGCACGATGGCCGGAATGTCGGCATCGGCGAGCAGTGCCTGCAGCCATGACAGGCGAACGATGTCCGTTGTCCGTACGATTTCCTTCATGACCATGATCGGTAAGCATGGGGGGCGCGGGTGGCCGCGCACTGGCGAGCCTTGACAGGGGTCGAACCCATCCTAAGCTGGCTGACATGGATGAGAGCGTCAATCACCTCGGGAGAACCGGCGTGACGGGTACGGCCCAGGCGTCGACCGACGGAGGGGGTATGCCCTCCAATGCGCTGGACCGGCTGACAGCGCTCCTCGCCGACGATCTGCAGTCCGTCAACCGGACCATCGTCGCGCGCATGGAAAGCCCTGTGGCGCTGATCCCGCAGCTTGCCGGGTATATCGTCGCCTCCGGCGGCAAACGCGTCCGGCCGCTGCTCACGCTCGCCGCGGCGCGGCTTTGCGGCCATAAAGGGACCCGCCATATCGGCCTGGCGGCAGCCGTGGAATTCATTCACACCGCCACGCTGCTTCACGACGACGTGGTCGACGAAAGCGACCTGCGGCGCGGCCAGGCCTCCGCCAACGAGCTCTTCGGCAACCAGCCGAGCGTCCTTGTCGGCGACTTCCTG
This sequence comes from Alphaproteobacteria bacterium, assembly GCA_009909005.1. GTDB lineage: Bacteria > Pseudomonadota > Alphaproteobacteria > DSM-16000 > Inquilinaceae > JAAAOG01. The sequence goes on along the minus strand of JAAAOG010000069.1, from coordinate 8,417 downwards.
TTTGCCCGCGCCTTTCAGCTGATGGTCGAGGACGGCTCGCTGGCCGTGCTGAAGACGCTGTCGGACGCCTCGGCCGTGATCGCCGAGGGCGAGGTGCTGCAGCTGTCCGCCTCCAACGATATCGGCACCAGCGAAGACACCTATCTGCGGGTCGTCCGCGCCAAGACCGCCGAACTCTTCGCCGCCGCCTGCGCCGTCGGCGGACTGGTCGCGGATGCACCGGAGGACCAGACCGCCGCGCTGTTCGACTATGGCGCCCAATTCGGCATGGCCTTTCAGCTGGTCGACGACGTGCTCGACTATTCCGCCCGGCAGGCCCGGCTCGGCAAGACGATCGGCGACGATTTCCGGGAAGGGAAGATTACCGCGCCCGTGCTGATCGCCGTCGCCCGCGGCACCGCGGAGGAGCGGCGCTTCTGGTACCGCACCCTGCAGGAGCAGCGGCAGGAAGACGGGGACCTCGACCAGGCGATTGAACTCATCCGCCGCCATGGCGCCCGGGAGGAGATCGTCGCCCGGGCCCGGGACTACGGCAATGCCGCGCTCGCCGCGCTTGAACGCCTTCCCGGCCACCCGCTGCGCTCGGCCCTGCACGATGTCGTCGCGTTCTGCATCGACCGCGATTTTTGAGCGGCGCCCCGCATCCGCAGGGCATTTGCCTTTAGTCTTTCCTTAACGGCGGGGTGCGAGGCTGCGGGTCATGAATCGCCGGTCCCGGCCGGCGAGCGGCGACTCCAGGCGAGGCCCTCATGGATTTCAGCCAGCTTGCCCTTTTCCGTCTGGTCGGCCAGCGCCTGGACTATGTTTCGCAGCGGCAGGCCGTTCTGTCCGAAAACGTCGCCAATGCGGATACGCCCGGCTACCGCCCGAACGATCTCGAGCCCTTTGCCGAACAGGTGAACCGCCTGTCCCGCTCCCATCGCCTGCCGATGGCCCGGACCCATCCCGGCCATATCGACGCGGCCGCCGGTCGGCCGGAACCGGCAGAAGCCGGGGCCATGCGCGATGCCTACGAAGTCTCGCCCGCCGGCAATGAGGTGGTCCTCGAACAGCAGATGATCGCCGTCACCCAGAACGCCATGGATCACCAGCTGGCGCTCAATCTCTATCGCAAACAGGCCGGCCTCATCCGCATGGCCATCGGCCGGAACTGATGATCGCAGGGCAAGGACCGCGGCCCCGGCCCTGAAGCGAAGCCGCAACACGTCGAACGAGGACGGATCATGGATCTTACGACCAGCCAGCTGATTGCCGCTTCCGGCATGCGGGCCCAGGGCACGCGGCTGCGCGTTGTCGCGGAAAATCTCGCCAATGCCGGCACCACCGCGGAGACCCCGAACGACCTGCCCTATCGCCGCCAGGTGGTCACCTTCCGCAACGTCCTGGATCGCGAACTGGGTGCCCACCGGGTCGACGTGGCCCGGATCGCCGACGACCCGGGCGCCTTCAAGCAACGCTTCCAGCCCGGCCACCCGAGCGCCGACGAGGCCGGCTATGTCCTCTACCCCAATGTCAATTCGATGGTCGAAATGATGGACATGCGGGAGGCCCAACGCAGTTACGAGGCCAATCTCAACGTGCTGGAGACATCGCGGTCGATGCTGTCCGGCACGGTCGATCTCCTGCGTTGATCCCCGCCGTCTGATCGCTACACCCGGAAAGGATTGCGTCATGGTTGCCCGCGTCGCCGAAGCCCTTGCCGCCTATGCCAATACGGCCGCCCGCGGTTCCGCAGCCGGGTTGGAAGCGCGCGAGGCGCTGCCCGGCAACAGCTTTGCCGAGATGGTGCGCGACATGGTCGGGGAGACCGTCGAGGCCCAGCGCACCGCCGAGCAGCTGACCACCGAAGCCCTGGTCGGCCGGGCCGACATCAACGAGGTCGTGCTGGCCGTGGGCAATGCCGAGGTCGGCCTGCAGACGGTTATCGGCATTCGCGACAAGATGATCGAAGCCTATAAGGACATCATGCGCATGCCGATCTAGGCGTGGGCTGCAAAGATACCGTTTTGCGGCTGGCGTTCTTGTCGCCCGGTGCGTTAACCATAATCTGCCCCTTTGCGGCAGGGCATGGTGCGGCGGGACCGGCGGGGAACATTCGGCCTCGCCTATGTCGATCGCAATGATTGAGAGCCGCGGCCCGGCGACGGCACCCCGGCGGTCTCTCCCCGGCGGCCGCCGGTGACGGCCGGCCGGGCGGGCGCGCGGCAAAGAGGATGGTCGTGAACGAGGTTGATGTCATCGAACTGGCCCGGGCCGCGCTTTATACCCTGATCGAGATCGCTGCCCCGGTCATGCTGGTGGCCCTGGCCGTCGGCATCACCATCGCGCTGTTTCAGGCCCTGACCCAGATGCAGGAGATGACGCTGGCCTTCGTGCCGAAGATCCTGTTGATCTTCGTCTCCCTGATCGTGCTGCTGCCCTTCATGATGAGCACGCTGGTGGATTTTGCCGAGCAGCTCTTCCAGCGCATGACCGTCCTGGGCGCATGAGGCCGGAACGCCGCCATGCTGGCATCGCTGCTCGCCGGAGAGGTCTATAGCTTCCTGCTCGTCTTCATCCGCATCGGCGCGGCAATGACCGTTCTGCCGGGCTTCGGCGACGCCCTGGTCATGCCCCGGATCCGCCTTCTGCTGGCGCTGCTGATCGCCTTCCTCGTCACGCCGATCGTCGGCCCGATGCTGCCGCCGGTGCCGGCGAGCCCGATCGCGCTCGGTCTGCTGGCCTTCGGGGAGACCCTCATCGGCCTGCTTCTCGGCTGGATCGCCCGGTTCCTTCTGACCGCGGTCGATATCGCCGGCATGATCATTTCCTTCAGCATCGGTCTTGCCAATGCCCAGGTTTTCAATCCGGCCTTTGCCACCCAGGGCTCGCTGGTCGGCAGCTTCCTGACGGTTACGGCCCTGGTGCTGATCTTCGTCTCCGACCTGCACCATCTGATGCTGACGGCCGTGGTCGACAGCTATACGCTGTTCGTTCCGGGCGAAATCCCGCCCATGGGCGATGTCGCCGATCTGGCCGCACATCTGGTGGCACGCAGCTTTCTGATCGGTGCCCAGATTGCCGCGCCTTTCATTTTCGTCGGCCTGATTTTCTATCTCGGCATTGGCGTGCTCGCCCGGCTGATGCCGCAGGTGCAGATCTTCTTCATCGCGATACCGATCCAAATCTTTCTCGGTGTCGTCATCATGTCCATCGTGCTGTCCGCCATCATGTTGTATTGGCTGAACAGCTTCCACGACGGGCTGATGGCGTTCCTGACACCCGCCTGATCGAACCGGAAAGGCCAGGGCCATGGCGGAAGAACAGGACCAAAGTCAAAAAACCGAGGAGCCGACCCATCACAAGCTCCAGGAGGCGCGCAAGAAGGGTCAGGTCGCCACCTCTCAGGAAGTCAAGCACTGGTTCGTGTTGCTGGGCGTCGCCATCGTCGTGGCGCTCTTTGCACCCTATGCCGCCACCCGCATGGCCCAGGGCATGGGCGCCTATCTGACCATCATGCATACCGTGCCGGTGGAGGGGCCGGCCCTGCTCGACTTCCTGACCCAGGCCCTGATCGATTTCGCGGTCATCCTGCTGCTGCCGCTGGGCACCCTGGTGGTCATGGCGCTGGCCGCCGGGCTGATCCAGAATGGTCTGTTGTTTTCCACCGAGAGCCTGAAGCCGAAGATCGAGAAGATCGACCCGGTGAAGGGGCTGAAGCGTCTCTTCTCGCTCCGGTCGCTGACCGAGTTCATCAAGGGAATCCTGAAACTCCTCGTTGTCGGCACGGCTGCGGCCTTGGTGGTGATCCCGGAGCTCAGCGGGATCGAGCAATATGCCGGGCTGCACGCCGGCCTGCTGCTGGAAAAAATCTGGCTGCTGGCGATCAAAATGCTGATCGTCGTGATCGCGATCATGGCGATCATCGCAGGGCTCGATTTCATGTACCAGCGTTACGAGTTCAACAAGCAGCAGAAGATGACCAAGCAGGAGGTCAAGGACGAGCACAAGCAGACCGAGGGCGATCCGATGGTCAAGTCGCGGCTCCGGCAGATCCGCCAGGAGCGCGCCCGTCAGCGGATGATGGCGGCAGTGCCGCAGGCCGACGTGGTGGTCACCAATCCGACCCACGTCGCGGTGGCGCTTCAATACGATCCGGATACCATGGCGGCACCGAAATGCGTCGCCAAGGGCATTGACTTCATCGCCCTGAAGATCCGGGAAATTGCCGAGGAGAACGAGATCAGCATTGTCGAGAACCCGCCGCTGGCCCGCGCCCTCAACCAGGCGGTCGATATCGACGGCGAAATCCCGGCCGAGCATTACAAAGCCGTTGCCGAGATCATTTCCTACGTCTTCAAATTGCAGGGGCGCGGAATGCCGGCGCCGGCCGGCTGACCGATGGGAACTGGTGCCAATGACGCAAGATAAAAAATCCCGGCCTCTCCGGAAAAGCCCGGACGACCCTGCAAGCCGACGGGACCGGGCAAGCGCGAGTGAATGAGCCGATGGCCGCGTCGAGAAGCAAGACCGTGAGCATGGGACCTGCCGCACCGGACGGCCGCCGCAGCCATGAGCGATCCGACCGGACGGTCATGGTGCTGGCCGTCGTCGCGGTCAGCCTCGCCCTTTTTACGAGCGCCGCCGGAACCGGCCCTCTGGCCTTGCCGCTGTCGATCGCCGCCCTGCTCGTGGCGGCCGGAGCCCTGGTCCTGGTCTTCCTGCAGCGCAAGCGCGAGCACACCCGCAGCGATCGCTACAGCCTCATTCTGGGCACTCTGGAAGATGCCGCCTCCGGGCATCTGGTGACGGACTCCGCCGGGTCGGTGGTCTTCGTCAATCCGGCTGCCACCAGCCTGCTGGGGGGAACGCGGCCGGACCGTCTCTCCGATTTCGAGATCATGGTGGCCGCGGACGAGCGGGACATGGCCGAATTCAACCGCATGCGCCGCGGGGCGGAGGATGGCGGCATGACGGCAGTGAAATTCCCACACCAGGAGGCCGAGGGCACTGCCTGGTGGCTGGTATCGGCCAAGCCGCTGGAAGACCTCCCCGGCCATATCCATTGGCAGCTGCAGGACGTGACCGCCCAGCACCGGCGGGAAACCGCCCTGCAGGCCCAGCAGGCCAAGCTGATCGCCTTTATGGACCAGGCTCCCGTGGGCTTCTATTCCGTCGATGCCACCGGCCGCTTTCTCTTCGCCAATGCGACCCTGGCCGACTGGCTGGGCGTCTCGCCCGAGGACCTGATCGACGGGGCCTGCGCACTGGGCGACTTCCGGCCTGATGGGACGGCGGCGGATGCTCCGGCCTACAGCCTGCTGCGGCGTGACAGCGGAACCGGGACCGGCGAAGTCTCACTGCGCGGACGGGACGGCCGTTTCTTCCAGGCCTTCGTCACAGAGACGGCCGTGCGCGGTATGGACGGCGCACCGGTCGAAGTCCGCTCGCTTGTCCGCGACCTGACGCCGGAACGGGAGATCCGGGAGGCGCTCAGGGCCTCGGAAGCGCGGTTTCAGCGGTTCTTCGAAGACGCGCCGATCGGCGTCGCCCTGCTCGACCCCGCCATGTGCCTGACCGAATGGAACCGCGCCTTCGTCCAGCTTGTCGGCGGCGGCGGCCAGGCGCTCGACGGCACGCCGATCACCGAATTGCTGCGCGAGCAGGCGGGGCGGATCGGCGAGCGGCTCGCCGCCGTGCTGGCGGGCACCGACATGGAAAGCCCGCTGGAGGTGCAGGTGCAGACCGGCAGCGGCGATCTCTCCGTACAACTGTTCGCCAAGCGGCTGGAAGACGGCACGAACGAAACCGTCGGCCTGTTACTGCAATTTATCGACCAGACCGAGCAGCGCCGCCTGGAAGCCCAGTTTACCCAAAGCCAGAAAATGCAGGCCGTCGGGCAGCTGGCCGGCGGCATTGCCCATGACTTCAACAACCTTTTGACGGCGATGATCGGCTTTTCCGATCTGCTGCTGCTGCGCCACAAGCCGGGCGACCCGTCCTTCGGCGACATCATGCAGATCAAGCAGAATGCCAATCGTGCCGCCAATCTGGTCCGCCAGCTCCTTGCCTTCTCCCGGCAGCAGACCCTGCAGCCGCGGGTGCTCAACATCACCGACGCCCTTGCCGACCTGTCCAATCTGCTGCGCCGGCTGATCGGCGAGAATATCGAGCTCAAGATGGTCCATGGCCGCGACCTCGGCCTGGTCAAGGTCGACCAGGGCCAGCTCGAACAGGTGATCATCAATCTCGCCGTCAATGCGCGCGACGCCATGCCCGCCGGCGGGCGGCTGACCATTGCGACCCGCAATGTCACCACCGTCTCCCCGACCCGACGCGGCTCGGAAGAAATGCCGCCCGGCGCCTATGTCGCCATCGAGGTGACCGATACCGGCATCGGCATTCCGGCCGAGAACCTCAACCGGATCTTCGACCCCTTCTTTTCGACCAAGGAGGTGGGCGCCGGCACCGGCCTCGGCCTGTCGACCGTCTACGGCATCGTCCGGCAGACCGGCGGCTATGTCTTCGTGGACAGCAAGCCCGATGCCGGTGCCCGGTTCACCATCCATCTGCCGCTCTACCAGGAAACCGCCGAGAGCCGCGCCGATTCGCATCCCTCCGGCGAGCCGCAGCCGCGCGACCTGACCGGCGCCGGGCGCATCCTCCTGGTCGAGGACGAAGACCCGGTGCGCATGTTCAGCGCCCGCGCCCTGCGCAACAAGGGTTATGAAGTCATCGAGGCCCGCAGCGGCGACCAGGCGCTCGACCATCTCAAGGAAAACGACGAGGCGATCGACCTTCTGATCACCGACGTGGTAATGCCGAAGATCGACGGACCGACTCTCATCCGCATGGTTCGCGAGCGCCGGCCCGACATCAAGGTCATCTGTATCTCGGGCTATGCCGAGGACAAGTTCCGCGATCAGATGGGAGCCGGCAGCGCCACCCACTTCCTGGCCAAGCCGTTCAGCCTGAAACAGCTGGCCGCCCGCGTGAAGGACGTCATGGACCAGCCCCCGGGCAAGGCCTGATCCCGCCGCCTCTCGCCATGCGGATCGGGAAAAGTGCTTGCCGGGCGAGAACAAACCACGTACATTGTGATCGGGTTGCGCCGATCAAGGCGCTGTGGGAGACAGGGGGCCGATCCGATGTCGTCAAAGCCGGAACTCCATTTGGTTGAAAGGTCGCCGATGGACAAGCAAAAGGCGCTGGACGCGGCGCTGGGCCAGATCGAACGCGCCTTCGGCAAGGGCTCGATCATGCGGCTGGGGTCCCGTCCGAATATCGAGACGGAGGTCATCTCCACCGGCTCGCTCGGCCTCGACATCGCGCTCGGCATCGGCGGCGTGCCGCGCGGCCGGGTGGTGGAAATCTACGGGCCGGAAAGCTCGGGCAAGACGACGCTGGCCATCCATATCGTCGCCGAGGCCCAGAAGCTCGGCGGCACCTGCGCCTTTGTCGATGCCGAGCACGCGCTCGACCCGGCCTATGCCCGCAAGCTGGGCGTCGATATCGACGAGCTGCTGATCTCCCAGCCCGATGCCGGGGAGCAGGCGCTGGAGATATGCGATACCCTGGTACGCTCTGGGGCGGTGGATGTGGTGGTGGTCGATTCGGTTGCGGCGCTGGTGCCGCGCGCCGAGCTGGAAGGCGAGATGGGCGACCAGCAGCCCGGCCTGCAGGCCCGGCTGATGAGTCAGGCCCTGCGCAAGCTGACCGGCTCGATCAGCCGCTCCAATACGATGGTCATCTTCATCAACCAGATCCGCCAGAAAATCGGCGTGATGTTCGGCAGTCCGGAGACGACCAGCGGCGGTAACGCCCTGAAATTCTACACCTCGATCCGCCTCGACATCCGCCGCATCGGCTCGATCAAGGACCGCGACACCGTGGTCGGCAACCAGACCCGCGTGAAAGTCGTCAAGAACAAGATGGCGCCGCCGTTCAAGACCGTCGAATTCGACATCATGTACGGCGAGGGGATCTCCAAGACCGGCGAGCTGCTGGACCTCGGCGTGCAGGCCAATGTCGTCGAGAAATCCGGCGCCTGGTTTTCCTATGACGGCCAGCGGATCGGCCAGGGCCGGCAGAACGCCAAGACCTTCCTTCGCGACCACGGCGAAATTGCCGACGCGATCGAGCACAAGGTCCGCGAGAATGCCGGCCTGATCTCCGACCGCATGATGCTCGGCGACAGCGAATCGGGCGAGGCCGGCGAAGCGGAGGCGTGAGAGACACTCCCGAGAGGCTTGCTGGACAGGCCGCCAGGGGACAATTAAGACGGCGGCATACAGCCTCGCCCGTGCGGGTGCGGGGCTCTGCCGGCGACCGGCTGCCGAGGCAGCCGGATTGATCCCCCTCGCAGGCCGCGGCCCGGCCTCCCGCGACTGAGCCCTTAAGAGCGCCATGCAGACGACCAACGAGATTCGTTCCACTTT
>JAAAOG010000192.1 GCA_009909005.1 Alphaproteobacteria bacterium | reverse complement strand
GACACCGCGGAGATGTACGGCAGCGGCCGGGCGGAGGAGATCGTCGGAGAAGCGGTGGCCGGCCGCCGCGACGAGGTCTTCATCGTCTCGAAGGTCTATCCGCACAACGCCACCCGGCGCGGCGCCATCCAGGCCTGCGAGCGCAGCCTGCAGCGCCTGGGGACCGACCGCATCGATCTCTACCTCCTCCACTGGCGGGGCAGCACGCCGCTGGCCGAGACGCTGGAGGCCTTCCAGGTCCTCGCCGATGAGGGCAAGGTACGGCACTATGGCGTCAGCAACCTCGATGCCGGGGAGATGGAGACCGTAAACGGGCTGGCCGGCGGCGATACGGTCGCCGTCGACCAGGTGCTCTACAATCTCACCCGCCGCGGTATCGAATGGGACCTTTTGCCCTGGTGCCGCGACCACGATGTCGCCGTGATGGCCTATTCGCCGTTCGAGCAGGGGCGGCTGGGCCGCACCCGCGGCCTGTCGTCGGTCGCCCGCCGGCACGGCGTGTCGGAATACCAGGTGGCGCTGGCCTGGGTGCTGCGGCATGACGCCATGATCGCCATTCCGAAGGCGGTGCAGCCGGACCATATCCGGGAGAATGCAGCGGCCGGCGACATCGCCCTGAGCGCGGAGGATCTGGCGCAGCTGGACTGGGCCTATCCGCCGCCGAAAGCGGCCAGCCCGCTGCCGGTCTTGTAGGAGACGAGCGGCGAGCCGAGGACCTGTCATGATCCGTTCGATTGCCTTGCTTGCGGCAATGCTGGTGGTGACCGCCGCACCGTCGGCGACGGCACAGACGGCGGTGCAGACGGGGCCCCTGGCCGGCCTGCCGACCGACAGCGCGGCGGCCTTCGTCGACCATATGGAGACCGAACGGGGCGAGCCGCCGGCGACGGCCCGCGCCCGCTTCGCCCTGGCGGAAGACCTGGAGGCGCGCGGCGACCTGGCCGATCCGCGCGCCCATGCCGCCTTCCTGGCCACAAGGCGGCACCTGTTCGCCGGTTTCGACGATCCCCGCCAGGCCTATCGTGACGCGCCGCTGCCGATCGGCTGGGGCCAGACCATCTCGGCGCCGCACATGGTCGGACGGATGACCTCGGTGCTGGCCGTGGAACCCGGCCACAGGGTGCTGGAGATCGGCACCGGTTCCGGATACCAGGCCGCCATCCTGGCCTGGCTGACCCCGTCCGTGTACTCCATCGAGATCGTCGCCCCGCTGGCGGCGCGGACCGCGGCGCTGTTCGAGCGGCTGATCGCCGGGGGCCTGGAGACGTACGGCCGGGTAAGCCTGCGCACCGGCGATGGCTATTACGGCTGGCCGGAGGCCGCCCCCTTCGACCGCATCATCGTCACGGCGGCGATCGACCACATCCCGCCGCCGCTGATCGAGCAGCTGGCGGTGGGCGGCATCATGGTCATCCCGGTCGGCCCGCCCGGCGCCCAGGTGCTGCTTGAGGTCCGCAAGAGCCGGACGGCGGATGGCGACATGATCGTCGAACGGCGCGACGTCTATCGCGGCCGCGCGCTGGTCTCCTTCGTGCCGTTCACCGGCGGCCCGCGGCCATGATCCGGCGGACCGCCGCGCTCCTGGCCGTATGTCTGGCCTGTCTGGCCGTTGCCAGGGCGTACGGCGCGCCGCCGGCGGATGTCGAGGGCTGGCGCCAGGCACGCTGGGGCATGGACCGCGCGGCATTGGAGGACGCGTTCGGCGAGGCGCTGACGGCGCTTCCCGGACCCTGGGATTTCGGGCCGCTTTATGCCGACCGGGCGCTGTTCGAAGCCCGCTTTGCCGGACTCGAGTTCACCGCCTTTCTGCAAATGGACCGCCGCGACGACGCCCTGGCGCAGGTCCTGCTGGAGCGCCGCGACGCCGCGGTGACGGATGCGGCTTATGCAGAGCTGCTGGACGGGCTGGACGCCGCCTTCGGCCCGCCCGATGCCGTGTGCCGCGCCTATCCCGAAGGCCGGGGCCCGACCATCCTGCAGGCCCGCTGGGACTTCCCCACCACCACCGTGCATGCCAGCCTGTTGGATTTCGTGACCACCGGCATTGCGTTCTACGGCACGGAGGGCTTTCCCGGCCCCTTCGAAACCGCGCGCGACAGCCGCATCATCGAGCCCCGGGCCCTGCCCCGGCGCATTCTGCTAAGGCTGCACCCGGCCGGGCGCACGGACCTGCTGCCGCGCCGCGGCTGCCCCATCCGGAGCCCGGCCGACTGAGTCCCGGCTGGTCCGGCGGCCGGCAGCGTCACCCTTCGCCCTCGACCGGCCCCTCAAGACGATCCGTGGCCTCGCGATCGCGGTCGTATCGTCTTGTGCCCGGAAAGGGGGGAATCCAGGATTCGCGACGGATGACCCAGCTTTCGTAGCTCGGCCTCAGCCGGTCCGGGTCATCGAGGGATCCCAGGTGCACTTCGATCTCGTCGTCGCTGCGCGCGAAAACCGACGAGCCGCAGACGGGACAGAAGAACCGCCCGGCATAGTCCCGCGTTTCGCCGGTGATCGTCACCGCATCCCGGGGGAACACCGCGGCGGCGTAGAACAGGGCCCCATGATGCTTGCGGCAGTCGAGACAGTGACAGAGGCCGACGCGGTACGGGCGTCCCGACGCCACGATCCGCACCTTGCCGCACAGGCAGCCCCCGGTGAAGCGGTCCATGCTGTGTCTCCTCTGGACTCGAGCGGCCGGGTGGACCCGAGCGACCGGACTCTGTGCGGACAGGGACTCAGGATGGCTGCAGGGCGATGCGCCGGCCATGCGCGCTGCTGTCGGGGGCGGCGAGATCGACGAAGACGTCGGTCAGGGAGTCCGGCTCCGGCGGCGCGGCCGGGTCCTCGCCCGGATAGGCGGTGGCGCGCAACCGCGTCCGCATCGGCCCGGGGTCGACAAGGTTGACCCGGACCGCCTCGGTCGCCGTCTCGGCCGCGTACATGGCGACGAGGTTTTCCAGGCCGGCCTTGCTCACCCCGTACGCCCCCCAGAAGGGGGCCGGAACATGGCCGGGCGTACAGGTGACGGCGATCACCCGGCCGGCCGGACCGGTGCGCAGCAGGGGATGGAGGGTGCGGATCAGCCGGTAATTGGCGGTGAGATTGACGGTCAGCACCGGGTCCCACAGGCCGGGATCGCCATAGGCGACCGGACTCAAGGCTTTCAGCACGGCGGCATTGCAGACCAGCACGTCGAGCCGTCCGAAGCGCTCATACAGCGCGGGTCCCAGCGCGTCGACCTTGTCGAGCTCGGCGAGGTCCAGCGGCAGCAGCGTCGCCGGCTCGCCGCCCGCTGACCGGATCGTATCGTCGACCTCCTCCAGCCCGCCGACCGTGCGGGCGACCAGCACGACATGCGCGCCCTCCGCGGCGAAGCGGCGCGCCAGGGCGGCGCCGAGGCCGCGGGAGGCGCCGGTGATCACGGCAAGACGGCCGGCAAGACGCGGAGTGTCGGACACGGGAAAGGCTCCGGCGGCTGAGGAGGACAGGGTCCCAGCATCGCCGGAGCCAAGGCCCTGTCAAGAGGGCGACGAAAAACGCGTTCCGGGACTACGCCGCACGGACATCGGCCAGGAACTGCTGGACGAAGCTCTGCAGCTCCTGGGCATTGCGGGCGAGGTCGGTGGCGGCGCCCAGCACCTCGTTCGCGGCGGCGCCGGTGGCATCCGCAGCCTGGCTGACATCGCCGATGGTGCTCGTCACCTCGCCGGCGCCGGCGGCGGCCTGCTGGACATTGCGGGCGATTTCCCGGGTCGCGGCGTTCTGCTCCTCCACCGCCGAGGCGACCGTCGTGGAGATTTCGCTCATCTCGCGAATGCGCCGGCCGATGCCCTGGATCGCCTCGACCGTGGCGCCGGTGGCGCCCTGAATGCCGGCGATATGCCCGGCGATTTCATCGGTCGCCTTGGCCGTCTGGTTGGCCAGCGCCTTGACCTCGTTGGCGACCACGGCGAACCCCTTGCCGGCTTCGCCCGCGCGGGCCGCCTCGATGGTCGCGTTGAGTGCCAGAAGGTTGGTCTGCTCGGCAATGTTCGTGATCATCTTGACCACCTCGCCGATCTTGTCGGCCGAAGAGGCCAAATTCTGAACCTGCGCATTGCTCTGGTCGGCCTCGCCGACGGCCGCGCTGGCGATGTCGTTGGAGCGATGCACCTGCTGGCCGATCTCCTGGATGGAGGCCGACAGCTCCTCCGCCGCCGAGGCAACGGTCTGGACGCTGCTCTGCGCCTGCGCAGAGGAGGCGGCGCAGGCAGAGGTCTGCCGATTGGCCTGTTCGGCGGTCGCTGAAAGCTCGCTGGCAGTCGTCTCCATCCTGCCTGAGGCCTCGGTGACCATGGCCAGCAAGTTGGCGGCCTGCGTCTCGAAATCCGAGGTGAGCCTGTCTAGATGGGCGACCCGACGTTCCCGCAGCTCGCTCTCGGCGGCGGCTGCCTCGGCGAGTTCCTCCGCCTTGATCATGTTGTCCTTGAACACTTGGACGGCCCGCGCCATCTGCCCGACTTCATCTTTCTTGCCGACGGCCGGGATCTCCACCGAAGTATCGTGTTCCGCCAGCCGGGCCATGATGCTTGTCAGGTCGACGATGGGTCGGGAAATCGACCGGGAAATCAGGAACAGCACGATGATCGCCGCAGCAACGGCTGCGAAACTCATCCCAATAAAAATTGTTTGAGCCTGGTCACGGCTTTCCTTAAGCGCATCAAAGGTTGCCGCTGCACTTTCGGCGGCAAAGTCCTGCATTGCAGATGTCGCTGCATTTATTCTTACAAACTTTCTGTCGGCGTCCTGAACAGTGAAGTTGAGGCTAAAAGGATCGTCTGCACTGACGAGAACGCTCTCCGTCGCATTACGGTAAGCGGTTAAGGCCGCGCGGGTCTCGCTCACCAGCTCCTCGTTATAAACTGACGTTGACCCGTCAAGAGTCGAGAAGCCGTCAATATACGCGGCGAGCAGCGTGTCGGCCTGGTCGAGCAGCGTGCGGGCCTGGTCGATGTCAGCCCGAACGTTGTCGTCGACACCGCTGACATTCGCCCAGGTGGTGACGCGATAGACCTGGCTATGGGTTGCCGTCACGGCCTGCAGCAGTTGACGGCTCAGCTGATCGCTGCGGAAAGCAACGTCATGCAGCCACCGGGCGCTATCGTATTGCTGGTTGCTCATCCAGAGCGCCACCCCGGAGATTCCCACGAGCAGCGGCAGCACCACGATCAGGGTGCAAAGGTTCTTCGTACGGATGCTTGCATTGGAGAACAGCTGGAGCAGGCGCATTGATTTCTCGTCCTCAATCCTTGCCGGCCGAACGCATCCCGACGTTCGGCCGGACTTCTTCTCGAACCGGATTACTCGTAATATCCGACGCCACAGAATTCGTCGGAACTGACAGCCTGGACGTAGGAATATTTTGGACCGATCCGGTTTGTGACGGGGTTAGGCCATGTATACTGATAAATATGGCGTTCCCCGTCTTGAACCACCTCAATGATCTCGGCGACGATGGCGCGGCCCTCGCGGTCGCGAAGGTCGATCACATTTCGGCCGGTATGGGCCGGATTGGGGCCGAACGCCGTCCGGATGCCATCATAATCGATGCAGAAAACGTACAGATCCTTGTAAATGAATTCGCCGTCCGGATCATTGAACGCTTCCCGGGCCGCGTCCAGCCCATGTTCGTCGATGTACGCCATGGCTTCGTCGAACATGGCTTCCGCTTCGGCAGGCGTAGCAAGCTCCTGAGCTGCACACGGCAGGGGAGAGAAGAAGGCGAAGGCAAAGCCAGCGACCATTGCCGCGGCGCAAGGGGTGAAGGGTCTCACGTTCTATCCTCCATAGTCGATCAGGGCAGGTCTTACGGTAACAAGATCGGGCATGCAGCCCGCTCTGCGGCGTCGTTGCGCTCCACGATTAATAGCAAATCCGTAAATTTACTGTTTATTCGGGTCGCTTCGACGGTGATCCGATTCAGAGAGATGGAGGCTTAAACAATCTTTACAAATTACTACCGAGAAAACTGAAACGGTAATAAATCTGCCCGTTTACTCGCAGAATTTAATGCTGTCACGCAATGCGCCGACTTCAAGCTCGTAGACGACCGGTCTAATATGAGGCCACCGGCTCGACAGGCCTTTACGCCGCGCTCGTCCGCCAGGGCCATAAAGACGGCAGCCGCCCCGAAAGCCTCGACCCGGAGGAAACGGCGCTGTTCCTCTACACCGCCTGGCTGGGGGCGATGACGAAAGTGTCGTCCTGCAATCGCCCCGGCCCTTCGACACGCGCTCGCCTCAGTCCGCCACATGATCGATTGATCGGCCCGCTCACGCGCTCAGTCGCTCGGGTTCGGCGACCGCCGGCAGCGTCACGATGGCCCGCGTTCCGCTTCCCGGCTGGCTCTCGAGACAGAATTCGCCCTGATGCAGCGACACCAGTTTCTGCACGAGCGGCAGGCCGAGGCCGACACCCTCATGCGCCTTGGTCAGCGACGGCGCCATGTACTCGAAGGGCTGCATCAGCCGCTCCAGCATGTCGGGGTTGATGCCGGGGCCGGTGTCTTCGATGACCAGCCGGACGCACGCATCCTGATGGGTCTCGCCGCGGACCGTGATCCGGCCGCCATGCGGCGTGAATTTCACGGCATTGCCGACCAGGTTGAGGATCACCCGGCGGAGCGCGCGGGTGTCGGCATGCAGCTTCGGCAGATTGGCCTCGAACCGCATGTCCAGCTGCAGCGATTTCGCGGACGCGCGCCTCTCGATCAGTCGCAGCGTCTGGCTGACCACCGGCTCCAGGGCAATCTCGGCGCGTCTCAGGGCGTAGGAGCCGCTTTCGATCCGCGACAGGTCCAGAATGTCGTCGATCATCGCCAGCAGCAGCTCGCCGCTGGTGCGGATATCGCCGGCATAGGCGGCATAGCGGTCCACGGCCTCGTCGCCGAAGGCGCGGCTTTGGATCAGTTCCGAAAAACCGAGAATGGCATTGAGCGGCGTGCGCAGCTCGTGGCTCATATTGGCCAGAAACTCGGACTTCGCGGCATTGGCGGCCTCGGCTGCCTTCTTGGCGGCGCCGAGATCGCGATTGAGCTTCGCCAGATCGGCATTCAGGCGGGCGAGGTCGTCGACCCGGTCCAGCCGGTCGATCTCGCTGCGGATGAAGCGACAGAACAGGAACAGAGCCCCGGGATAGCAGATCAGCCCGATGGTCAGGATCACCTCGAACAGGAACCAGCGCTCCGGCCAGGTCGGCGCCGCGAAGGCCCAGGCGGCATTGACAAGGGCCAGCACGCCCCCGGCGACGAACAGATCGATGGTGCAGGGCTGGCGTTGCAGCCGCTGCCAGAGCGCCCGGGCTGCCAGCCCCACCAGCGCGGCGCTGGCAATGACGCCGAGCGCGCCCCAGATATAGCCGCCGAGACTGATTCGATAGGCGCCGGCCACGACCGCCGTGATCGCCGCCGTCCACGGGCCGCCGACAATCCCGGAGCCGGCGACGACGATATTGCGGAAATCGCCGATGGTGTCGTCGGTGATCGGAAAGGGCGACAGCATGCAGCCAACGGCCGCCGCCCCGAAGGCAAGCCCCAGGACCGTGGAAGACAGTCGGTCCGGCAGCCGCCTGAGCCAGCGAATGCTCAGCGCCAGGAGGAACGCCAGACCCAGCAGAACAAACAGGCTGGTCAGGGCGCCGGTGGCAATCTCGGACGGAGGGGCCATAAGCGTCGGGGCGCTACCCGCGTCGGACCGAAGGTATAGTCCTGTATAAAGCCTAACTGTTAAAAAGAATAAGGGTAATTACCCTTTGAGGCGAAATTCTCCGCCTTTTGTATAGGTACTCCCGACCGGAGAGCAGGGAGAGGCGTTGGCGCAGGGCAGGGCACGGCCCCGCGCCCTCCCCCGCGTCACCCGAAAGCCGGTCAGCCGCCGCCATAGACCTGCCGCGGCAGCCAGAGCACGATCTCCGGAAACAGGACGCACACGGCGAGACCGAGCACCTGCAGGGCCAGGAACGGCAGGGCGGCGAGGAAGATGGTGCCCGTGGCGATTTCCTTCGGCGCGACGCCGCGCAGATAGAACAGGGCGTAGCCGAAGGGCGGCGAGAGAAAACTCATCTGCATGTTGACGAGATAGAGCACGCCGAACCACAGGGCGATGTCCTGCGGGGCGACGCCCGGCAGGCCCAGCAGGCCGTCAAAGGCCAGCTGGTTGACGATCGGAATGAAGATCGGCACGGCCAGCAGGAGAATGCCGACCCAGTCGAGAAACATGCCGAGAAAGACCAGGATCACCATCATCAGCACCAGGATCCCATAGGGCCCGAGACCGATGCCGAGGATGAGCTCGGAGACGAACTCCTGGCCGCCGCGCAGGATGTAGAAGCCGACAAAGATGGTGGCGCCGAAAATGATCCACAGCACCATGGCACTGGCCTTCATGGTGCTGACCGCCGCGTCGCGCACGTGGATCCAGGTCAGCTGGCCGTGCAGGGCCGCGACCACCATGGCGCCGAAGCTGCCGATCGCCGCCGCCTCGACCGGCGTCGCCGCGCCGCTGAAGATCACGCCGAGGACCACCGCGATCAGGATGATCGGCGCCAGCATGCGGCCCAGAAGCTTGAACTTGGTTCCCCAGTCGACCCGCTCGCCGACCGGCAGGGGCGGTCCCTTGCGCGGATCGAGGGCCGTCCGGATCGACACATAGACGATGTAGAGGCCCGACAGCATCAGTCCCGGCAGCACCGAGCCGACATAAAGCTCGCCGACCGATTGCTGGGCGACGACGGCATAGATGATGGCAAGGATCGACGGCGGGATGAGAATGCCCAGCGTCCCGCCGGCCATGATCGAGCCCAGCGCGATCTTCGGGTCGTAGCGGCGTTTCAGCATCGCCGGCAGGGCGATCAGTCCCATGGTGACGACGGCGGCGCCGATCACCCCGACCATGGCGGCCAGGATGGTCGACGCGATGATGGTCGCCGCCGCCAGGCCGCCGGAAACCCCGCCCAGCCATTTGTAGATGACGTCGAACATCTCGTCGATCAGCCCGGCCCGCTCCAGCATCGACGCCATGAAGATGAACAGCGGGATGGCCGACAGCTGATAATTGGTCATCAGCGGGAAAATGCGGGTCGGGATGATGTTCAGCATGAACTGATCCCCGACCACGTAAATGAACAGCACGCCCAAGGAACCGGTGACGAAGGCGAGCGGCAGGCCGAGCGCCAGCAGCACCAGCAGTGAGAGGAACATGATGATCGACAGCCGGGCGATGCCGATATCGCCGAGCGCGCCCTGGAAGGACCAGAGGAACGGCTCCGCCGCATAGGGGTCGACGAAGGCGATGTTGATGATCTCGACGAGAACCAGAACGCCGAGGACGGTACAGATGAGAATGACGGCCCAGGCCGTCAGGCTCGGTGTGTAGCCCTGCCGGCGCATCGGCTCCGGCTGCAGCTCGATGTCGGGGCTAGCCATTGAGCATGTCCTCCAGCACGAAGACCTGAACATCCTTGATCAGCCGGCTCAGCCCCTGGAGAGCCAGCAACAGGCCGCCGACCACCAGGCTGAATTTGACCGGATAATAGGCCACCGCCCATTCGCTGAAGGACACCTCGTTGAACCAGCCGCTGGCGAAGAAAACCCGGTTCTGATCCATCGAGGCTGCAAAGAATGTCCACGAGGTCCAAAGAAAAGCCAGGATGAATATCAAAAAGGCGAAAGAGGTGATGATATCCAGCGCTGCCTTCGCGCGGGGACTGGCCTTGGCGTAGAACAGATCGACCCGGACATGCGCATCATGGTGATAGGCATAGGCGCCGGCAAGGATGTACTGCATCCCGAACATCAGGAACATCGACTCATGCGCCCAGTTCGTCGGCGAATTCAGAAAATACCGGGCAACGACTTCGTAAAAGTAGACGACCACGGCGATAATCGTCCAATAGGCGACGAAGACACCGGTAAACAGCGACAGCTTGTCAATCGCCCGCGTCAGGGCGGTGCCGGAGGCCAGACGTTCCAGATGGTCTTGAAGATTGATGCCTTCCTCAACGAAATCCAGGGTCCTGGCCTCGTCGATGGCCGCCTGCCGCTCGGCCCGGCTCATCTGGGTTTCGCGCAGCCGGACGACGATCATGAAGACGAGCGGAAACGCGACCAGGCCGCCCCAATACAGCCAGTGGGGCAGCACGAAATTCACCTCGGGAAGCATGGTCGACGCCCTTGTTTGCCATGGCAGGGCGCACGGGGAGTCCGGGCCGCCCGCTGCGGCCCGGCAAGACGGATGGACCGGACCCCCGCAGCGCAGCCTAGAGGTTCAGCTCATACTCGGCGATGTCCTCGGGCGTGATATAGGCCACGGTCGGGTCCTGCATGACCTGCAGGTGCCGCTCGAACAGCCGCGCCGCGCTGGGATCGCGATTGGCCCAGTCGAACCAGAGCGGAATGGCGACCTGGCGGAATCGGGTGACGTCCTCCTCGGACAGACGGGTGATGGTCGTCCCGGCCTCGGTCAGCGCCTGCCAGGCGGTCTTGTTCGCCTCCTGGATGGCGGTGTAGTGGGTGACCGAATAGCCCTTGACCAGGTCTTCCATAAGGTCCTTCAGGCGGTCCGACAGCCGGTTCCAGGCCCGCAGGCTGAAGGAGATATCCATCAAGTCGACCGGCTGGTGCAGGCAGGGCGTCGAGGGCGGTCCCATGACCACCACATCGGTCACCTGGTGGAAGCCGAGCTCGTAATTGACTGCCGGACCGGTGTAGTCGGCGGCATCGATGACCCCGCGTTCCAGCGCCGGGTAGACTTCCGAGCCCGGCAGCAGCGTGGTGCGGGCGCCGATGGCGGCAAAGCAGTCGGCGACGATGCCGCCGGGCACGCGCAGCTTCAGCCCCTCGAAATCCGCCAGCGAATTGATCGGCACCTTGGAATGGATCAGGTTCATGTCGTGATGGACATGGCCGACGAAATACAGGCCGTTGCGCTCATACAGCTCGCGGGCGATCTCGGTCCCGCCATAGGACCAGAACATCATGTCCCATTGGTGCGGATGGTTGAGCCCCATCGGGAAGGACGACAGGAACACACCGGCCGGCATGCGCCCGGCCCAATAGACGGTGAACAGGTTCATGCCTTCCAGCACGCCGTTGCGCACCGCATCGAACAGCTGGAAGTCGCCGGAGACCGCGCCCGCCGGGAAGGGGCTGAGCGCGAGCTCGCCGTCGGTCAGCTCGACGATCGAACCGCACCAGTTCTCGAAGATCTCATAGCCGGTGGTGCCCGGCTGCCACGAGCTCTGGATCCGGAAATTCAGGCCCTCGGCCTGGGCGCTTGCGACATGCGGGGCGGCGATGGTGCCGGCGGCGGCAACGGCGGCGCTGCCGGCAGCCAGCGTCTTGATAAAGTCGCGGCGGGCTTCGGTGACACCGTCGACGGCCTCGCGATGAGCACGCGGCGGGGTCTTCGGATGATGGATCATTTGGGCGTCCTCCAGTCTTTTTTTGTGGTGTCTTGTCGACTGTTGGACCTTAAACCCTTGCGCGGTCTATGGGAAGGGGCCTGCCACACTTATCCCAGGGGATTCACGTAATAGGCAATGCCCTCCGGCTCGAATTGCGGCAGCGTGTCGATCACTGC